>JANQPU010000070.1 GCA_028285315.1 Acaryochloris sp. IP29b_bin.176
GTCCTGTTGGGATTCGGCTGGGTCTGCTGGTGGGGGTGGTGAAGGTGACTCTGGGGGCAGGTCAATGAGGGTTGATCGAGGAATAATCGCAAACTCTACGGCACAGCGTAAGTCCTCAGCATTGACCGCCAAGCGACCATCAAGGGCAGCTTTAGCTTTAGCAATGCGCAGCGCGAATAATTCAGCTCGATGCCCCTCTACCATCCCTCGAATCGCTTCGCGCACGAGATATTCAATTTGATCAGGCTGAATCTGGACCTCCTTTAGCCATTCCTGAGCTAGGAGAATTTGAGTTTTGAGGTCCTCAATGTCTTCTTGATACTGCTGCAAAAAAGCTTGAGGTGTTTCTGCATACTGGATGGCCTGTTCGACCGCCTGCACCCGAACGTCTAATCCTAAGACTTGATCGGCAGACAGGGTAAAGGCAAAGCGATCGCTAAAATGGTCTCGTAGTTCTCCTTCTTCAGGATTATAAGTGGCAATGAATAGGGGCTGACAGGGGTGTTGAAAGCTAATTCCTTCGCGTTCGATCTGGTTCTGGCCTGCTGCCAAAATTGTCATCAGTAAGTTGCTAATTTGATCTTCTAGTAAATTAATCTCATCGACGTAGAGAATTCCTCGGTGAGCCAATGCCAATAGTCCGGGTTGGAAGACGGCTTCTCCCTGGCGGACGGATTGGCTGACATCAACGGAGCCCAATAGTCTATCTTCAGTCACTCCCAGCGGTACCTGGACAAAAGGAGTGGATATCACTGCCGTGGGTAAGGGCTCGCCGTTGTGGGGTGTTTTAGCGGTATGCGCTCTTCTGAGGGTTTGATCGTCCCACTCTTCTGGGTGTTGCGGGTCACAATTGCAGCACGATCCTTGAATGACAGTAATTGGAGGGAGTAAATCGTGAATTGCCCGAGCCATGACGGATTTTGCTGTGCCCCGACGTCCCGAAATGACAACACCTCCCAATTTTGGATCAACGGCTGCTAAGAGAAGCGCCAATTTAATCGCATTTTGACCTGCGATCGCAGGCAATGGAAAAGTAGTGGCTGAAAGAGAAGGTCCTTGAACAAAGGGGTGATGATGTTCAGTGCCGTTCCTCTCTAAGACGCCAGTGGATGTATAAGCAGCCATCGGTATCGTCCTAACCTAAACATTGAATCCCAAAGCATCGCCTCACAGAAAACCTGGGGCGTCTTGTGAAGGGGGGTATCCACTCTTTAGGAAGGTTTGGGGGAATGCATCGCCCACCACCACATCATTAATGCCAGCAACAAGACACTCAGCTTGACGATCAAGTAAGTAGTTCCTGATGTGTATAAAAGGATTTCCATCATTATTGCTCCTGAAATAGAGAGGGGGTTTGATTTTGTAGTAGTTGACTCACCCTGCATAATGATGTTTTAGGGCGAGCCACCTCCTAATAAAACCCCTTTGTAACTAACAGACCAACGATATTCGTTTGAGTCTTTAGCTGAGTCCGAACGGTGAGATGTGCGAACGTGCAAATTCGACTTTTTCCGAGTAGGCTTCTTTATTGCCACCCGGAAAGATGAGCGAAAAGTGTCTCACTTCCGAGCGCAGAGAATGACTGAGGATCCCTGGACAGTCGAACCACTTCGACAGAACAAGGTGCATTATGTGTGACAAAGTTTCTGACACTGTTTAGAGAAGATGCTCGATCGCTGGCTTGTGCTTCGCCCCCCAAAAGAATTAAATCAGCATGCCACGATAGTGCTAAGTCACAAATAGTTTGTCCAGGATCACCCATCATACAGATATAATCTGCGTCTATTTGTGAAGCTTTTGCTCTTTCTACGCAACCGACTAAACGCCTCAGGGTCTTATCCTCAACATTCATTTCAGAAAGATTGGAGGTTGGTCTATCATACAGATTTGAAGTCATCTCTGAATCTGGAGATGCCTCACTATAGGATTCAAGAGAGGATAAGCTCTGATCTTGAGTCGTTAAAACATGTAGGAGTTTAAGGCTAGATTTGTATTCCTTTGCGATACGGATGGCTTGTTCAAATACAAACTCACTAGTATCTGAACCATCCATGGCTACTAGAATTTTCTTGTTCATCATTATTATCACCGTCTGTCTCAGAGGCTGTAGGCAGAGGAAAGAATTGCCTTGTCCACCTCATCTTCAAACTACCTCTAAAGTTTGAAGAACCTGTGAGTAAGTCTATCCAGTATAGATCAGTCGCAAGGATATAAAATTTCCAGATAATTGGCTGGAAAATAACTTCCGTTTAGATCTGCTTAGAACCTTTTATTCCTTTTCCCTGTACGCACTTGAGGGATATTATTCCTATGAGCGATGAGTGCTTTTTCGTGTAATAAAGAAAGCACACTAAACTGTTTAAAAGCATATAGAATTTAAAAATTTAAAGGCGTTTATGTCAATCCAAAATCTCAAATTCATTACCCAAGAAAGGACCGTCTGGTGATTGGGAATTTCCTTTTTGTTTTGTACCTAAATCTCTTTGAATAAAAAAAACACCATCATTTGTACTGCCTGAGATTTTACCTGTACATCCACGAAGGGATCCCCGTAATATCCGTACTGGAGTACCTAACGAAATAACCTCTGGCGTCTCCGGTTCCTCTGTTGTCGTTTGAGTGGATGCTGGATGCTGAGGAATCGTTTGATGGGTGACCGAAGATTGTTTATTAAAAAATTCCATTGCACACTCCCTAATATCCTTGGAATATCGCTGAAAAAATAATATTTCCAAACCTTCAATAAGCTTAGGATTCTAGCTATCTCCTGATGGTTTCAGTAGATGTAATGTTGAGTCGAATCTATGTCTTGGCTGCCCTGTCGCAATATTCAATTGGCTTGTGTCGAATGATCACTTGCTTCATGAGCTACTGGACAGATCTGGGTTAGTAGAGAAGGCTTAAATGCTTACCGCAACCCCCTTGGATGGGTTACTCTCAATCTAGGCGATCATTTTGAGGAATAGATGAGGGTGTGAATTCAGTCTATGGGTCGCTCTTGGAAGAGCTCTACCTACTCATGGGAGATCGAGGTACTGACTGCATCGTGAATTGAACAGATTTTGGCTTTGAGCCTTGTCAGTATCCCATCCGTGATTTCTCACAGTTTTCTCAAGTTTTTTCTCTAGGTTTGAGTCAGAAAGTGTTAATCAAATTCAGGCAATAAGACCTTTTACAAGACTTTCAAGACTATTCATAACATTGGTCTTGACGTAGGCTGCTATCAACTTTTGAGAACGTCTCGACCACACCGTAGCAGTTTGTGTCAATCAATCGCTGGGTGCTAGAAATGAGATACTACATGCGTTGGGGCCGAATATTCATAAAACGGCCAGAAAGGACTGAAATTGTTGTCCCAAGTGACAGATTTGATACCTCAAATATAAGGGAAGTTCCTGCCAATCAGGAAAATGTCTCTTTTATTTTGGGGGTATGGATGGTGCTGTCACTCATAATCTTGATTCGCTGGTATCCCAACCTTGTCAAAGCAATCAGCCATTCTCTAGGATTGCAAAAAGAAGGTTATCATAGCCATTGTCGAAGCTGTAAGTTTTATCACCATAACGTTTATCTCAAGTGTGCTGTACATCCCAGTAGAGTCTTAACGACTGCAGCGAACGATTGTCCTGACTATTGTTCGAGACAAGGTGGGTAATTCTCTCCCTGAACAGGAAATTATTTCTAATCTATGTAAAGGATGGGACTTAAGCTTATTAGGGCTAAAAAACTCTGTAAGATAAGGCTTTGTTGCCCTGTTTTTCGATCACCAAAAACTAAGGTGTAGCAGCCTTTCGCAACGTTGTTGCTGGCTGCGGCAATTAAAATAGAGATTGCACCTACCTGCAGAGCAGTAGACTGACCAACGGTCTGAGTGATACCCATAATAAATGGATCGACATCTGCGAACCCCAAAATACCTGCTAGGGTGTAAATACCCACCTGACCTAAATACTGGATTACATAGTGGGTGAGGACTAACAACATCACGAACAATCCTGCAAATGCCAAAGCAACTCTGAGTTCCAGTGGGTTTTGGGTGGCTCCTCGTGGAGCGGCTTGTGTTGAGACACTTGCAATTGATCGCATTGACCACATTCCCCCACTGCCTATTGCTGCAATTGCGACTAGACTCATTGGTAGAGAGAGAAGCTCTCCTAGACTGGGATTAAAGAGATAGACCAGTAAGGCTAAGCGAAAGTACATCATTCCTGAGGCCATGAGAATTGCCCCAGCATACCGCTGAGGAGCATGATCTGCGACGGATTGCTTGGCAAGAGCTACGGTTGTTACGGTTGAGGAATAGGCCCCCCCTAATAGAGCAACCAGAATCAAACTCCCTTTTCCCTTAAATACCCGCTGTAACAGATAACTGGCATAGGACACACTACTTACTGCAATAACCACTAGCCAAGTTTTAAAGGGGTTAATTTGAAACTCTCCATAGGCTTGATTCGGTAGAACAGGCAATATCACACAAGTCAGCAGTAAAAACTTGGTAAATGTGAAAATATCCTCTGGTGAAAACCGGGCAGCTAGCTTTTCTAGTGCTGCCTTTAACTCCAGTAGGATTAAACTAATAATCGCTAATGCCGCAGCTTCCCAAAAATGACCAAGGTAAACCAGCGCACCGACCAAATAGGTGGCCAGACTAGCAATTTCAGAGGTTAAACCCGCTCCTTCTGCTGTTTGTACCTTGTGCCAATAAGAGAGTGCCATCAGACCAGCGATGGCCAGGAACCCAATGGCCATCGGTAAACTTTGACCTTTGGACAAAAAGGCGATGCAATACCCCACTAAACCAATCAGCGGATAGGTGCGAACCCCTCCAAAAGCATAGCGACCTGTTTGAGTGTGATGCCCTTCCCGCTCCAAACCAATCAGGAAGGATAAAAACAAAACCCACAACAGTTTTAAAACGCCAGTGGGGACAACCTGGGGGGTAAATTTGAGGCTTTGAGTAACCATATCCCTGCTTGAGTTATGGAGCTGGTATGGATGGGGAAGGCCAATCGGAGTTCTCCGTGCTGACAATGGTCAAGGTTTCTGGCTGACACTGGCGGATGTTGACAGTAATGCCGTGGGCTTGTTCTGCTACTAAGTCTTCCACGTAACCGGGTTGATGACATTCAGCTTCTAATGCACTTTTGAAGGGGCCGTAATAGTATGTGCACTGCGGTTCAGCTGTCTCAATTTCTAGCCACCAGAAAGAGGCCAATTTGTGGGAATACAGCCAAAGCATAGCCTGCCTCCTGTAGGATGAAAGACTGTAGCGATCGGGTCATAGTTTGCCCAGAATTAAAAGGATTCCAGGGCTATTAATCTTCCATAAGCTTCCATCTCAAGGAAGAAAAGTTAGATTTTTCGCATCCTTTTAGGGACTGCCAAGCGATCGCAAGTGATTTTTTCGGTTAAAGTCGCACTGGCAATTTCATAGGTATGAACCTCTAGCTCGGCATTGGGATAGGCTTCAAAAAAAAGTTGATTCCCTGGTAAAACAGTCCGCTCGAAGAAACCGTGGGGAAGGTTAGCAATGCGGATAATTTGAGTTTGCTGCATCCCATTAACATAGTGACAAATCACTTTATCAGGCGATTTAGCAACATCAGGGCACCTTGCCAGTACTGCGTTTGATACGGATGACATTATGATTGACTCCATCTATTAGAACATTTCTTCCTTCCCTCACGTTCCATCCCAGGTTTGATGACAGGTACTAAAAAGATTAATTGACAATTATGTGAAATCTATGAAGATCACCTATCAAATACTGGTCATTATCGACCTTCGAATGGATGTCTGAGAAATCTACTAAACGATTGATGTCTGCTGGTTGGGGGTTGAAGACCTTTCCAGTAGGCTGAGGACCTCTTCATCAGTTATTTGCCTGAAGTTCACGTACCAGAAAGAGATAGCAGAGAATTCTTTGGCTGTGATCAGACAAACCACGTCTTCCACTTCAGCTTGTAGTGCTTGAAAGGTTGCTGACTCAATGACGGGTGCAGCCACAATAATGTGTTGAGGCTGTTGTTTTTGCAACACGGTAATAGCAGCACGGATAGTGGCCCCTGTCGCTATTCCATCATCAACCAGTATCAAAGTGCGATCGCGAATGATGGTTCTAGGGTGCCCGCTTCGATAAAGGCAATCTTGGTGTTGTAATTTCCGCATTTCCTTGATGGCCACCTGGTTAATGACCTGTCTGGAGATACCCCATTCGCTCACTACATCACGATTCAGCACCTGTACGCCACCTATAGCAATTGCTCCCATAGCCAGCTCGCTGTGATTGGGAACACCCAACTTCCGCACGAGACAGAAATCCAAGGGAGCATTCAGCACCTTAGCCACTTCAAAGGCAATCGGAACGCCCCCTCGCGGTAACGCGATCACCAAAATATTAGCGTGATTAGCATAGTGGGTGAGTCGCCTAGCCAACCATTGGCCAGCCTGGGTGCGATCGTGAAATTTTATGGTCATAGCTCTTATCCCTGGCTATACAAATGTTGAAGCTGCGTTTCTACTATGAGCACGAAGGTCTACTGAATAACCAGAAACCTTCTCCATTGGTTCCACTGCACTTACAGCTGCAAAGCTTGGCTAATCCGACTAGTAGCTAGGATGCTTTTTCGCTGGTCTGCAGGAGTGCCCGTCAGCATTATTTTGAAAAGGATAGTTTAGAAAACCTCTAGACTATTCTGCATGTGGGGAATCAGTAGCCGAAGTTATCGCTTCCTACACCTACATTTGCCAAGTCTTGGGTTTTGGGCTCAGGTTGCTCGGCGATGATACACTCGGTTGTCAGGACCATGCCAGCAATCGAAGCTGCATTCCGCAATGCGGCACGGGCTACCTTAGCCGGATCAACAATTCCTGCTGCGAACATATCCACGAACTGGTCTGTCATCGCATCATAGCCAGTGTTGAATGCTAAATCCTTTAGGTGCTCAACAATCACCGCCCCATTCAGACCCGCATTCTCTACAATCTGCCTCAGGGGTGCAGAGAGCGAACGAGCCAGAATCATGGCCCCGATGAGCTCATCGCCTACTAGATGTTCAGCAGACCAATCTTCTAAGTGAGGCGCGAGATGGACTAGCGTTGTGCCGCCACCAGGAACAATGCCTTCCTCAACCGCTGCTTTGGTGGCGTTAATCGCGTCTTCTAGTTTTAACTTGCGATCCTTCATCTCCGTTTCTGTTGCCGCCCCGACCTTGATTACGGCTACCCCTCCAGAGAGTTTGGCAAGACGCTCTTGCAGTTTTTCTTGCTCAAAGGATGATTCGGTTTCCTCGATCTGGCGATGAATGTGCTCACAACGAGTTTTGACATCAGTCTCGTTTCCTTCGGCAACGAGGGTAGTATGGTCTTTGGTAATGGTTACTCGACGCACGTGTCCCATCATGTCTAGTGTGACGTTCTCTAACGTTAGACCTGCATCTTTGCTGATGACCTGGCCTCCGGTGAGTACTGCCATGTCAGCCAGCATATCCTTGCGACGATCGCCAAATCCAGGAGCCTTGACTGCAGCAACAGTGACAACACCTCGTAATCGATTGAGGACAAGGGTGGCCAAAGCTTCCTTCTCAATGTCTTCAGCCACAATTAAAAAGGGTTTACCTGTTTGAGAGATTTTCTCCAGAATTGGCAGTAAGTCGTTAACCAACGTGATCTTTTTATCCGCTAGCATGATGTAGGCATCCTCTAGAATGGCCTCCATCCGCTCGGCATCCGTGACAAAGTAGGGAGAGATATAGCCCTTGTCAAACCGCATCCCTTCAGTGACCTCGACTTCGGTCTGCATGGACTTGCCTTCTTCCAACGTGATCACGCCTTCCTGACCCACCTTAGCCATTGCTTCCGCAATCATTTGACCCACGGTTCCGTCATTCCCGGCAGCAATGGTCCCTACTTGCGTAATGGCTGTAGCATCTCTGACTGGCAGGGCATGTTTAGTGATTTGTCCCAGCATAAAATGGGTTGCCTTGTTGATCCCTCGCCGGATTGCGATCGGATTGGCCCCAGCTACAACATTCCGCAATCCTTCCTTAACCATGGCATGACTCAACACAACCGCTGTGGTGGTACCATCTCCTGCTGCATCATTGGTTTTAGCGGCAACTTGGCGCAACAAAGAAACCCCAGTATTGGCGATATGGTCTTCAAGTTCAATGTCCTTGGCAATGGTGATGCCATCATTGACAATTTGAGGGGTGCCAAATTTCTTCTCTAGGACGACATTGCGTCCCCTTGGCCCTAAGGTTACTGCAACAGCCTCAGCCAGCAGATCAATCCCTTGCTCTAAGGCATGACGAGCATCTGTATCATACATAATTGCCTTAGCCATAGTTACTTACCTCCAGCACTTTGACGATCTAAGCGACAATCGCGAGAATATCTTGCTCCTTGACCAGCACATAATCTTCACTACCCAGCTTGATATCAGTGCCAGCATATTTGGCATACAGCACCTATTCGCCCACATGGACATCCATGGGCATATAGGAACCCTTGTCATGCCGTTGACCAGGGCCAACACTGACCACCTCCCCAATTTGAGACTTTTCTTGGGCCGTGTCAGGCATTAAAATCCCACCTGTGGTCTTTTCTTCAGCCTTGCTGACTTTCAGAAAGACGCGGTCCCCTAGAGGGCTAACCGTAGAAACATTGAGGGTTAGAGTGGTCATCTCCGATCCTCCACCACGTAAATCGATACCCTGAGACTAAAGCGAAAAGTTGAAGACAATGTGAGGGGATTCAGACTGTTGCTGATCATTGTCTACAACCCTCACATGTTCCTCACTATCCCAATTTAGGGTGAGATTTAAAGCCCCATTTTGAAGATGTGTAGCACTCACCAGAGGAAGCGACATGCACTATCGACATGTGGTAATTACCCACCATGGAGGACCAGGTGTCTTGCAGATAGTTGTGGATGAATGCCCTGAACCCCAAGTTGGAGAGGTTCGTATTCGAGTATTGGCTACGGGTGTTGCGTTTACCGATGTTCTGGTCCGCGAAGGACTCTATCCTGGGTTACCCAAAGTGCCGTTTACCCCAGGCTATGAAATTGTGGGTATTGTGGATCAACTCGGTCCTGAGGTTGAAGATCTGAAAACCGGACAGCGAGTCGTGGCTCTCACCGTCGTTGGGGGTTACAGTGAGTTTATCTGTGTCCCTGCTGCCGAGTGCGTTTTGGTGCCAGATGGGGTTGATTCTGCCGAGGCGGTCAGTCTTGTGCTGCAGTATGTTACGGCCTATCAACTGCTCCATCGCATCGCTAAAGTTCAGGCTGGTAATCGCATCTTAATTCATGGTGCTGCAGGTGGTGTAGGAACCGCTCTCTTGGAGCTAGGTCATCTTATAGACCTACAGATGTACGGCACCGATTCGGCAACCAAACAGGACTTGATCGCCAATCTAGGTGCAGTCCCAATTGACTATCAGCAGAAAGATTTCAGGCAGGAGATTCGTCGTCTCGCACCAGAAGGGGTTGATGTTGTTTTTGATTCCATCGGCGGTCGTCATCTCCTACAGTCCTATCAAACGTTGCGATCCAACGGACAACTTGTGAGTTATGGTTTCTCCTCTGCCCTAGCTAACCAGCGCGGGCGGTTATTGAAGTTAGGAAGTAGTATGGGCCTTCTGACCCTATTGAAGCTTTGGCCTGATGGGCAAAAGGCCGTTTTCTATAGCATTGCCGATCTAAAGCAACGTCAGCCGGATTGGTTCCAGGAAGATTTAAAGATTCTCTTAGACCTACTGGCTAATGGTTCTATCCAACCTATCATTGCCGATCGCCTGCCCCTAGAAGATGCTGCTCATGCCCATGAGTTACTGGATCAGTCCGATGTCAGGGGCCAGTTAGTGCTTCTGTGCAGTCAAGCCGCTGGATCCGATTCATCTGAGCGACACAGCCAATCCCCATCTATAGACCATCGACCTGCTCCAGGCTAAAGCGTGAATAACGCCTCTATTAATAAAGGCCATCACTTCGGGTGTGAACATTCTGTCAGACGCTTAGGGAGGTTATTTTGTCCCTCAGGATCACACTATTACTGGCAATTCTATCTATCTTGGCCATTATTCAGGTCTGGTTAGCCCGCCAGTTCCATCTCTCGATTAATCGGCAAGTCCAAGCCTTGAGAACGCTTCGCAGGGATCGGCAGCCGATTGTGCCACCCATGTTAATTCATGAATGGGCGGTGCGATCGCTGCCAGCGAACCAAGGACGATTACACTCTCAAAATTGCCCCAACGTTGTGCGAATTTACCAAACGGGTGAAATGCGTCTCTCTGAAAAGGGACGGTGGATTCCCTTTTCAGCCATTCAGGACTTTGCGGTGCAACAACCGGGGTTTGTCTGGCGAGCTACCTTTCGTCTCTTCCCTCTGATCACCATCGAAGTGGTTGACAGTTACGTAAATGGCAAAGGCACGCTGGAAGGAAAACTGTGGGGTTCGATTCCCCTTCTGAAAGCTGGAGGAGTTAGTACTGATAAAGGTGAACTGATGCGGTACCTGGCGGAACTGGTCTTTTGCCCTGATGCGTTGCTTAATAATCCGCTGCTGCATTGGCGTGAACTTGATGAGGTCACCGTAGAGGTCACTGGCGAGGAGGGACCAGCAGCAGTGCGTTTTAACTTCGATCAGAACGGTAACCTGGGGCAAATTAGTGCTGCAACTCGACCTCGAATAGTGGCGGGACAGTCTATTGAGACCCCCTGGTTTGGCACTTTTTCGGACTACGCTGTGTTAGGTGGCTACTACATTCCAACCTTTGGGGAGGTGAGCTGGCTTTTAGAAGATGGCCCCTTCCCCTACTGGCGGGGCCGCATTACCCGCCTTGAAAGGGATCCAGACGTTAGGATGACAAACTCTCTCAGTCCCAATGTTGATCAGTCCATTCTTTCAACTTGAGACTCTCTCCGACCCGTCAGGTAGGCCGACTGAGTTTCCGACTCTGCGTTGGGTATTTCTCAGCTCAGCAAACTGAGTTTTTCCATCTGAGCTTTTTTTAGGTGCAATCTCTCTACCCAAACTAAGGTGAGTAGTCCCCCAATCATTGGTACAATCCCAACGTGAACTGAGAATGAACTCAAACATGACTAATACTTCAAACACGACGGGGGCAGAAGCAGTTGATGCTGCGATCTCAAAAGGTCTGGATCTCGATGGCTCTCCCATTCCGACCGCCAAACTCAATCTCTACAATCAGGTCATGGGTCTAGAGTCTAATCGGCAACGGAGTGGCGTATCTAATACCATGAGATCTCGGATTGTACGGATTGGCGCCAAGCATATTGCCCAAGACAAACTCAATCAAATGCTATTGGATGCAAATTTCGCTCCGCTAAAAGATAAGGAAATCGCCTTTTATTACAGTGGCAAATAATCTCACTGCTGAGGCGGTTCATGAACAGCTTGTATCCCTAGCCAACCCAGAAATTGCCGAACATTCTCAGCGATTTTTCAAAACAGGGACAGGTGAGTATGGAGAGGGCGATCAATTCTTAGGGATTCGAGTCCCTATCCTCAGACAGCAGGTCACCCGCTATCAACACCTCCCCAACGAAGAGGTGATTGCTCTTCTCAAATCACCGTTTCATGAAGAACGATTATTTGCTCTCCTAGTCTGGGTCAAGAAATTTCAGAAGGCCCCTGAAGAAGAACAAGCCCATCTTTACGATCTTTATCTCCACCATACCCAGTACATCAACAACTGGGATTTGGTGGACAGTTCTGCTTATCAAATCATGGGGGCTTTTTTAGAAGGGAAAGATCGTCAACCCATCTTCCAACTTGCCCAGTCTCAAAGCTTATGGGAGCGACGAATTGCCATGATGGCAACCTTTCAATGGATTCGCAATCATGACTTTGAGGATGCCTTAGCCATTGCCAAGCTACTCTTACACGACACGGAAGATCTAATCCACAAAGCCGTAGGCTGGATGCTGCGTGAGATTGGTAAACGCGATCTAGAAACAGAGAAAGGCTTTCTCAAAGAGCATTACCAGAACATGCCCCACACGATGTTACGGTACGCAATTGAAAAGTTTCCTCAATGTGAGCGACAAAGATATTTGAAAGGCGTAGTCTAAGGCTTCGATAGACCACCTCCCCCTAGCACCCGTGATTTCTCCACGGCAGAATTCATGAGCCCTTACGAAATTGAAGAAACGAAAAAGAGAGGAGGTTACCCCCCTCTTTCAATTTAACTAGTGAATACGTAGCTCTAGACAGTCCAGGCTTGCTTTAGCGTTGCATCTAACTGAGTTCTAGCAGTTGTTGTAGACCCTGCAGCCTCATAAGTATCCTAAGCTTGAACCATCTCATTAACTTGAGACCTCATGTAGAGAGACCCCGTTGCTAATTTGGATGGTATCAACCTACTGGGATAGCGGTGTTGTATACCAATCCTTAGTTTGTAGCCTCCTGTTTGATACTTCTCTTCTGCTTCTGCGGGCAAGTAGGCCCAACCGACAAATCCGATGGGTTGACCTCCCGCTTCGTAATAACGAAATTGGTTCAGGGTAAGACTGGGTAGAATTCTCACTTCTAATTCTTCGATCGTGCAGTGCCAATGTTGGGGAGATTGCAACATCAGCCAGGTGATACCCCCTAAGAGCTGCAGTCGCTGTCGCATCACGTCTGGTGAGCTTTGAGCGCAGACAAAATCCTGATTTATGCAGGTAAGTTCAGGTGTTTGCTCTTTAGCTCTAATCCCACGGCTGACGGATATGGGAGTAGATCAAGCTAACGTCAAAATTTTATGATTGAGAGATGCAAAAACTCACCATCACTCGGCCCGACGATTGGCACCTCCATTTACGGGATGGCGAAGCCCTAAAAGCAGTTCTTCCCCACTCGGCCCGTCAGTTTGCTCGCGCCATCGTTATGCCAAATTTGAAGCCCCCAATCCGCTCGGTGATCGAGGCTGCAGCCTATCGAGAGCGAATTCTGGCAGCGATCCCGTCGGATCAACAGTTCGAGCCTCTGATGACCCTCTACCTAACCGACAATACAAGCCCCGAAGAAATCGTCAAGGCGAAAGCATCGAAGTTTGTCAAAGCGGTGAAGTACTACCCTGCAGGCGCAACCACTAATTCGGCCTCTGGTGTGACCGATATTCGGAAGTGCGATCGCGTCTTTGCAACCATGGAGCAGGAAGATCTCCCTCTTTTACTGCATGGGGAAGTGACCAATACAGATGTGGATGTATTTGATCGGGAAAAAGTATTTATCGAGACACACCTAATTCCACTCGTATCGCGATTTCCCAAATTACGTGTGGTGCTTGAGCACATCACCACCTCCGAAGCGGCGCAGTTTGTCCTTAATGCTAGCAGTAATATCGCGGCAACGATCACGCCCCAACATTTATTGTTCAGTCGCAATACCCTGTTTAAAGGTGGTATTCGTCCTCACTACTATTGCCTGCCCATTTTGAAACGGGAGAAGCATCGGTTGGCGCTTATACAAGCAGCAACCTCTGGCAATCCTAAATTTTTTCTCGGTACCGATAGCGCTCCCCATGCACGTAATACGAAAGAACATTCCTGTGGCTGCGCTGGTTGCTATTCGGCACTCCATGCAATGGAATTATATGCAGAAGCCTTTGAGAGTGTGGATGCTCTCAATAAACTGGAAGCGTTTGCCAGCTTCTATGGTCCAGATTTTTATCAACTTCCGCGCAATACGGAGAAAATTACCTTGGCTAAACAAACTTGGCGCATTCCTGATGAAGTGCCATTTATTAATACTGGACTTGTGCCACTTAGAGCGGGTGAGGAGATGTCGTGGCAGATGATGGAACCCTAGCGTGGCAGGGGCATGTTTGTCTCAAAAATTTAATTATCTAAATCAAGTGATTATGGTGCTAATTTTCTAAGCTAAAGACATCAACCCAATGTCATAACCTAAAACTTAGCATTGGAAAGAATAGTTTAATTGTGCAGTGGAACAGTCAACTTCTTACAGGATAAACCTCTACAATCACACCTAACTCAAAAATACAGTTGCTTACTTCGATTTAGGAAACTTAGAGGATTTTCGTATCAGCGGTAGTATCTCAATAGTAATGGGGAGTACTAATGGATAAGCAAGTAGATAGATGGCTTAGCGTCTAGGCTTTTCGGGGAGCTGTATCTTTGGGTCTGGCATCTTAAAATCCTGTGTCGGATCAGGGCGTTTCCCAAAGCCTAAGGGTAGTCGAGCCCCTGTTAAAATGGCATCGTCTAAATTGACATCCCGAAATATTGCTCCAGTGAGATCGGCATTAGTCAAGTTCGCTTTTTTGAGGTTGACCTTTCTGAGGATAGCAAACCGAAGATCAGCTCCTTCCAGGTTGGCCTCTTTCAGATTGGTTTCTCGCAAAAAAGCACCCGTCAGAGGGGCATTAGCTAAATTCGCTTTCTTCAGATTGCACTTAATACAGCGACGAGTCTGCTTAAAGCGCTGCACATCCTCTGGTTTCTCCGCCCATGCCAATGGGGACACAAACGTGACCATACCGCCGATTAAGAGTGAGATGGTCAAAGATCGGCCTACAGGCAGAGCCTGGGCTTTGCTAACGGCCATTGCACCCGTGCGACTGATTGTTCTCAGAGGATGGTTGCTCATTGTCTATAACCCCAATAGTATCGACGGCAGCCTCACGGAATCACTCCGAACAGAGAAAAGCCTATCAACCTTGAGTATGCCCTGTGGTGGGGACAGATTTTCATCCCCATCCTCTTAGACTAGAAATTATGGGGATGGCGGATCAAATTCAGAAACTCTTCACGGGTTTTGTGATCGTCCTGAAAGACCCCCACCATGGAGCTAGTGACTGTCCAAGAGCCTGGTTTTTGCACCCCTCGCATCACCATACACATGTGGCTGGCTTCCATGACTACGGCCACGCCCTTGGGTTCTAGGGCGGTTTGCACGGCTTCGGCAATCTGGCGCGTTAACCGCTCTTGCACTTGTAGCCGACGAGAATACATTTCCACAATCCGAGCCAGCTTACTAAGACCAATGACCTTTTGATTGGGGATATATGCCACATGGGCCTTACCGATAAAAGGCAGCATATGATGCTCACACAAACTAAAGGCATCAATATCCCGCACCAATACCATCTCATCATGACCCTCATCAAAGATGGCATTATTCACTAACTCTTCCAAAGACTGCTGATAGCCGCTGGTGAGAAAACGCATGGCCTCAGCCACCCGCTTCGGTGTTTTCAGTAACCCTTCTCGCTCTGGATCTTCACCCACTCCCAACAGCATGGTTTCTACAGCTCCCATCATCTCTTCTTGGCTGGCTTGGCGATGGGTGTCTTTCTCCTTCCCTCGTTGAGACAAGCTGCGATCAGGTCGAAGTTGAGAATGGTTGGAAGTAGTTGTCATGGAAGAATTCGCTGTATTAGAAGAATTAGGGGAAAAAGTAGTCATTTGTTTCAATTAATTGTAGGAAATTTAGCAGAAAGGCTGGGGACAGGGCAGAATTAAGCCGTTAAAATGCACCCGCATTTGGCATGAGTACGAGTTCTTCAATCACCGCATGTTGGGGCATCTGCACGATATGTAAAATCGATTGAGCCACATCCTCGGGTTTCAGCATGGCTGTGCGGTCAAAATCAGCATCAACTGTTTCCGTATCCCATATGGGCGTATTCACAGCTCCTGGACAAACGGCCGTGACGCGAATCCCGTGAGGGCGTTCCTCCTGGGCTAAGGCTTTGGTTAAGCCCATTAAGGCAAATTTGCTAGCGCAATAGGCTCCCCACTGGGGAAACGCTTGTTGACCAGCAATGGAAACGACGTTGATGATGGTGCCCTGCTGTTGCGATCGCATCTGGGGCAGCACCGCTTGGATACATTGAAATGCACTCGTTAGATTCAGATCGAGCACTCGTTGCCAATCTGCCAGGGGCATATCGATTAGGTCTGCGGTATAGCCCATTCCGGCATTGTTGATCAAAATATCGATGGGACCGACGTTTGCCAGGAGCTGGCCCATTTGGGACTTTACCTGATCGACTTCAGACAAGTCGATGGCAAAGGATTGAGCTTCAACCCCTTGTTGTTGCAGCTGCTGAGCCAGATCGCCCAGTTGAGCTTGGGAGCGACTGACTAATACCACATCAATATTAGACGCAGCAAGTGCTTTGGCCGTTGCCCGACCAATACCCCTGCTAGCTCCTGTAATCAGAGCCCGCAGTTTCCGTTGAGCAGTCATGAAAAATTCCTAAAATCAATACTCGGTAAAAAGTTGCTCAGCAACAAGCGCTTCTGCAAGCTGAACAAGCCAATCATTGAGGGACTTCAAAATACGGATGTAGACTCCTTGAAGCTGTCAGCGCATATGAGCGGCAGTCATTGCGCATAAGCTTACGCTAATTGTAAACAAATGTTGCGGCCCTGTAATCATACCACTGGTTCAAGATGAAGCGCATATTCAAGAAAGTTGGGAAAAAATCCCCATATTCCGAAACTTATGATATCGCTGTTGGCGACGTTCTTGGGGACTCAGACGCCATAGTTCTTCTAAGTTACTTAAAATAGCCTGTTTTATCGTTTCTGCAGCTTGAGTAGGAGCCGAGTGCGCGCCTCCCAGGGGTTCGGTCAGAATTTGGTCAATAATCCCCAAATCTTTCAAATCTGTAGCCGTAATTTTGAGCGCTTCAGCGGCTTGAGGACCTTCTTGAGCATCTCGCCAAAGGATCGCCGCACAAGCTTCTGGTGGAGCAACACTGTAAATCGCATGCTCAAACATCAGGAGTCGATCACCCACGCCAATCCCTAAAGCACCACCGGATCCCCCTTCACCGATGACGGTACAGATGATGGGCACATCTAGGCGAAACATCTCGCGGAGATTGAGGGCAATGGCTTCGCCTTGGCCAAACTGCTCAGCTTCTAAACCTGCCCAAGCCGCAGGCGTATCAATAAAAGAAATGATGGGCAACCCAAACCGATCGGCATGATCCATGAGTCGCATGGCTTTACGATAGCCACTCGGGAAGGGCATACCAAAGTTGCGAGCCACATTGTCCTTGGTGTCTCGGCCTTTTTGATGTCCCAGCATGAGAACGGGCTGACCCCCAATCCGGCCCACGCCCCCCACAATCGCTGGATCATCATACCCCCGGCGATCGCCATGCAATTCCATCCATTCATCACTAATGGCATGAATATAATCCAACGTGCTGGGACGTCGAGGATGTCGGGCTAGCTGCAGTTCCTGCATCGGAGTTAAGCTGCTAAAAATTTCTTGGCGAAGCTGTTCAGCTCGGCCTTCCAACTGGGTAATTTGATCCGTGACGTCTACCCCGTTCTGTTCAGAAAGGCTACGAATTTGCTCAATTCGATCCTCTAATTCAGCTAAGGGTTTCTCAAAATCAAGGAGTTGGAGTTTGCGATCGGAAACAGCCATTCGCAGATACCTAGTCAAACATTCAATAATTCAGTCTTGTTCTTCTTTGTCGACAGCCTAAAAGACTGTTAAACGAGCCTAACAAGCATGTATGCTCCGGGCATAACGTACCCCAAAGGGGGCTTGAGAACAAACTCAACGTCGTTAAGAGTACTTTAAAATACTACACAATAAAGGGAGACACCTCAGCGACTTTATCCATAGGAGGTAGGAAAATCGCCTATGCCATCACCATCCCGCCATCTACATTGAACACTTGACCCGTGATATAAGCTCCAGCAGGGTCCGCTGCCAAAAACTGGATCATGCCTGCTACTTCTTCAGGCTGACCATATCGGCCCAGCGGGATAAATTTGAGAATCTCTTCGGACTCCAGCCCCTCAGTCATGTCCGTGGCGATAAATCCGGGTGCGACTGCATTCACCGTCACCCCACGAGAGGCCATTTCCTTCGCCACAGTCTTCGTAAAACCAATCACCCCCGCCTTGGCTGCACTGTAATTGGCTTGACCTGGATTCCCCATTTGACCTGCTACCGAGGCAATGTTGATAATCCGGCCTGATCGCTGCTTGAGCATCACCTTACTCACCGCTCGGGTACAAAGATAGACCCCTGTGAGATTGAGATTAATCACGGCTTGCCAATCTTCCGGCTTCATTCGCAACAGTAGGGTATCTCGGGTAATGCCCGCATTGTTCACCAACACATCGGCACGGCCCCATTTATCCAGCACTGTCTTAAACAATGCATCTACTTGATCGGCTTCGGCCACATTGGCCTGCAGAGCCAGCGCTTCTCCCCCTTGGTCCGCAATTTCAGCCACGACCGCATCTGCCGCTCCACTTGAGTTGGCATAATTTACTGCAACTTTTGCCCCTTCGCTGGCTAGGGCTAAAGCAGTAGCCCGTCCAATCCCTCGGGAAGCACCCGTAACGATTGCGACCTTGTCTTGCAATGAATTCATGAACGGTTCTGAGCTAAAAAATCTGCTCAACTATCTTATGACATTGCGGGGGTGCTATCGATCTAGCAGGCAACTAGATCAGGCTAAGCCGCGGCTCCACTAAACTTAATTTTGAGGTAGTCCTCTTCCATCTTGGCCCCAGCAGGTTGCATTGCTGCAAGAGCTTGGGGCAGGACGAGATTGCGGCGGTGATTGCCAATTCTGATATTCAGCTCATCAGCCGTTTTACTTAGTTCCACCTGATTTTTGGGAATTCCGGGGAGATAGACTTCCAAACTATATTGTCCTTGCTCTTGAATGACACGTAAGGTGGTTTCCTGGTGATAGACCTGAGTCGGATCTTCTTGGTCATACAAGGTTTCTTTCAATCGCTCCAATGCGGCTAAGCCACACATTTCTTCCTGGAAGAGGGGGACTTCCTTGACAGGTAAGGGCTGAAAGTTATCGTGAATTTCCTGGCGATATTGATTTTGATTCTGTTTCCAGTGCATAAAGAAGGGGTCGGAAACATGGTCAGGAATAATCCGGTTGGCAACCACCATATCTGTCGAGACGTTGTAAAGACTCAAGTAGGCATGGGCTCTCAGGGATTCCTTAATCACCATTTTTTCTGGATTAGTGACCAGACGAACTGACGTTTGAGTGTTGTCTGTCAAGACTTTCTCTAGGGCTTCAATCTGCTCATAGAACTCGTAGGGCGCATCCATCACTTCTTCATCCGGCAAGGAAAAACCCACAATGGGCTTGAAGAAGGGTTCTACCAGGGGCCTGAGGGTCACAGACATCCGCTGGAAAGGTTTGTAGAATCGTCGCATATACCAGCCCCCCACTTCCGGCAAACTGAGGAGACGGAGTGCCGTTCCGGTGGGTGCGGAATCAATCACTAAGACATCATAGGTGCCTTCATCGTAGTGGCGCTTCATCCGTACCAAACTAAAAATTTCATCCATTCCAGGGAGAATGGCTAGTTCTTCGGCCTGCACCCCTTCTAAGCCTCTGGCTTGCAGCACCTGGGTAATGTAGCGTTTGACAGCCCCCCAATTTCCTTCTAATTCAAGGAGAGCATCCAATTCAGCGCCCCACAAGTTGGGCTTGACTTCTAGTGCTTCATGGCCCAGTTCCATATCAAAGCTATCGGCTAAGGAATGGGCAGGGTCAGTACTGAGAACAAGGGTCTTGTAACCCAGCTCGGCACAGCGGAGTCCAGTAGCAGCAGCAACGGAGGTCTTGCCAACTCCACCTTTGCCAGTCATTAAGATTACGCGCATGGGTTACTTCAATTGCCTTGAGAATCAACACACAAAAGGGGGGCTGGGTCAAACAGCTTAACCTCTCTTTACATTACTCTAATCTATTTGACTGTATAGGTGGGGGCAATCTAGGAGAATTGAAGCTATCGAGTGGATTAGGATCTCGGAATTCTGGGCATGCCTACATCATGAGATTGCCGAACTCGATCGCTTGGCCTGAATGAGGCTTGGCCGTGAAAATGCACCTAATTCACACTCTAAACAGCTGATTTACAGCTAACGATGAAGGGATAGCTGGAATTTCGTACCATAGGAGATGTACTGAGTTCCCTGAAGTAACCATGTTTTTAACCTGGATGGATTCCAATAGTTGGCTAATCGAGATGGCCGGACAGCGGATTCTATTAGATCCTTGGTTGGTCGGACCGTTGGTGTTTGGGAATCAACCTTGGTTCTTCAAAGGTGAGCGCGCCACAACCATTGACATTCCCGAATCGATTGATCTTATTTTGCTTTCCCAGGGACTGCCTGATCATGCCCATGTCCCCACCCTGAAGCAGTTAGACCACTCAATTCCAGTAATTGCCTCTGAGAATGCCACCAAAGTAGTCAAAGAATTGGGATATTCCGAGGTCACGACCCTAGCTCATGGGGAAACCATCACTTGGGCAAACCGACTCCAAATCCAGGCATTACCCGGTTCACCGATTGGTCCATTCCTCGTCGAGAATGCCTTAGTTCTCACTGACCAAGCCTCTCAGAGCCGACTCTACTATGAGCCCCATGGTTTCCATACCGCAGCCATCGACCAGCTTGAAGCGGCGGATGTGGTTATTGCGCCCATCCAGGACTTAGTATTACCGCTACTGGGACCGTTCATCCAGGGGGGAGATTATGCTCTAGAGGTGGTGAAGCAGTTAAAACCTCAATTCATTCTGCCTACCGCATCAGGGGGTGAAGTTGAATACAGCGGCGTATTGGATAAGTTGCTAGGTATGGAAGGAACGATTGACGGCTTTCGTCAGCGCTTGCAAGAGAATGGCTGTGATACCCAAGTGCTGAATCCTTCTCCTGGGGAACGAGTCGAAGTCCCTCTTGCTTCCTCAGTGCCGAGCTAACTATGCTGAAACAGCTTGACGACAGAGACCGAGTGGTTGACAATCACCGGGAAGGTTGGCTTAGATTATTCTTCCCTCGATGTAAGTGTTCCTCTGTGCAGGAGATTAGGCATGGATAAACTCAATTACTTTCATTGGTGGCATAAGTTATCTGTTCCCTCCCGCCTGCTAATGATCGGTTTAGCAGCCCCGATTTTGGCCCTTAATTTCTGGACCTTAGCTTCTATCTCTAGTTACTTTGGGGTGCTGATCGGGATTGTTGTGGTGGCGTCGCTGCTGGCGTTTCTTCTCAACTACCCAGTGAGTTGGTGCGTTCAGCGGGGGTTAAGGCGAGAGCCCGCATCAATTATTGTGGCCTTGTTAGCCATTTCCATCCTCTTGGGCATTGGCATTATTCTGATTCCGATTGCCTTTAATCAGGCCCAGCAATTAGCCAATCGCTTACCCGACTGGTTGGAATCGGGTCGCCAGCAGCTGATCTTACTCAGCCAACAGGTAGAAGAACGAGGGGTATCACTCAATCTGGATGTGTTGGCTGTTCAAGCCTTTGATCGGCTGCAGGGACAACTCCAAGCCTTAACTAAGAGCCTGCTTAATATTGCTTTAGGCACGGTTAGTAGTGTTCTGGATATTCTCATTGACGTCCTCGTGACGGTGATCCTGACCTTTTATCTGCTCCAACATGGCGATGAGCTTTGGGATAGCTTGATTAATTGGCTACCGGAAGAGAGCCAACAGACCGTGTCTGAAACCCTACGGTCTAGCTTCCAAAATTACTTTATTGGCCAGTTGCTGTTTGGCATCTGCATGACGTCAGTTTTGGTCCCTACATTCCTGATACTGAAAGTACCGTTTGGTCTACTGTTTGGTTTAACCATTGGCACAATGGCCCTCATCCCCTTTGGTGGAACCGTTGGCATTATTCTGGTGACTTGCTTGGTCACCCTACAAAATATCTGGTTAGGGCTCAAACTGTTGGCAGCAGCAGTAGTGGTTCAACAAATTTTAGATAATTTGGTGGCTCCAAGAATTTTGGGAACCATGACAGGGCTCAATCCAGCTTGGGTGTTTATCTCGATTCTGATTGGTGCTAAGGCTGGAGGGTTGATCGGTGTTGTGATTGCAGTGCCCACGGCTGTGGTGATTAAAACGGCATTAATGAGTTTGCGATCGCGCATGGTATCCACTGAGTCTGCATCCGCATCAGATATTGCTGTTGTCTCTGTAGAGGCAGAACCCCCAACTCAACCAGTTTCCCGCGTATCCTGAGCAACCTATGACTTTCTGTCAGAAGTTGCTCTATCTCATATAGCTTCATTACAAGAACGGTAACCAGTCAAAGATCCATTGAAAAGACTTCAAGAATGGTATCTTGTGGCTAAAAAGACGATTGTTCCGAGCGCTTCTAGGCTCTAGTTTAGCGGGGACTATTGGATTGGGCGTTGGGGCGACAGGGATGACAGGCTGACGCCAAAACACAATAGTGTCATTCAATGGTTGTACTTTTGTACCGGGATAATAAAAATTGAGGATTTGAGTCGCCGACCAGCCCAAGTGACTAAGGTGATAGGATCCCGTCTGACTGAGACCAACACCATGTCCAAAGCCTCCACCAATAAAGGCATATCCTTTAAGGATTTTCTGAGGCTTGTCAGGTGGAGTTGGTTTGGGACTGGATTGGGTTTGTTGTGTGCTCGCAATTGCTCCTGGATTGGATTGCCCAGACTCGGCGGTTGGTGAAGATTGGGGTTTGACGTCTTGATACCGAGGCTCAACGTAAAACAGTAAGCTCATAGGGGCTTCAAACCCCCGTAAAATATCGTCTTTAGCCAATTCCAGGGCACCTAAATCTGTAGTTACCTGGAGTCGCTGAACTCTGCCACCATGGGATCTCTCAACAACCTCCAGTTTTTGAATTGTTTTGAAATTAGCCAAGGGATGTTTAGACTGGCGTAAAAATTGGCGCAAATACTCATTAAGTTTGGCGATTGGTGTTTCCGTCTCCCATCGAAAGGTCCGCCAAGAGGCTTCATTAAAGCCTTGCTTAAGATTGAGAAAGGCTTTTAAATTCGACTCATCTGCCAAACTACGGGTGTTTAAATCCCAAATCCCTTGGGGAAGCGCGTCAATTTTGGCGGTGAGGTAAGGTCGAGGAGCCCCTTCCCAAACCTCTTGAAACGCAGCCGTCACCCCGCCAGTAGTGGAAGAATAGAGAGCATCCACTAACTCATTGTTATGGGTCAATACCTGCCCGGTGGTGGATTGAATGGCTTGGTCAACGATTGGATCTGTTTTAGCAATGCCTTTATAGACCTGGCACTGGGTGTCTGCGCACAGCTCATAGCCGTCTATGTTGAATCGTCTAAGATTGCGTAGGGCATAGGTGCGGGCAATGATGGCTTGCGCTTCAATCGCCGTTGTGGGTGCATTAAAGCCAATTTCATAGGGAACAACCCCTCGCAAATAGGTTTCCGTCGGCACCTTGTTAACCAGAGTATAGGTGCCATAGGTGTTGGGCTGAAATCTCAAACTGCCGTAGTGCAGCTCCTCTCCAACTTGAAACTGCTGTTTTCTACTCGTAATACTGACGATACTGCGTTTGTATTGAAACCCATTGGTAATAAAACTAAGCTGAGGCTTTTTTTGCACCTGTCGCCGATGCAAAAAAGCATTTTTATACCCCTGCTGCTTGAGGGTGTCGAGCAAAAGAATCCGGTCTGCAGCGGTAGGATATTGATCGCGCTTGGCCCAAACTTGCCACTGTTTGGGCTGGGCAATTTCTACCGGAATGCCCAAAGCCTTCAATTCATTGGCTTTAGTCTCGGCCGTCTCAAAACTGCGATGGATGCTTAGAACCACCCGTTCTTCCCATCGAGGCCGCTTCAAGGGGATTGGCGTGATGGTGAACTCCACTTTACCGGTGGTCAGGGTTTGGAGTGCTTTGCCCGTGGTGAATTGAAGCGTGAGTTGGTCGCCGGGGAGGGCTTGAATCGTCAATTTGTCAGTAGGCTGACGGCCAAAGCGTTGTTTAATACTGACTTTAATTCGGGGATTGAGAGGTTGTGCATTCACGATTTGGGCAAGCACTCGACTAGACCTTGCCCAATCAGAAGGCATCAAAAATGGATCCAATATCGCTCCATCATAAACCAGGAAAAGACTGGCACTCGTTACGAAAGACAACCACTGCCAGCGTTTGAGTGTTTTCAACAAACGGGGTAGGGGTTGAGCTGTTTTATAAGTCATATTGACGAGATTTTGTGTCATGGAGTAGGCAGGATATTGGGTTGCCAAATGTATCTAGCTTGCCCTGAAGTCTAAGTTTGGCCTGAGTTGCCCTTGGCAGCTAGTAAATAATATTTGCGTCCAAACAAAAATATTAAATCAAATAAAATGTAGTTGTAGTTTATACAAGATAAGCGACAAAATATATACGTATAAAGAATTGAATATCTTAGAAAGAATAATAGGGCCTAGAAATTTCTGACTTGATTTTGAGACTCATCCCAAATTTTTACTCACGTCATTGAACTTTATACACCACTATCAGCTCCGTACTTCAAGACGCAAACCAGCCTCAGTGGGTTTCACTCTGACGGAAAGTATTGTTCTAGTCGTGATCATTGGTATTTTTGCTGCCCTATCTGCTCCCAGCTTCTTGGGCTGGCTTAATCAAAAAAAAGTGGACGATGCTCTAGCCAAAATAGAAGGTGCTATTAAGGAAACCCAAAGGGAAGCGATCAAACGAAGCCAGAATTGTACAGTCACGATTCCAAAGGGCGCAGATCAAACCATTACTGGGAACTGTCTAATCACGGGAAATCGTCAAATCAAAAATGTGACAATCTATTACGATCATCCCAGTCCACGCGACATGGCCTTCAATTTTAAAGGTCTATATATCCCTCCAGGTACGACACTATGGGTTTCTATTCCTAATAGTTCTGTTCAGCCCAAATGTCTCGCAATCTCTACAGGAATTGGTCTTATGCGTACTGGTAACTATGACGTGGGGGCAGGAAAATGTATAAGACCTTAACGCCACAAATCAGGTTCGCCTTGCTTTTGCCGGAGAATACTTTCTCTCATCGAGCTCGTTTTGCTGGCTTTACGCTTCCAGAATTATTAGTTGCATCCTTGATTCTGAGCTTGGTGGTTACGCTAGCTGGTTTTGGTTTGGTTCAGGTATTGAAGGCTAATGAACAAAATACAGTTGAAGCAGAACGGCAGGCAGAATTGAATAGAGCCCTCAGTTTTATAACGGATGAGATTAAGACTGCCACATCTGTGTCAATCAGCGGTATTCCTGCAAGAAAAAATTATTTAGGAGTATTTAAACTCACTAAGGTTGAGGGTGGGATAGAAAAAGAATTTGCCTACTACACGGCTCCCAAAAGTGCTAGTGATATTTGGAGAGGACCAAGAACAGTCTATCGCCAGCAAATTAAACCACCACTTGTTGGACCTTCTACGTATGCGTTAGTAGATGCGATCTCCAATAGCGTTCCAGACTGTACAGGCAATGGTAATAGCCCTCCTACCAATAAAGGACTCAAAGTTTTCATTCAGAATAACTCCTACGTCAAACTCTGCTTAGTGGGCCAGCTTAGCGATTCTAGAACATTGCTTCTGGAAACACAGGCTTTTACAAGGGGTTCAGACCCTTCTTAACCTCTCCTGCTTCCTGTGGCTGGCGGTAGGATCTCAATTTTTGCCTCTAAGCACCTCTCAAATGCACATTGCAGAGATGAATATTCGTCAAGCATTGATGCAACGAAGAGGAACAACAGCACTCGCTAAATGTTGTTGTTCCACATCAGCAAAGACTTGATATCGTTGCTCTTCCGTCACCAGTTGGCTATCGAAACGGCGGAGAATACAGCAGTCCACCTTGACTCCAGAGTTGATTTTGGCCCCTCGGTAGATTGAGTTTAGTATTGGGACCTAAATTGCGCTCATAGATTTCGCCGTAATTGCCGACATGTTTGACCACGCGGGCTGCAAAATCTGGACTGAGACCCAAGCTTTTACCCAACTCATCTTCTTTGCCCAAGAAGCGCTTGATGACTGGATCCTCACTATTGGCGAAAGACTCCAGATTATCTTGTTTAATGCCCAGCTCCTCCGCTTCAATAGTAGCGTTGACCACCCAACGCACCACATCTGCCCACTGGGAGTCTCCATCTGCTACAGCAGGAGCTAATGGTTCCTTAGACATGACCTCATCCAAAATGACATGGCTTTCAGGCTGTGGGAGTGAGGTTCGGCGAGAGACGAGCTGAGACCGATCCGAGGTTACACCGTCACAACGACCTTCCGCATAGGCAGCGTAAGCTGCATTAATATCTTCGTAGACTACAGGCTTGTAGGTCACCTTAAGCTTTCGCATTTGATCGGCTAAATTTTTCTCATTGGTGGTGCCAGTCTGGGTACATACCGTCCGATTTTGGAAGTCCTTGAGGGTTTTTATGCCACTATCGGCTTTGACCATGATGCCTTGACCGTCATAAAACACAACGGGGGCAAACGCCATCCGCACCGAACTATCGCGATCTAGCGTCCATGTTGTATTGCGGCTCAGCACATCTACTTCGCCTGTTTGAACAGCTGTGAACCGCTCTTTGGCGTTGAGGGGACGATACTCGACGGCATTAGGATCATCAAATAAGGCTGCTGCGATCGCACGACAAATATCAACATCTAACCCTGAATAATTACTTTGCTCATCGACAAAACTAAATCCTGGTAGTTCGCCGCTGATGCCACAACGTACTTTTTGCTGACTCAACACTTTCTGCAATCGGCCCTCAGCATTGGCTGGATTGTCTGTCCCTGGCTGGTTGGAACTACTACAGCTTGCTAAAGCGGACGCGACCAGCAGACTAGCGCATAGCAAAGAAAATTTTCTAACCATAGGTGATGTCGGATGTGTGTTCTACAGACTTTCATAAAATAGAGCCATTGGTCTGGACTCCTCAATTAGCCTACAGCCTTGATCCAGGAATTCAGTGCCAATGATCATTGACAAGATAAAATTCATCAGACTGTATTAAAACTGTATACCGACGTGGTCACAACCTAGAAAAGGATCAAAAATCAACCGAACGGCTTAACGATGAGGTCCTGGGCCCTTTTACGCCGTGATCACATCCAGTAGGGGTTTAGCCCGATTATAGTAATGACCTTGCGCGTAGTCTATTCCCACGTTTGCGATCGCATCTAGAATCACATCCGACTCAACATGCTCAGCAATGGTCTGCATCCCCATTACCTTAGCGACATTGTGAATAGACTCCACAATTCCACGAGCAATCTGATCTTGAGCAATATCCCTCACGAGTAGTCCGTCGATTTTTACAAAGTCAACCGGAAGATTTTTCAGGTTAATGAAGGCAGACATATCACTGCCAAAATTATCTAGGGCAATCTGACAGCCCATTGACTTTAAGATCCGGCTTAACTCAACAGCTGATGTTAGATGGCTCAGGGCAACGTTTTCAGTCACCTCAAAACAGAATCTTTGGGCATACCGATCATCGTGGGAGAATTGTTGATAGAGAAAATCAAACAGTTCTCCATTCCGGCACGTCGCACTCGAAAGATGGACAAAAAATTGGAGATCCATCTGAGCGAGGGAGGGTGTCTGATCCAGACTAGACAACAAATTTTTGATCACCCATCGATCGAGCCGCGTCATGAAGTCATACTGTTCCACCATTGGCAAAAACAGGCTGGGCGAGCAGACAACACCGGGTTGATCCTGTAACCGCAATAAAATCTCATAACTATAGGTTGTGCGGTCACCTCTCAACGGGTAGATGGGCTGAGCATAGAGCTGAAATTGATCTCTCTCTAGCGCCCGCAACAATCGACTCACCCAATGGAGGGTTTGATTGGAGTGCAAATCTGGATCTGCACAGCCCGTATGGTGAATTTGCACCCGATCTTTTCCCTGTTCTTGGGCAAAATGGAGGGCCTGATGCGCTGCCTCAATTAGTAAAGAGGGGGCCACCTTTGCCCGAGGAATCTGACAAGCTACTCCCAAACTCAGCGTAATGGGTGAATGGGTGATGCCTAACCATTCCGGCGGAAACGGAATAGAGCGAACACCAGTACGAATCGCTTCCGCCAGATATGTTGCCCCTGCTAAATCTGTGTTTGGTAATAACACGATGAAGGTCTGATCGTTATATCGAGCCACAAAGTCAGCAGGGCGTTTGGCCACCTTAGTGATCTCTTCAGCAACTTGCTGCAAGCAAGACTCCCCCACTTGATTGCCGTAAGTCTCTCTGTAGGCCGGTAGGTTATCCACTTCGCACAGCACTAACGACAAATGCGCGCCTTCGCGAGTCAGTCGATTCCACTCCGAGAGATAGATCTCATCAAACCGACAACGGTTGTAAACCTGGGTCAGTCGATCAACTTCAGCCAGCCGTTCCAGCTCTTGTTGAGCAATTTTAAGTTGTTTGGATAGCGCCTCTAAGGTGAGGTCCTGATATTCGATCTCAATGGACTGCTGTCGCTGCTTCAGGGCCTGCTGGATCGAACGCTGGAGGGAGAGACTATCGAACCGACCCTTAACCAGAAAATCAAGTGCTCCTTTTTGTAACGCCTCTTGGGCAATGGCTTGATCTGAATTGCCACTCAGAATAATCAATGGCATTGAAGGAAACGATTGGTGGATCTGATAAAAGGTTTCCAAACCTTGGGCATCGGCTAAGCACAAATCTAACAGGATTAAATCAATCTCTTCACTATCCCTGAGGAGATTGATGCCATCAGACAGAGTTTTGCTGTGTTCAATCGTGACAGGGAAGGTCTGTTTGACTTCTAAGAACCGACGGATAAGTTCCACGTCTTGATCATCGTCTTCAATCATCAAGATTTGCGTACTAGCCTGCATACTACCCCCCGATATGGCCATGACTGTTTGTAATTGACTGGCAATCCTAAAACCAGATCACTCAAGCATTCTGATGAACAAGGATTTTGCACGTCAACTGTAGCGAAGAATTTGTCGTTCCGCCTCCGTATCTCTAAATTCTGCCCATAACAATCCCTATCATCCTGATCATTAAGAAATCGTAATGCTATGTATCGTTTTTGAGTTAGGGAAGGGGAGCAAAAACCACCGGAAATTCAGCACCAGGCTGAGAGGGCACAATCTTCACGAGTTGGGTGCGTTGGTTGCGATCGCCAGACCGGAGGAACCGCACCGTCCCCGATGCCCCTTCCGCCGAGAACCTAGGACTCACTAAAGCGGCTTGGATGCCCTTACGATCCTGAGCTTCTTTGAGGGCTTGAATTAAGGCTTGAGAAGCATCATAGGTCATGGCTGTTCGCCAGCTCACGTCTCCTCCCCATAGCCGACGGGACATTGTGGGGAAGTCAGCCGTGGGATCTGCCGCAATATGCCAGGGAACCGCCAGCACCATCCCTTCCGCAGCAGATCCGCCTTTTTCCAAAGTGGTGGATCGATAAGGACTATCGCCCCCCAGCATCGGCAATCGCCCTTGATTTTCCTGGATCACCTCAAAGGTCTGATTTAAGGTTGCCGAATTGGGAAGTAGCGCCAAGACTTCTGCACCTCGTTGTTGAGCCTGCTGATAAACCTCTGCCGCCGTAAAGTTAGGATTATTCAGATCGAATTCTCCCACCACTTCTCCCCCGTTGCTGAACAGTGATTCAGTGAATACATCCCGTAGCGACTTACTGTAGCCACTATCGCCATTGAAAAACACAGCGGCTTTCTGTTTCTTTAAATTTTCAACTGTATACCGTGCTAAGGCTTTACCCGTAAAGTTATCACTAGGGACGTTGCGAAAAATATATTGACCTGCTTGAGAGAGGCTCGTGGAGGTACTGGTGGGTGAAATCATTACCAAGCCTTCTTGTTCATACACCTGAGCTGCAGCCAAAGACGCATCACTGCCAAAGTGGCCAATGACGCCCAAAATATCTGGTTGCTTAGCCAGGAGTTGGGCAACTTTTTCAGTACTGTCAGGTTCGTTGGTTTCTGTTGCCACCGCCACCCGTAATAGGGTGCCATTAATCCCCCCGGATTCATTCACCTCTTGCTGAGCTTGGGCAATCCCCCGCAGCAGTTCTTTGGCTGCATTTTTAGTGCCCTGACTGTCTGCACTGTAGGGAATAGAAATGGCAATGGTGTAGGCTTCATTTTTGCCAATCCGAGCATTGTTCAGATACACCAGCGCTTCTGGATCATTTCTCTGGGCTTGCAAGGACGCTTCTAACAACTGAATGGCCGCGTCGTAATCCTCTTTTGCGATCGCAGCAATTGCTTCTTTTTTCTCTGGAGTGCCATCCTCGGCAATCAACAGCACCTCTCCAGTGCTAAGGCGTTCTGGCGCCGAAGACGGATCTAAGACGTCTGTTTGTCCAGATTTCGTTTGATCACCCATGAACTGGCTAGATAACCACAAGCCCCCCCCTAGCAATCCCAACGCGACCAAGATTCCCACAGCAATTTTGCCCAAATTGGCTGAGAACAGCCCTTCCCGTTGTTGAGACTGTGATGCGATCGAAGCTTGGCCTGACTGCGGTGTGATGGGAGAGGGACTTGGCCCAGTAACATTCTGCGGAGATACAGGTACAGCAGCAGGCGCAGGGGGCGTTGTTCCCACAGGTGACGCGGGAGTATTCGGTAAGGGATAGGGGTTAGTCAGTGGGGCGCTGCCGTTTGGGGTAAATTTTGAAATTGATTCAAGGCATTAAGAACCTCTGCCGCCGTCTTATACCGCTGATTGGGCGTGGGTTCCAATAGACGTTCCAAAACGCTTGAGAGTCCTGGATCCACTGTGACAAAGGGCTGCCATTGCCATCGGTTGGAATAGGCATCAAAGATTTCAATCGGGTTTAATTTGCCCGTCAGCAATACCAACGCAGTGACCCCTAGGGAATAAAGATCTGTAGACGCATAGACAGCGCGCCCTGCCATTTGTTCGGGTGGAGCAAACCCCGCAGAGAAAACCCCTGTAGAGGAGCCCATCGTCGCCCCAGAAGCGGACCCTTGAGCCACCTGCTTGACTGTGCCAAAATCCAGGAGGAAATACTGGCCATTATCATGCCGCATGATATTGGAAGGCTTCACATCCCGGTGAATGGCCCCATTTTCATGGACAAATTGTAAGATGCCGAGAATGGAACGCATCACTTCCACTGTTTCCGCCTCGGAGAATGGACCCTGCTCTGTCACCAGCTCTTCTAGGGTTTTGCCTTGAATATATTCCTGAACGAGATAGAAAAACTGGTCAGTCTCGCCATTCAGGGCATTGGCGACCCGCAAGGGAAAGAAGGCCAATAGGCGAGGGATTTGGGGATGTTGTGCTCCTAACCGTTCTAGAACTTCAGCTTCGCGGTCAAAGAGGTTAAGGGCAATTTCTAGCTGCTGAGATGTTAAATCAGTCGGAGGCTGGAATTGCTTAACGACGCAGGCATGGTTGGCAGGGGTTCTGCGATCGCTCGCCAAATAGGCAGCCCCAAAGCCGCCTTGCCCCAAGAGCTTGATTGGCAAATAACGGCCATCCAGAATCAGTTGCATCCCACAACTACTGCAATATTTCTGTTGAACCGTCTTGAGGGTTTGCTTGTCATCTAAATCTGAGAAAAAATTGCGCGGGTTTGTACAGCCGGGTCGAGTGCAAGTAATTTCCATTCGCTTAGTTCAGTTCCATGACGCTTAAATCACTATCTTTGAGCTAAAAACTTTCCCAAATCAGAGGACTCCCCCCTTTGGATTCTGGTCAAGAACCTATGTAGCTTGGATAAGCCACTATCCATAAAGGTGACCTTAAAGGAATCTTCAATCATGACAGTCTGTACAGGTAATGAGCGAATTGTCGATGACGCTACTTTGGTTTAACAGTGTATCACTGACTTTTCTTTGACTATATTGACCCTCTAAGGAACATGAATCAATCCCTTTGCGTAACCCTAGACGATGCTAACTGGCAAGACCAAAATCTCTAAAATCCAATCCAAATTGCATCTGATACAGCTAAAGAACTCGATGGATCTTGGCATTCAATAAGGGCAAAGTCTGTGAGCAAGATCATTGCCGAAGACAAGCCTGAATCAAGTCTTCCGCACCGCCGTGGATCGTCACGATGGGGATAGTCAAGGCTGTGGATAATTCTGTCACAGTCATGTCATCCAGAAACTGGGTTGTTCCGTATTTCAGCATCAGTGCTGGTAGTAATAAAGCATCCCCTAAAGGTTTTCCTTGCAGGCCCTGCAAAAGATCTTGTCCTGTCAATAAACCCGTCACCGTCATCGTTTGCCCCCAGTAATCACTCCGTAAGGGGGCTAAGGCGACCGTTAAGCCTTGGACTTTATTCAGGCGATGCAAAATGGGTTGAAACGCCTGCTCTACCGTATTGCCCACCACCCATGTTAGAGAACGCGCAGACGCGATCCGGGCAGGCAACTGGTACGCGGCTTGTTCAAACTGCTGTAAGAACTGACGGATCGACCCGACTCCATTATCAATTTGGGGATAATCCTCATAATGACTAGCGGCGGGCAAGTCTTGGCCTGCCATCAAAAACCATTCATCTGCCAGCCAAGCAAAGGTGGTGCCAAAGTCTTGCTGAAACTGAATCTGTAGACGTTGTACCTGGTCAATTACCTGAATTGCATCCGTTGGACTGACTGGTTGGAGGTCATCCTCAGGGGGACGGAAGCGGGTCAAACCGACGGGGACCACGGCAACTGAGGTCACAGCGGGCACCTCAGACTGATGGAATCGAGCCAGGTCTGTTAAGGTTTGCTCCAGGATAGAGCCATCATTAATCCCCAGACAGACGACGACCTGAGCATGAATCTGGAGCCGCCGCTCCTGAAACCACTGCAATTGGTCGAGGATTTGACCCGCGCGCGGATTTTGCAGCAGCCGAATGCGCACCTGGGGATGAGTAGCATGGACAGACACGTATAGCGGCGACAAGCGCATTGCCTCAATCCGCTCCCACTCTCGTGGGGGTAGGTTGGTCAGGGTTAAGTAGCTGCCATACAAAAAACTAAGGCGATAATCATCATCCTTGAGGTACAGGCTGGAGCGTAATCCAGGGGGTTTTTGGTCAATAAAGCAAAATGGACAGTGGTTATTGCACTGAATCAACCCATCGAACAGGGCCGTCTCAAACTCCAAGCCCAGTTCAGCATCAAAGTCTTTCTCGATCTCGACTTGATGGGGCCGACCCGCTGCATCTAGAACATCCAAGGTCAGAAACTCATCGGCACAGAGAAACTGGTAGTCAATCAGATCGCGGGGGGCTTCGCCATTAATGGAAACAAGGCGATCGCCCGGTTCAAACCCCACCTCCGCCGCGATCGAATCAGGAACAACAGCTGTAATTAATGCGGGTTGAATGGAATGGTTACTCATTGCCTGTGCACATTCGACGAATTCCCTACACCTGTGAACTAGCTATCCGTAGGGAACATTACTCGATTTTAGCGCCCAGAACACTGGCCAACAGGGCTTGCTGTGTATGTAAGCGATTCTCAGCCTGATCCCAAACCCGTGACTGTGATCCTTCTAGGACATCCGTGGTAATCTCTTCGCCTCGGTGGGCGGGGAGACAGTGCAAAACAATGGCATCGGTATCCGCTTTAGCGAGTAACGACAAGTTCACCTGATAGGGCTGAAAAATCGGAATCCGATTACTGGCCAGATCTTCTTGGCCCATACTGGCCCAGACATCAGTATACAAAGCATGAGCCCCATCGACGGCTGCCTGGGGGTCGGTGGTAATGAGTACGGAACTGCGATCGCCCGCCAACATCTTTGCTTTCTCGACAAAATTAGGTAGCGGTTGATAATCCTTGGGGGTAGCTACGCGGATATTCACTCCCACTAGGGCACATCCCAACAGTAATGAATGGGCCACATTGTTGCCATCCCCTAAATAGGTCAGGGTCAATCCCTCTAATTGGCCAAATGCCTCTCGTAGGGTCAGCAAATCCGCAAAAATCTGACAAGGATGCTCTAAATCCGTCAAGGCATTAATCACAGGGATGGAGGCATATTGAGCAAAGGTGATCAGATCCTGCTGCTCATAGGTGCGAATAGCCAGTACATCTAAATATCGATCTAACACTCTAGCCGTATCTTCTAAAGGCTCTCCACGGCCCACCTGCGTTGCATCTGGTCTAAGGTCAATCACCTGACCGCCTAATCGATACATTCCCACAGAGAAACTCACTCGTGTTCGCGTAGAAGCCTTGGTAAACAGCAACCCTAAAACTTTGGGACAATGGGGATTAACCTTGCCTGCCTTGATCTGGGCCGCCAGTTCTAGCAAACTGAGCACTTCTAAGGAGGTTAAATCTGCCAGACCGAGCAGATCTCTCCCTTTTAGAGTTTCAATACCAGTAGACATAGGCTTTAGATATCAGGAGGGGGATAGCTACAACGATCACGATGGAAGGGTAGGAAACCTACAGAATACCGCATTGCAGAGAAAACTGTTTTACGTCCTAGTATCATCCGCTCCTGGAGTTGGATAATAGGATTGTGGAATCTCGAAAAGTCATTCTCCTCTCCCCATCTTTGGGGAATAGATATTACGAGATTCAGATCTTGCAGCAGCTTAGCAGGTTGACTTGAACGCCTTCATCGGTTGACTGACAGCATGATCCAAGAGCAAAACCAAGCGAAGAGGAACAGGTTTCTAGTATTCTGGAGCTTGATCAGTCCTGGCTGTCTACTTCTGGCAGTCAGCCTGTATTTTCTTTTGGGGGTTCATTCGGATCTAGGCAGTCTTGATGCATCGCTGTTATTGATCACTATTTATCTGGTGTATTGGGGGTTGCTAGGAAGTCTGCAAGGTGCATTGCTCTTCAAGTTTCAATATAAAGCCTTGGCCTACAAGTGGTTCCGCAACACCAGTGCAATTGGCTTTCTCATCCTGCTAGTCCACGACCTAACATTGCTGAGCATCGGTGCCAATTTGGTTGGACAAGGGGGACTTATTCTACTCCTTAGCCTACCCATTGTGGCTATCTTGGGTGGATGGGTCTTAGGCTACGCTCAATTTTTGCTTCTTAAAGATTATCCTAGAGTGCCATCACAGACCAATCGCCGCCCCTTCATGTGGTTTGTGGCCAGTTTTATATCCTGGATCATGGGTTTTATTGGTATTTGGGTCAGTTTCAGTATCCCCATCTTCTTTATCTTTTTTGTGACTGTTGGGGGTGCCATCAAAGGCTGGTCTGTGATGAAGTATTTAGACCTGTAGAGAACGTTAGCAGTCATCAATTCCATACTGAATTTTGGCTAGCTAAAGTTCTGGAGGATCTTCAGCAGGTTTAGCTGTAGGTTCAGGCGTAGGGACAACGGTGGGGGAGGGCATAGGATCAGTTTCTGCTGCTGGAACTGGTTCTAGCTTTGGAACTAGTTCTTCCTGCTTAACAGCAGGGGCTGGTGTGACTGTAGCAGAGGGTTGACTGGGTGGAGTCTGTGGTTGCTTGGGCTTACCAGTGAGTGGCTGACTAGCATTGTTGGGGGATTGGGATTTTGGAACTTTGGGTGGAACCTCTTTCGGTGTGTAACGAGGTTGTTCCAGGCGTTTCACCAGTTTTTTGATCTTCTCTAGAGATGCCTTATTTTTCCCTGTCCGCTGCTGCGCCCAGGCTAAAGCCGTTTTCGGATCATCCTGTACATGCCGGATCAGGGTCCCCCATGCGATCGCATCTTGATTTTTGGGATTCACCCCTAAAAATGCCTCAACTCGGGCTGACAATCGTCCCGGATCAGCTGCCAATAAAGCCCTGACCTCTGCAGGATCTGTCTTGGGAGACTGAAAGAGCTGCAAAGCAGCACTCCATTCCCCATTCACCAGCCGTGCCACAATGGTTTGCACTCGACTCGCCGAAACTTGCTGGGATTGAGACTGGGCGACAGCCGCATGGAGATTGATATAGTCCAGTTGGGCTTGAGCCTGAGGAGACCATTGGCGCGCCTGCTGTTTCTGGACGGCTAACAACCGTTTCTGAGCCTGGGACCATAAGCCACTGCGAGCTAATAACAGACTTTGAGCATATTCCTGATTCGCAAAGGCTGGCTTTGCCAGGGAGATATGTTCCATCTGCAGGTCCCCTGTCGGGGCACGATGCAGTCGATACACTGCAAATTGCGGTTCCAAGCCCACCGTTTGCTTGACCACCAATTCTGGTTGCTGATCACCCGTCACTTGTCGCCACTGGGGATACTCACCAGACGGACTCGCCCAGTTCAGCATTAAGACGAGCCGAGCTTCATCAGGATGGAAATACAGAATTTGGCCATAGGTTGCGGTTGCACTCCCTTCGCTTCGCAACCCTGTTAATCGCAACCAGGACCCTGGCTTGGGAGCAGGATGATAAACTTCAATCCGAGATAGATTCAGAGGCTGTGTTGACCCCGTCACTAAGCGGGGGTTACGGGCTAAATTGACCAATTTTTCTTCCGTGGGGCCACGAACAGGCATCCGATCCAGCAAACGGTAATAGCGTTTACCCTGGAACAGTCTCAGGAGAGTTGGCAGCTTTAGAGAACGATATACCTGTAAAGACTGAATCTGCTGGCAAGAACGCTGAGGACAGTTCTTGTCATAGATTGGAATTAAAATGTCTTTGGTCGCAGTCAGCAGACTGTTGGCATCACCATCAGCCGCTAGCACAATCGGCTTTCCTGGCGACTGTTTCTGATTCTGGAGACGCTGCAAAATTTGCTGCAGGGTGTGGGGTTGATGAGCAGCCGTTTGCTTCCCTTTTGAGGTTGGCAAGTACTGATTCAACCAAAACGCCACATCTGGATCGGTAATGACTTGGTAACTCAACCAAGCCAGTCCCACGGCAGTAGTTATAACACCAGCAAGCAACAACCCATTCAGACTTGACCGGAGCTTGATCAGCAGTCGAGGGGGCTGAGGGCGAGCAGGTTTGATTGGGGTAGGGGTACGAGGGGTCGCTGGCACGTAAACGACTTTACCGTTACGCACCTGGCGGGAAAATTTTTGATTAATGCTCACTTCAGACGCTAAAAACTATATCCAGACTCTTCGAGACGATGACGGAAGTCGGTCAGAATATCCATGAGATCTTGCTGTCCTTGGGCAGGTAACAGATCGATTAAGGGTAGTTCCCGTTTACCACCCCCCAGGGGCACAGAAACATCTGACAACACTTGCAGGATCTGAGGTTCCTCCAATAATCCGTTTTCCAAAAGGTTACAAAATTGCTCTGCTAAAGACTGATGCAGATGGGCATCGCTAAGAAAGAGATGCCATTTAGCCACATCAATATAGATTTTTTCGCCAATTTCTGCGGCGAGGGCTTCTACGTCTGCAGTTGCAATTTGGTCTGCCATAGCTTAGGTTACCCCTAATACTTGGGGTGGATAGCGTGAAATCTATAATTCACTCCATTATCTCCTCTAGAATAACCTCTGGCTTTCAAGCTGCTTCGTTTTTTTATGACTAGAAAGCAGCTTGAAAGAACTACCCAGCAGGTCAATTCTAGATTTTTTAGGCTATTCTTAGGAATAAAATATCTCTTTCTCTAAAAAACCGAGAAAAATAAGGGTTTATAAACCTCTAGTTTTTTATGACGTTTAATTTTGAATTGTAAGGAAGAGAGGAGAACCATTTATCCGATCACGATTCTTTTGTAACGACCGCTAAACACTCACTAATCGAGAAATCTCAATTTGAATATCAGTAAAGGCCAAAGGGGAAATCGTGCCTACGGTTAGCACCCGTTCAGTGGTGTAACAGCCTTGAATCAAATCTCGAAAAACTATGAGCTGATTTTGTCTCAAGTTAACCACCCAATATTCGGAAATACCTGCCTCTGCATAAATCTCCTTTTTTATGCCCAAGTCTTTATCTAGCGTGGTTTGGGAGAGTTCAATGGGCCAAAAGATATCTCCAGGATAGGGATGGTGGTCTAGATAAATTCGTCCTAATGGTTTGACAATTGCAATATCTGGGGCAGGCTCGGAGGCATTCGGTAACGTGATTGGTTTAGCATCTCGAATTTTAACTCGGCTTCCTAGTAAGCCCCGCAGATAATCCCCCACTTCTGTGTTGTAGTAGGCATGGGGTTCACGTTCCGGTGCCACGACGACAATATCCCCTTGCAGTAGTTCCACTGGCTGATCATCAAAAAGCCCAGCTTCAATCGCCTGGTGATAGCGTTCCACCGTCCATTTGTAGGTTATTGCAGTCATGATCGCCTGCCTCAAACACCCTGCCAGTTACCAGTATGGCATGGGAGAAATCCGCAGCCTGCTAAGCGAGTTATTTGGGAAACTCAAAGGGGTTTGGTTTTTGATCTAGGAGCTGTTGAATGCGATCTGCCTTGTTTTCCAGTGATTCAACTTGCCCGCCTAAGAGTTGCTTTGATGTTAGGTGATCCTGCTTGGCTTGGGCATCATTCCCCATAAGCTGATGTGCGAGTCCCCGATTGAAGTAGGCTTCGGCATAATCAGGATTAAGGGCAATGGCTTGGTTGTACTGAGCGATCGCATCTTCGTATTGCCGTAATTCAAAATGAGCATTGCCGCGACTGTTGTAGGCAAAGGCATTCTGGGGATTGAGATCGATGGATTGGTTCAGATCTGCGATCGCACCCTGATAATTCCCTCGCTGAAATTTGTCTGCCCCCTGCAAATACAAGTCATCAGAGGTCAATTCAGCACCAACCGTCGCCACGTTTCCTGAAAATCCTAAAGCCGGATGAACCGTGCCCACCGAACTCAAAAAGGTATTGATGGGAATGCCCAGATTAAAGCCTGTCTTGACGTACACCGTTTCAGTCCGTTTAACCTGCCGCTCTCCATCCGCCCGGCCATGAATCCCAATCAGTTGACCTTGGCTATCTAAAACGGACCCGCCGCTCATTCCCGGCAAGGTGTTATTGCTGTAGACCAATCCATAGCCATCTGCCAAGGGACGTTTGGCATTCGCCGTCACCTTCCCCTCGGAAAAATTCCAAATGGGAACGGTGATCGCAGCCGTCGGCATGGGGAATCCAGAAACATAAACGAGCTCTCCTGCCCTCACAGTAGACGAGTCTCCCAATTGTGCCACTTGATAAGGCTTAGAACTGGTAAATTCAACCAGCGCCAAATCAACCCCAGGAAATTTCTTAACGTTACTATAGGTCAACGGATATCGCAGCTCGTCTGCCGTCACCACCTCATATTCATCCGCCGTGGCCACCACATGGGCCGCAGTCAATACGGTGTACACATCATCTTGGCGCTTGATCAGAACCCCTGACCCGGAGTTTTGACCATCAATCCGCACGGTGATGGCTTCTGCGATCGCACTCACTTCAGCAGAGCTGAGGGCCTGGGCTGACTGAATGGGAGTTGCAACGATGATGGGTATACAGAAAACCAGAGAATAGAGTGATTTCATCAAGAACGATACCAAGGAGAAATTAGAAACTTATCCTATTCCCTAGCACATTTGTATTGAAGATCACACTTTTTGCAGAGAATCTATGGGTCTGGCCCAACACCATATAGTTTATAGTTTTGCGTTTAACATTGATTCTCAGGAAAATATCATGGGAGGGTAAGGTTGGGCCGCTTGAATAGAAGTACCGTGCTAAGTCTCTACACCGATCATATGGATCAAATCCAAGCCCATGCCCAGGCATGTTACCCAGAAGAATGTTGTGGGCTTATGCTGGGGCAGATAGTGGAGATAGAGGGTCAAGTCCAAAAAAAACTATTGGCACTCTACACCGTTGATAATACTTGGGAGCAAGCCGCGGTGCCAATCGATGAAGCAACTTCGACCTCACCTCTAACGGCAGCCCGCCGCTATTGGATTGCTCCTCAAGATTTATTTAACGCTCAGAAATATGCACGCACTCAGGGTTGGGATATTATAGGGGTCTACCACTCTCATCCAGATCATGAAGCTGTTCCCTCTGAATGCGATCGCAAATGGGCTTGGCCCCAGTACTCCTATGTGATAGTTGCCGTCAAAAACGGTGTACCCCACGACTTTCGCAGTTGGATGTTGGATGACCAACAGCAGTTTCGAACCGAGCAAGTAACGGTTTTGGATGCCGTGGCCACGTCAACCCTTGAAACAGATATTTAGAAAACTCATACATCTTTCTTCTAAGGATGTCCGTCATGCTTAATCCTAATTTGGACCAGATTCAGCTCAACAAAGAAGAATATGAACGGTTCTCTCGTCACCTCATTCTGCCAGAAGTGGGGCTTGAGGGGCAAAAACGCTTAAAAGCTGCGAGTATCCTCTGTGTTGGCACAGGGGGCTTAGGGTCACCGCTATTACTCTATCTAGCTGCAGCCGGGGTCGGTCGCTTGGGTATCGTCGATGCCGATGTGGTCGATAGCTCTAACCTCCAACGCCAAGTCATTCACGGCACGTCTTGGGTGGGTAAGCCTAAGATTGAATCTGCCAAAAATCGGATTCACGAAATCAATCCGCTCTGTCAGGTGGATCTCTATCACACTTGGCTCACCTCAGAAAATGCCTTAGAAATTGCAGGGCCCTACGACATCGTTATTGACGGCACGGATAATTTTCCCACTCGCTATCTAGTCAACGACGTCTGCGTTTTACTGGATAAACCCAATGTTTACGGGTCCATCTATCGATTTGAAGGGCAGGCCACCGTGTTTAACTATGAGGGAGGCCCCAACTATCGGGATTTATATCCAGAACCCCCCCCTCCTGGTCTAGTGCCCTCCTGTGCTGAAGGTGGCGTTTTAGGAATTTTGCCTGGAATGATTGGCATTATTCAAGCGACAGAAGCTATTAAGATTATTTTGGGTCAGGGCACAACCTTAAGCGGGCGTTTACTGCTTTTTAATTCTCTAGACATGAAGTTTAGAGAGTTAAAACTTAGGCCCAACCCAGAACGTCCCGTGATTGAAAAACTGGTGGATTATCAAGAGTTTTGTGGTATTCCCCAAGCAAAAGCAGCCGAAGCGGAGCAACAAGCCAATATGGAAGAAATGACTGTTCAAGACCTCAAACAACTGCTGGATAGCGGTGCAGAAGACTTTGTCCTCGTAGATGTGCGTAATCCCCATGAATATGAGATTGCCCGCATCCCTGGATCCGTGTTGATCCCCCTGTCCGAAATTGAGAGTGGTGAAGCGATCCCTAAGGTTAAGGAATTACTCAATGGTCATCGTCTAATTGCCCATTGCAAGATGGGCGGGCGCTCAGCTAAAGCTCTAGGCTACTTGCAAGAAGCAGGAATTTCAGGCGCGAATGTAAAAGGTGGGATTACAGCCTGGAGTCGGGAAATCGATCCTTCTATACCTGAATATTAAGATCTTTATTTTAGGTATAAACTCCAATGAACCCAAACCTGTCCGGTTAGCGCTGTTGTAGGTTGGTAGCCAGAATGGCAGCTTGAGTGCGATCGCGCAAATTCAACCGCTTCAAAATACTATTGACGTGGTTTTTGACGGTCCGCTCAGCAATAAACAGGGCCTCAGCAATTTCCCGATTGCTCTGGCCCGCTGCAATTAACGCCAAAACTTCCTTCTCGCGGGGCGTCAATTCTGCTAATTCTGGTGGTTCTTCAACGGCGGGTTGTGCTGTGATCATCTTTTCAAACAAGCCAGGGCCAAAGTGAGTATACCCTCTATGCACAGCCCGAATCGCTTCTGCCAACTCATCAGACGGCGTATCTTTAAGGAGATAGCCCTTCGCCCCTAAGCGCATTGCTTGAGACACATATTCCTCATCATCAAAGGTGGTTAAGACCAAAATATTGATTTGAGGGACCTGCTGGCGAATCGCTTGTGTGGCAGCTACCCCATCCATCACGGGCATTCGCATATCCATCAGAATAATATCGGGCTGGATTGCCAGTGCTTTCTCAATCGCAACTTGACCGTTCTCAGCTTCACCGACTATCTCTAAATCGGGTTTAGAATTTAACAGACTGGAGAGCCCTTCCCGCACAATCCCTTGATCATCCACTAACATCACCCGAATCATCGTTATTCTCCTAACCGAGGAATCTTGATTTGAATGTGGCAGCCTGCCTGAGGTTGGCTGTGCAATTTGAACATCCCTCCTAAGGCTTCTGTTCGTTCCTGCATCCCCTGTAAGCCAAATCCTGTAGTATTTTTCTCAGGTAGAAATCCTTTACCATTGTCAGAAACCTTGAGAGAGAGTTCCATCTCCTGTTCTGTCAGATCAATCGTAACTTGCGTAGCTTCGCTGTGCTTGGAGACGTTGGTCAAAGCCTCTTGCACCAGTCGATAGAGCGCAGCAGCCATCTCCTTGGGGATAGGTGTTTCCAGGCGGGTAGAGAATTGGATGTGAATCGATGTGGTCCGCTCGAACTCCTGCGTCAATTTCATCAATGCTTGCGATAAGGACTGTCCTTGCAGCGGATTATTGCGAAGGGTGGCAACGGTATGCCGAACATTTTGGAGTGCATCTTTACCTAGGGATCGAGCCTTAGCCAAGTGATCAGACGCTTTGGCCCTATCTTTGGTCATCCATAAGTCCACATTCTCTAGCTGAATACTTTGAGCCGTTAGGGAATGTCCAACAGAATCATGCATTTCGCGGGCAATGCGGTTGCGCTCTTGTAGGGTTGCTTGATTTTCGATCATAAGAGCATATTGTCGAAGTCGTTGGTTCGCAGCGGCTAATTCAGCTCGACTGCGATGCTCTGTTAATAACGCCCCAACCATCAGCAAAACAAAGACTAACACCAGTCCAAACAAGAGAGCACTCCTTAACTGCAAACTTGCCAGTAAGTCCTGGGATAGTCCTCTACCACGCCAAGGTGATAGAGGACTAAATCTTCGCATACCCACTGGACGCACGCGCTGCATACCCATCAATAAACGGGCAAGAAAAGAACCATAGGCAACCGATACTACGATCAATCGCTGCTTCCAAGGGAATAGTAAACAGGCTCGAATCACCACAATCAATAACATGGGGATAAAGTAGTCTCGGAAACGCCCCCCCATGAACACGGTTGCCCAGCAAAGGATGAGTCCTAGACAGGTATACAATGCCTTCACCTTTGGAGATCGATGGATAGGCAGTTTGAGTCCCAAACCAGCAAGAGTCAGAATACTCAGCAACACTCCTAGCGGAAATCTTAACCCTCGCCCTGGAATGAAATGGGGCCATAGAAAAGAATGACGAGGAAGAGGCACAAATAACGTTAACAGCGCGATCCCCAATAAAATCCATTCCAAATACAGTAACAAGCGAAAGGGATGGTTGGATCTAAACAGCCAAGACATAACTGACCCCAGTCAAGAGGAACATTCACCAAAGCTATGTCGCCCTGATGTTCTCTCACTATAAGTGACGGATCCTTGATCAGATGATGTCTTGACTCCTTTGAAGGGTGACCTTTATATCGTCTCAGAGATAATGTTTGGATCCCAACTGTATGGGGTAGAAAAACCCGAGTTTCTCACATAATAACCGGAGGATTGAATTGACTATAACTGCAGATCAAATTCTATCTTCACGAAAAATACTGTATTCGAGGTGCAGAATACAGATAAAAAGGCGATGTGCGGCTAAATGCCTGTAACCGTTGATTCCCCGTTTCCTCTGGCTAAATGTTGTGATCAGTAGCAACGTAGTATCAGTACTTTCAGGAAAGTTGCACATCGCCT
>JANQPU010000071.1 GCA_028285315.1 Acaryochloris sp. IP29b_bin.176
AGGCGATGTGCAACTTTCCTGAAAGTACTGATACTACGTTGCTACTGATCACAACATTTAGCCAGAGGAAACGAGGAATCAACGGTTACAGGCATTTAGTCGTACATCGCCTTAACTACCGTGATCTTCAATGCATTCTGTATCAAAATGCCATAGCTTGACACAATATGGACGCCACGGTGATTGCTCTTCAGTCATACCGAGTCCAACTAGTGCTAAATCATAACCCTCTTTTTCAAAAGCCTCTTGTCCCCAATTATCAACAAGATCGGTGATTGAAAATGGTGCTTCTAAGGCAAAGCCACAGTCAGCTAATATCTGGAGTTTATCTTCAAGTCTCATGGGATCTCTATAGCAATGAAAGAATAATTCAGAATTACGAGTAAAGAAAGTGAATTGTGGCCTGGTAGTCCTTTAAGCTTTCCAAGCTACACTAAAGGCAGTTTTGCTGGGGAATCTTATCATGGTCCGCCTTGATGCCAATCTACCCACCCATGAAGAAGATACTGAAGACATTCGGCAGCTTCCCACAAATTTATACAGTGATGAGCCACCCTTGGAAACTGACCTTCATCGCGACCAGATAGACCTCTTGATTCGCCTGCTGAAACATGGGTGGCGAGATCGATCTAACTTTTATATCTCCGGCAATCTGACAGTCTACTACAACGAACAGCAGTTGAAATCTCGTGACTTCCGGGGACCCGATATTTTTGTGGTTCTGAATGCCGAGAAGAAAGACCGTCGGAGTTGGGTTGTTTGGGAGGAAGGCGGGAAATATCCAAATGTGGTTATTGAACTGTTGTCCAACTCCACAGCAGCAGTCGATAAAGGCACTAAAAAACGGCTTTATCAGGATATTTGGCGGGTACCGGATTATTTTTGGTTCCACCCAGAGACTCTGGAGTTTGCTGGATGCCACTTAGTGGATGGTCAGTATGAGGCGATCGCCCCAACAGATGCTGGATGGCTGTGGAGCGAACAGCTTGAGCTGTATCTCGGGATTCACAAGCAACAACTGCGGTGGTTTAGTAAGCACGGGCAACTGATTCCATTGCCTGAAGAACAGGAACGGCAAGCAAAAGAAGCAGCACAACAACGAGCAGAGCAGTTAGAGGCAGTGCTGAGATCGCAAGGTCTTGACCCCGAGCAACTGCTTGAGCCATAGCGTCATGAATGAGCCGTCATTGCTGGAATTTTCGCATCTATACATTGCGATTCAAGTGGTGACGTATTTCAGTTAACAATGCGCTGCTACTAGCGATTTGGTCTGTTAAGCTATCATTCCATGTCCAGCCCAAGCTGTTTTAGAAAGTATCCTCTCACGAAAGTTCTGTGCACCCAGGCAGACTCATTCAACAGTAGGTCGAAATTACTCTGATCAGCCGTTAAAGCGGATTCAATAACTGTTCGCACATGGTTCAGTAAGCGTAAGCCATATTGTCCCAGTGGACGAAAGCAACTAATGGATGTAGAGAGAACTTGACGATGCTTTTCGAGGGAGGCAACTGAACCATCAATCTGGCCCCAAGCCATCGCCAACAACATCACCAGACAGCCTTCCTGAACAAAGACACTGCGGTCCAGATCCAGACCTATTGGATTCAAATAATCCCAGTAGGGTAGCGAAAAAACGCTTCCGTAATAAAGATCACACATAATGTTTTGGTATGCGATGAGCTGGTGGTAGAGCAGTACAATATCTCGCTCTAGCTCTTGAACCTCAACCCAATCTGCAAGATCTGCGGGAGGATAATGAGGTTGCCATCGAAACTTGGAGTTCCGCATCAGAGTATTCAATCCAATATGATTGCCAGCCTCATAATGCCAACGATAGGCTGAACCTAAGAGCTAATTTATCTAATTGATTAAGTCGCTGGACTCCCCTAGAAAATTACCTAAGAAAACAGTTGAAATGGGCTGAAAGTTACCATGATCATCGATAAATTAAGAATGTAAGATTGTATAGGAAAGGGTCCAATTACGTGATTCTTTCAGTAGACACGAGAGACCCCGTAGCATCATCAAAAGAGTAACCCGGGTTTTGAGATTAACTTGTAATAGGTGATATCCAGTTGGTGGAATATATCCTTGAACTTGCTCATTGACCATACATGCTTCTTTCCGATAAGAGCCTGCTCCTACAACTGATATCAGCACAGGGTATTGGATGTGATGTTCTATAGGAATGGGAAATATACCATAAACATGATGCCGTCCCAGCCAAGGCTTAATAGAAATTGCGAGAGGATGGATCCTGAAAATCTTATCACCAGCAGCGTCAAGAAATAGTATATCTTTGCATTGAGGATTAAGTAAGTCTTTGATGAACTCAAGCATATCCAATTAATAAGCCATATTTGCTAAGAGTGAGGGATCTTTTTGGTCATTGTGCAATCCATAATCATTCATAGCAAATTGAATTTGAAGCATAAGTCTATCCTGGTCTAAAGGTCGGGTTGCTTTATGATAGCAAGTCGTATCTTCAGCAAAACCAAAACCTTGATTGCCGATAATATGGCTTACTTTTTCAGCGCCATAGTAAGTGACAATATTACTGTCACTACGACGTTTTACAGGTAACAGTTTATAAGAGAGCCTTTTCTTTCGGTGACTGCCACGAACACAAATATGGGGGCCACTATTCTTATCCACATCAGTTAAGTAAAAGAAAAATCTGAGACAGGCATAATCATCTAAATCATAATGGAAAAAAGTAATTGTTTTGTTCGAGTCATAGGGCTGATCGTCATCAACAACAAAATTCCACCATAGCCGACTCCCAGTAAATACAGGTTCAGCATCAAAATATAAAGCTGCTATCTCCAGTAGCTTTGGATCTCTCGATAAGGCTTGGATAGCTGGACATAGCGTACTGGTATTAAAGTATTGAGCTGCGAACAAAGTTGTGTTTTTTTGAACTTTTTCTTTCTCAGAGTAGAGGAAACCAAGCCTCGGATCTAAATTGGCATAACAAGGAGTTGAATAGGCAAACTCAATGATCTCCTGCAAAATACGATCTGAAAGGTTGATGTTTTGATATAAACCGTCTTTGCAAAGAGCATGATAAATATCTGTTGCCTGTAGAGTTCGAAAATGAGAATGCTCTCTAGTAGCATAATATTTTTGAAGATTAGGCTTATCTGCCATCATTTTGATAGTTTCACGAATTGCAGAAAATCTACCGAAAACGGACATTAACAACCAACCAGGATTTTTGAGCGTTTTATTATAGTACTTGTTTAGCCTTGAACATACTTCAATATAAAAGCCTCTAAAAAAAATAACCTCTCTTGTCTTCGTTAACATGATTTATCCTTTTATGATTAACGACGTACATCAGGCTTGATTTCAGTGCTATAAATTTTCGATCAGGCTCAGTTGTGCTGAATTAAGATTATTTTTTTGAAGTGCCCGTAAGCCTTGCAGCGAATAATATTTGGTTGATAATTCTGTATCTAATTCGATATTGTTATTTTGAGTTCCGTTTAACTTATCCAATAAATATAATTCGTCAAATATAACCTACATTCAGTAGGTTAGCTAACAGAATAGATAATATTTCTCACAAGCTCAACCAAGAAAGAGCAAAATCATTCTCCGTCTATCGTTAAGTTTGATGGGATAATTCACACCATCAAGCCAAACTAGATGAATGACTTGCAAACATTACAACATCCAACCGTAAGTAGGAACCCCCAACCTATTGACGCCTCAATATTTTGATTGTTTCTTGCCTTTACATATCTATAGGCATAAAACAGGCTGCTAATAGAATCACATCCCGCAACCAGAAGCAAACTTGGTCCAACTGAGGCATCTTCCTTGGGAACTATACCTTACCCACAAGTCTTGAAAGTCTGACTGTCGAGTCCTTTCAATCATGAGCCATTCTCCAAGTGTCTGCGATGTCATGGAGTCTAGTCAGTCCTCTCCACAAGGTTTTCACCCCTGGATTTCCATCATGCTTTCCAGCGAGGAAACCACCCAACTGTGCAACCCAACGCACCACTTGCTCAAGAGACGGCGGCTTTTTCGGTGGCTTGGGCTGGTGATGGAGCCAGCAAAATAGAGCTTGCCACTCAAAGGTCTCAAA
>JANQPU010000389.1 GCA_028285315.1 Acaryochloris sp. IP29b_bin.176
CGATTCAAGAACACGGCTGCCCAACGAGCTGGATTGACGGAGCATCCTTGGAGATGGCAAGACTTAGCCTCCTATCCCACACTTTGTTGACGCACAATCGTTTAATCCCATTTGTTACCAATAATATTTCCATGAAACCCTGCCTGCTGGTGGGGTTTCATGGCTTGAGGCTCAGGTAGCAACACGATAAGCTAACAACAGACGTTTGTTAGGGTTCGGGAAGCATGAAAGCTCAAGTCTTTCGCGGGGTGAATCAACTCAGTTATGAAGAGATACCAAAGCCTGAAATTGGGACGGATGAAGTTCTCGTCCAGGTCAAAGTGGTCGGGCTTTGCCAATCTGACATTAAAAAAATTCGCTATCCCCTCTATGAGCCGCCCCGGATCTTTGGTCATGAAACGGCTGGTGAGATTGCTGCAGTTGGCTCTGAAGTTAAAGGCTGGCAGGTGGGTCAACGGGTGGTGGTGCTTCACCACATTCCCTGTATGCATTGCGACTATTGTCTCAATGACAACTTCTCCATGTGTGAGGTGTATAAAAACATCACGACCACGGCAGGTTTCAGCCCAAGTGGGGGTGGCTTTGCTGAGTACGTAAAGGTCCCCGGTCATATTGTCACGCGCGGCGGCTTAGTTGCCATCCCTGATGATATTTCTTTTGAGCAAGCCAGCTTTGTCGAACCCACTAACTGTTGCTTGAAAGCGGTCACCAAAGCGGATATCAAGCCGGGACAAACGGTCTTGATTACGGGTGCTGGCCCCATTGGCCTGATGTTTGTGATGTTAGTCAACTATGTGGGTGGCCGCGCCATCGCTACGGATCTGCTTCCCACGCGGATTGAAAAAGCAAAGCAGGTGGGAGCGACGGCGGCCTTTGACGCCCGCGATCCAGACCTGGCCACGAAGATTCAAGACCTGACGAATGGCATGGGAGTGGATGTCAGTTTATTGGCCGTGCCGAGTGATAAAGCCTTTTTCCAAGCCCTAGACTGCACTCGCAAGGGAGGCAAAATTCTGTTTTTTGCCGAATTCCCCGATGAGGTCGAAATTCCCATTAATCCCAATATTTTGTATCGTCGCGAAATTGATCTCATGGGTAGCTATAGCTCTTCTTTTCGCCTGCAAAAACAATCGGCAGACATTATTTTCAACAAGCGAATTGATGTCGATGCCCTAGTCAGCGATCGCTATCCGCTTCAAGACTTAGCTAATGCCGTCGAGCAGGCTGTTTCCCCTGGACCTGAGACCTATAAGATCTTAATTTATCCCTAAGAAGCATTTGGTTGTAGCAAAGGGGCCACCAAGCGATACGATCAGGATTGCTGAATCACCTTGTTCCCTTCTATGCCCACTGCTCATATTATTGGTCTCGGCCGCTCCGGTATTGCGGCTGCTCGTCTTCTTCATCGGGAGGGATGGCAGGTCTCTGTGAGTGATGCAGGCCATTCTGAGGGGTTACTGGCAACTCAGCAGATCTTAGCGGCAGAAGGTATTCCCGTTTATTTAAATCTGAAATTTTCCCTATCGGGTTTGGTGGCGCAGGAGTATGACCGTCCTGATCGGATTGTGGTAAGCCCAGGAGTGCCTTGGCAACTCCCTGCTCTAGAGGAAGCGCGATCACAAGGCATTGAAACCTTTGGAGAACTAGAGTTGGCTTGGCGCTATCTCCATCAATATCCTTGGGTGGGCATTACAGGCACGAACGGCAAAACCACAACCACAGCTATGGTTGAAGCAATTTTTAAGGCGGCGGGATTACGAGCACCCGCCTGCGGCAATATTGGCTATAGTGCCTGCGAACTGGCTCTGGCTGAAGAGCCGCTGGATTGGGTGATTGCTGAAGTGAGCAGCTACCAAATTGAAGCATCACTCACCCTAGCCCCCCAAATTGGGGTATGGACGACCTTTACACCGGATCATTTGGAGCGCCATGGTACTGTTGAGTGCTATCGCGAAATCAAGGCTTTGCTTCTCAATCAGTCCAAACAGAAAATTCTCAACGGTGATAATGAGAGCTTAATCAAAGGACTGCCCTGGCGATGGCCAGATGCCTACTGGACCAGCAGTCACGGCCCCAGCTTACCCGACGGCTGTAATGGTCAACGCTGCCCGGTGCCCCAAATCTATATTGAGGAGGGATGGGTGAAGGTTCAAGGGGAGCCTATTGTGGCGGTGTCCTCGATGCGAATGTTGGGCGTCCATAATCAGCAAAACCTGTTGCTGGCCGTTGCCGTTGCTCACTTGGCTGGGATTGGGAAAGATGCGATCGCAACTGCCGTATCCACTTTCCCCGGCGTGGCCCATCGTCTGGAACATATCTGTACCTGGCAGGGCGTAGATTTCATTAATGACAGCAAGGCCACCAATTATGATGCTGCCCAAACTGGACTGGCGGCGGTTAACAGCCCTGCAATTTTGATTGCGGGTGGAGAAGCCAAAGTTGGTAAAGATCAGGCGTGGCTTCAAACCATTCAGTCTCAAGCTGCCAAGGTGTTGTTGATTGGCAGCGCTGCCGATGCCTTTAGCCAGCGTCTTCAGGCGATTGGGTATGAAGATTACGAAATCGTGGAAACGATGAACAAAGCGGTGACTAGAGCTGCTGATTTGGCCCCTTCTCTGCAAGCAAAAAGTGTGCTCTTATCGCCTGCTTGTGCCAGCTTCGATCAATATCAAAATTTTGAGAAACGAGGCGATCATTTCCGGCAATTATGCCAAGAACTACTGAAATAAGGCGATGTGCGACTAATCAATGACTAGCGTATCGAAATTCAATAACTCCCTCCCCATCTGATGATTGAGAAAACAACAGAGCTTATGAGCTAGTATTTTTCGATTGATCCGGCTGGTTAAATGCCATCGGTCCCTAGCCCAGA
>JANQPU010000131.1 GCA_028285315.1 Acaryochloris sp. IP29b_bin.176
CAGCGGTCAACCTTTTCTCCAGTGGGTCATGGATAACTTTCGATGGGTGGTGGCAGTTGTGCTTCGACCTGAGCAGACGAAAGGCTTTGTTTTACTCAAGAAGCGTTGGGTCGTTGAGAGAACCTTTGGCTGGTTCAATTGGTATCGACGATTAAGTAAAGATTACGAGCGATTAACCGATTCCTCAAAAGCAATGATTTACATCTGTATGATTCGACTCATGGTCAGGCGTTTAGCCTAAACTCTGAGATGCTGATCACTTTTCATACATCCTCTTAAGTAACAAGGTAGAGTGGGCACTGCCCACCAAAGCTTAGGTTAACCCCCTTCGTTGAGTTTTGATCAAGTGCTAAAATTCTAACCATAATCCCAGAGGGCCGCACTCATGCCCCAACGATTGCATTTATCCCGATATCAACAATCAGGATCCTCAGCTCACACCCCCCTCCAACGCACCGCCGTCACCAAGGGTAACTCAGGCAGTGGAAGCGCTATCCCCGCCCCCGTTCGCACCAAAATGGAACGTGCCTTCAATACCAACTTTGCCAATGTCAAAGTTCACGAAGGTCGTCATGCTAGCTCAGTAGGAGCGATCGCCTACACCCAAGGCGACAATATCCACTTTGCCCCCGGCCAATTCAAACCCAACACCGCTTCCGGTCAGGTACTACTAGGCCACGAATTAGCCCATGTAGTACAGCAGCGCCAAGGTCGTGTCAAACCTACCGGCTCTGTCAAAGGTCTACCCCTTAATGACAACCCAGCCCTAGAACGAGAAGCCGATGAACTGGGCCGAAAAGTCGCCCAAAGCTAATCCTTGAGTCGAGTAACTAACACATTTAGGTTATTCTCTCTGCAACATTTTTAATAGTGGGTCAAGGCCATGCTGCAGTATAGGAATCGTGATCGAACTACACCCCGCCCCCCAAAGCGAACTAGCCATCAGCAAGATTTTCTTCAACGGACTGCGGTGAATCAAAGCCCATCGCCTCAAGCAGCCTCCACAGGTTCAGAAAAGCATCTCCTGCAGCATCCCGCTCAATTTCACCAAAACCTGAGCAAAATTCCCAACACCGTTCAGCGTCAACCAGGGACAAGCAAACCCAATATCCAAATTGCTGCCCCTAAACCCAGCGATCATGGCTATCAAAAAATAGCCGCCACTGCAGGGAGCGGCAAATCCATTGGCAGTGTCCAAATCAAAGGGTCAGCAGCTCAGGGCAAAATGGAAATGGCTTCCCTATGGGTTAACCCAGAACATCGCCAACAGGGCATCTCCAAATCCTTGATCTCCGCCGCAACTTCAGTTGGCAAACAGCGTGGCTATCGCAAAGCCGCCCTTGGGGTAGATCCAGAAGCCCCTGGCATGAACATCTCCACACTCAAAAATATCTATTCCCGTCAAGGTTTTAAATCAGCGGGAAAAGATACTCTCGGGCATACTCTCATGGAAAAAGATTTGTGATGTGAGCTGTGCAGAACAATTGGTCCACCTTGAAAACTAAGTATTCACCAGATATTGCTTTGTTTAAATAGCACCTTTATGTTTACTGCTAACAGTTGCGATATGTTGCTATCTTCCGCCTGGGATTGACGATCCAGTTACAAAGGGACCACGGTACCCGATAATGTTTGAGGTTGTTATGGATAGTCTGATAGGCGAGGTAAAGCACGTGACCAATTTAGCCAATCCACTGCAAACATCAAACCAGCCGATTCCCGTTGGTGTGTTAGGGTTTGGCGGGCTCGGACAAGCCGCAGCTAGGATTTTAGCTCCCAAACAGCAAATGAAGCTCGTGGCGGCGGCAGACCAAAAAGGATTTGCCCTCAACTCCGAAGGATTGGATTTGCAACGTGCGATCTCTCAATACCGTAGGTTGGGTTGAGGTGCAAGACCAAACATTTACAAGCTTTCCAGATCCAAAGGATTATGAGTTGGACCGTTGTCTCTTGTTGAGGTTTGCTGGTGCGCAGTCCAACGTCATCATTTCGAAATAGTATTGGGAAAGTGAATATTGTCGTCTGCTCCCCCAATCTGCGACTTCCGAAAAAAATTATGAATTTAATACCCACATCATCCTGCGGCTGCAAATACTGCATCTGTAGTCAGATCCATCTGAGGAAATGTCCCAGAAACCAACTTTTCTCCCGCCACAAATCGTCGAATTTGATACTCCTCTCCCTCAAGCTGACAGATCGTAATCGTCGGCTGTTTCGGTTTACCAATGTGGCGCACAGCACCTAACGCCCGAAAATCAACCAGCCAATATTCAGCAATACCCATCGCCTCATATTCCACAAACTTGTGGCCATAGTCATCCCGCCAGTTTGTACTCACCACCTCAACAATCAGTGGAGCTGTTTGACCGTATTGAATCACTGAAGCAGTGGGCCAAAGCGGCTCTTGCTTCAACGCCTCACGATTGAGAACAACGACATCTGGCATATAGCCCGATCCTTCCGACTGGGACTTAACTAGGCAAGTGCGCGGAATCGAATAGGGTAATTTGTTTCGCCGAATTTCAAAATTGAACTCTGCGCTCAAAAAGCCACTGACATCCTCATGGGGACCTGTTGGTAGCACCTCAACTACAACTCCCTCAATTAATTCGTACCGACGGCCATCGTCTGGATACCACTCTAGGAAAGCCTCAAAACTCATCGGGTTTGGTACCCGCGCCTGAACCATTAGGAATCCTCGTCAATGTCAATTACCAATACGTTTTTACGATCCCAAACGTATATCCAAAATCTAGTTTTAAACCTACCATAGACCAAATGTACCGAGCCCAAGGGTAGGCACTGCCCACCCATACTCAACCTTGTAATTGCTCCTGTTGATTGCAAAACACCCCATGTTTTTGGGCTAAAACTCCTTTCTCAACCATTCACGGTGGATTATGTTCTTATGCAAGTGCAGCCATAATGTGAGGCTATATCCACCCTGCCGGATAACTCCAATACCAAGCACCGAACGATCTCCTACGCTAAAGCAGGAGTAATAATCTGCTGCATCGTCTCACAGGTAGTCGGGTCGGCACGGTCCCCGTACTATCCGAAGGATAATACTGCAGGAAAGTAGACCAGTCCTCAAGACAAAATAACTGACCTGCTATGAGAAGCAGCTTGGGGCAGTCGAGAGTTACACATTCAATCAGTTGCGATATGTTGCTATCTCCAGCCTGGCTTTGATGATTCAATTAAAAAAGGCCTCAGTACCCGATAATGTTTGAGGTTGTTATGGATAGTCCGACAGACGAGGTAAAGCACGTGACCCATTTAGCCAATCCACTGCAAACATCAAACCAGCCGATTCCTGTTGGTGTGTTGGGGTTTGGCGGACTCGGACAAGCCGCAGCTCGAGTTTTAGCCCCCAAGCAGCAAATGAAGCTAGTCGCGGCTGCAGATCAAAAAGGCTTTGCCCTCAACCCCGAAGGCTTGGACTTGCAACGTGCGATCGCAGCCTATCAAACCCAAGGCTCTCTCGGTTACCTCGACCCGGAAGGTACCCTCAGCACCCAAAGTATTGCCGATCTGATTCAAAAAAGTGAGAACGTTGCCGGTTTTTTCCTGGCATTGCCCAACCTGCCTAATACCTTTATGGCTTCGGTTGCCAAACAGTTTATTGACCTAGGCTGGAAAGGCGTTTTGATCGATGCTATCAAACGCACGAGCGCTGTCGAGCAGCTTGTAGACCTACGCACTGAACTCGCAGAAGCAGGTATTACCTACGTTACGGGCTGTGGTGCCACGCCTGGTTTACTGACTGCCGCTGCCGCTCTCGCCGCCCAAAGCTACGCCGAAATCCATCAAGTCAAAATCACGTTTGGCGTCGGTATTGCCAACTGGGAAGCCTACCGGGCCACCATCCGTGAAGACATTGCCCATTTACCGGGCTACAGCGTCGAAACTACCAAAGCTATGACTGATGCTGAGGTGGAAGCCTTGTTGGATCAGACCAACGGCATCCTCAGTTTGGAAGATATGGAACATGCCGATGACATCATTCTGGAAATGGCTGGGATTTGTGGTCGCGATCGCGTCACTGTTGGCGGCGTCGTAGACACTCGCAACCCGAAAAAGCCCCTCAGCACAAACGTACAGCTTACGGGACGCACCTTTGAAGGAAAAATCTCGACCCACACCTTTACCCTAGGGGATGAAACCAGCATGGCAGCCAACGTTTGTGGTCCCGCCTTTGGCTATCTCAAAGCAGGTATTGCTTTACATCAGCAAGGAATTTGTGGCCTGCTCACCTCTGCCCAGGTTATGCCCCATTTTGTTTCCTAGTCTGTAAACAGCACAATCTGGTTTCGCTAAGGAGTTTGGGCTGAGCGTTCAAACCCTTTTTTAGCGCTGACAAAATTGTGGCTCTAGCAGGGAGACTATTAATTTTCCTGGACAAGATAGAAAAATATTTCAAAAACATTGCAGAATTCTGTAGATGTATTTACAAATACCTTTTTGATCCTCAAAATGTGTTGAACGAGGTTTGGTTTATATATAACAATGCATCGCTGATGAAGCTCTTTCCGATCTCAATCGCGAGATTGACAAGTCGGTGCTTTTAGAACAAAAGTTCTGACCTGCAAGGAGTTTCAAAGGCAGGGGGTTGATTTAAGTAAGTTCCTCATTTATTCAAGATGGAGTAAATCCATGTCAATTACTAAAAAAGTTTTTGCCGAGTTTTTCGGTACGTTTTGGCTCACCTTTGGGGGCTGTGGCAGTGCCGTATTTGCAGCTGTTTTCACAGCAGGGATTGAAGTGGGTGAAGCTAGGTCCGCCTTTACTTTTCCCGCAGGGATTGGTTTTACAGGGGTTTCTCTTGCCTTTGGTTTAACAGTGCTGACCATGGCCTATGCCGTGGGCCATATTTCTGGCGGACATTTCAATCCAGCCGTCTCTTTTGGCCTATGGGCGGGCAAGCGGTTTCCTGGATCTGACTTATTGCCCTACATCATTGCTCAAGTAGTTGGTGCGATTGCTGCTGCTGGTCTTTTGTATCTCATCGCTAGTGGCGCTGGACCGATTGATGTCTCAGGCGGTAATCCTCTGGCAACGAATGGTTTTGGTGACCATTCCCCTGGTGGCTACAACTTGATTTCTTGCTTGATTGCAGAAGTCTTGCTAACCATGATGTTCTTGCTGATCATTTTGGGTGCTACAGACAGCCGTGCTCCTCAAGGATTTGCGCCTGTTTCCATTGGTTTAGCCCTCACCCTCATTCACTTGATCAGTATTCCCATCACCAATACGTCCGTAAACCCTGCCCGTAGTACGGGTCCCGCCTTAATTGTTGGTTTGGCGGGCAATATGGAGTTGTTTGCTCAGGTTTGGCTGTTTTGGGTTGCGCCTATTGCAGGTGCGATCGCAGCTGGTTTCATCTACAACACTCTATTTGAAGCAGATACAACTGTAACCCCTAATCCTGAGCGGAGTTTTGCAGAGCGATAATGAGAGAGAACCGTTTTTGTTCCCGCTTCTTTACTAGCGTTTTGCTAAAGTCGATCTAACCTTCAATGTCCTTCTTGCGAGGCTATCTCGCGGCTTTAATAGATCCCACCTATCGGACCAATGCTTTAAAAGTTGCGGCCATCGTGGGGTCTATTTTATTCGCCATCAATCATGGTGCGGCCCTAACCCAAAACAAAATGACCCGTGAACGCTGGATTTCAGGATTACTCACCTATTGCGTGCCCTATATGGTGAGTGTTCACGGCCAATATGTCAGCCATACTAAACAACCGTAATTGTTTTATTCCAAGTCAAGGGTGAGCTGGTAAATTTGGCGACGAGACATGGCATGTTTCTCCGCCAATTGCCGACTCGCTCTCGATTTTGACCATCCTTGAGCTAATAATTCCTGCAATTCTGCGCGTAAAGCTGTTTCTGATGGTAAGGTTTGGCCGACTTCTGCCCCTGCTAATACCAGCGTAAATTCGCCTTTAGGTTCGTTATTTTCATAATGTGTCATTGCAGCTTGCAGAGTCCCCTGCCAAAACTCCTCAAACCGCTTTGTTAACTCCCGCGCCAAGACAATCTGGCGATCATCACCCACCTGCTCCGCTAAATCTTGTAAGGTTTGGCGCAATCGATGGGGGGCTTCATACAAGACAATAGTGCGAGATTCTGTCGATAGGTCTTGTAACCGCTGTTGACGCGCTTTACCCTTCGCTGGGAGAAATCCTTCAAAACAAAAGCGATCGCAGGGCAATCCTGATGCTACCAATGCTGCGATCGCAGCATTGGCCCCTGGAATTGGTATCACTGCTATCCCAGCTTCGATACAAGCTTGCACGAGTTCCACCCCCGGATCAGAAATTCCTGGCATTCCCGCATCACTAACGAGGGCTAAATCTTGCCCTGTCTGTAATCGTTTAATTAGTTCAGGTGTCCGGGTTTGAGTATTGTGCTGGTGATAGCTAATTTGCGGGGTTTTGATCTGAAAGTGATGGAGCAGTTTGCCAGTGTGGCGGGTATCCTCGGCTGCGATCACAGCCACAGTTTGCAAAATCCGCACTGCCCGAAAACTCATATCTTCTAAATTACCAATCGGTGTTGCAACAATGTATAAGCTGCCATTTTGGGGCGCATGAGTTTCAGAAGATATCATTATGTTCATCCATCTGTTGCACGAAGGTTGTTAATTGGCACTGTATGCTGCTGCGACCACTTTACAAATGCCTAATGTACTAATTCATGCCTGATCTAAGTCAGCACAATACTCTTTTATTCATCACTAGCAAATCATGCTAAACATCAATACAGTTCGGAATTCTGCGCCAACATATAAGCTTCAGCATTAACGAAATCATACTTTGTAGATTGAGCCAATCTTCTAAACTTGCCTGCAAGAGAACTTCAATGGGAACGCCATTCATTTGTGCTAAATTCTGTAACTGGATATTTAAAAACCAATAGTGAGAGCAGCCAAATTGCTAGCTCTCTTCACTGTTCTGGGTAATGTCTAACCCTGACAGCTAACTGAAAAACTCCATGAGAAATAGCAATCAGGCGATCTAACGGTTTCTGTTTACGCTAGTGCCTCTATGTAAGCTCACTACACAGCAAATTTCAGACAGAATTTAGACGTAGCTTACTGTCGAAACATAGACCGTGGTTGATTACTATTAACCCCCCGGATATGAATCAAGTCTTCGAATTGAACAACACCTTCTAACTCTAGAGGGGCTTCTAAAATATGTGCCACATAGGGAGTGTCTTCTGACGCTAGCTCAACGCGTCTTAATAAACTGACTTTAGCTAGCTCATGGCCGCTTAATGTCGATAGTACAGCAGATTCACGACCTCGTTCTAATTCTGGAGCTAGACGCGAAGACATTTTGGCTGCATTAGTAAAGCGAAAATGAGATAAATCTTGGGTCGAAGGGTCAAAAGGTGCATCATAACTTGATGCATATGCACAACAATCAGCTAGACGTTGACGAAAACTTTCATAAATCCACCCAAAATACACACCACCTCCCACTCGGTCTGCATGATGCCAAACTTTTACCATGCGTAAAACAATCTGAGTCAAGATAGAAAGAGCTTTTGAAACTGTCTTACGGTTAGAGAGAGAAACTTGAGGCGCAAAATAGGAATTTCCTTCCTTTGCATGAAAAATTAGGTTTCTGGCGTCTTTATAAATTATTTTCAATATTTCTTTCACAATATTGCCAGTATTTGACGATTTAAGATTGAGCGATTTCCCCAATGCTTCAAGATGCAACTCATTACCTGCAGCTTTTAATGTACAACGCAGCCAAGCTCCTTCTCCTTCCTTAAAGTGTTTAGGATATTGGCTACTAAGAAGAATCTCAAATGCAAGATACATATTCCGGTATGAATCGAAAAGGTCATCCGTTGTTTGTGACAGTCGATAATAGCGAAAAGCTATATGGTAAACGGGTTTAGGGTCTTGAGGTGGTATCTCTTGACCTTCTGTATCTCGCACAATGAACTTAGCGGTCTGAACATCACATTCTAATAAGCTGGTTGAGACAGTCCGTACAAGCAAACCATCTTTTTCTGTCCACCAGATTATATGTTCATTCTCAGCATCCCGAAGAATTAAGTCTTCTATACCCTGTACTGATAGTAGATCAAGACCTTTTTGAGCAAGTGTATGACCTCTATTGAATGCATTTTTGGCATCTGAAGCAAATGCAAACCGTGTTACCAAAAATGGCTGTCCATCACAGATTTCAACTTCTCCGTCTTCAGTCTGCTGGATAGCATTTACTTTAGATGCAATTGCAAGGAGAAATGCTGCCCCTCCAGGATTATTGAATTGCCTATTACTCAATAAAGGAATTGAGCCAATTTTTGCCATAAATCACTTAGTATGATGTGTCTGCGGATTCTGCCTAATTGTGGTTACATTTCAGTTGGATGTATCACATCTATACATACATTCATTGGGTGTCAATTGTTAGATAAATCTTTCTTAATGGAAATTCAATACCAATTGTCTGACAATTACTCTTGATTAGATATTAACGTGATAATTAGCCATATAGCACCCTTTTTCTCTACTTAGTTGCAAAAATCTTCCAAACACTTCTATTTTTTGCTGAAAAGAATAAAACGTCCATAACCTGCTAGGGACATTTCATCAAATAGCAAGATTTGAGTATTCCAGCCAACATACTGCAGGGGCTTACATCTACTACTTCATTTGTGCATTTATCTTTATACAGATTTACCCCAGAGCAGTTTGAATTACTGAATTTTTGATTATGAGAGATTCAGATCAAGCGTTAGAACTCTTGTTTATAAGCTATTCCCATTTATCTCAACTATGAAACGGGCAAAATCCCTCACTCCCCGCAAAAGTCTCCTTCTCTTAACCGTAGTGTGTGTGGTTGCAACAGGAATTGCTCTATTGGTAATGGGGAAGCTCGATAACGTTCAAATTAAAGTACTGGTCAATCGTGCAGGGATTTGGGGACCCATTTATTACATCTTGACCTATGTGATTGCCACCCTACTGGTTCTTCCTTCAACAGCCCTAAACCTCATAGGGGGTGGTTTGTTCGGCCCTTGGCTAGGAACCCTTTGGACAAGCCTCGCAGCCATTATTGCCGCAGTTGTGGCCTTTTACTTTAGTCGCACCATCGGTCGCGAACCCATTGCGAAACGTTTAGCTGGACGTTGGCAAAAAATGGATACTGAGGTCAAACGAGGTGGCCTCTTCTATATGTTTGCAATTCGGTTAGTGCCAATCATGCCCTATGGCCTCGTCAACTTGGCCGCAGGTTTGACCTCCGTTCGCTTTCGAGATTTTCTGATCGGTACAACCTTGGGCACTATTCCAGGCGTGTTGCCCTTTGTCCTCCTGGGCAGCTCTAGCATTCAAGCGCTCAACTCCGGGAATATTGCGCCTTTAATCGGTGCCTTAGCTTTAACAGGACTGCTGATCGCAGGATCGACCTATTGGCGACAAAAACGGTTCAAGCGGAGTTGAAAGTCCCAAAAGATGTCGTGAACGATACCGTTCAGTGCAAAACTGGAGGATGGAGCTGACACAAGAATCTGGAGATATGACCAAAACAGCATGGGTATTTCCTGGGCAAGGGTCCCAGGCAATTGGCATGGGCCTAGACCTACTCGACACCGAAATCGGTAAACAACGATTTGAAATCGCAGAAAACATCCTCGGATGGTCCGTGCCTGAGGTGTGCCGAGAAGATGAAACCCGCCTGTCCCAAACCAACTACACCCAGCCCTGCTTATATGTAGTGTCTGCCATTTTGTCCGATCTCCTGACTGAGAAAGAACTGAAGCCCGATCTAGTTGCGGGGCATAGCTTGGGAGAATATGTGGCCCTTTACTCGGCCCAGGTTTTTGACTTTGAATCGGGCTTAAAGCTGGTGCAAAAGCGATCCACCCTGATGTCTCAAACCTCTGATGGCAAAATGGCGGCTCTGATGGGGTTCGATCGCGATCAGCTTAGTCAAACTGTGGAAAGTACAGATGGCGTGGTCTTGGCCAATGATAACCATGCCGGCCAAGTCGTGATTTCCGGGACACCAGCCGCTGTGGATAGTGTTTTGGGTAGTATTAAAGTCAAGCGGGTAGTGGAGCTAAATGTTAGTGGTGCGTTCCATTCACCTCTAATGGCAGAGGCGGCGGCTGAATATGAATCGTCCCTGAATTCTATTGACTTTAAACCTGCACAAGTTCCAGTGGTATCCAACGTTGAACCAACACCTTCTACAGATCCCGCTATCCTCCAAACTCGTCTGATTCAGCAAATGACAGGTCCTGTACGCTGGCGAGAAACAGCTTTAGTCTTTGCCAATCAAGGAATTGAATCGGTCATGGAAGTTGGTCCTGGCAAAGTCTTAACGGGATTGATCAAGCGTACCTGCAAAGAAATGGCTTTAACAAATATCAATAGTTTGGAAAGCATACCCGCTTAAGCTTAGACAGGGGTTAACCCACTGGGCCAATCCCAATTTGATATCGTCTGCCTAATGGAGTTCTCTGCCGAGGTTCGCCCCATGCCACAACAGCGTGAGCCCAAAATCAGCTTAGCCCTCTACCACTTATTCAAATGGACAGTGGTGAGTCCCTCCTTACATGTTTATTTTCGGGGGCAAATTCATCATGCTGAACGGGTGCCACAGCAAGGACCACTAGTGGTGGTCAGTAACCATGCCAGTGACTTTGACCCGCCGATTTTGTCCAACTGCATGCGTCGGCCTGTCGCCTTTATGGCCAAACAGGAACTCTTTCAGGTGCCCGTCTTATCTGCATTGATTCGATGGTATGGTGCCTATCCCGTTAATCGCGGATCTGCCGATCGCAGTGCAATACGGGCTGCATTGGCCTCCTTAGAGCAGGGATGGGCCGTGGGCCTATTTTTGCAGGGCACTCGTACCGCAGATGGGCGGATTACCCATCCCAAGCAAGGTGCGGCTTTAATCGCCAGTAAGATTCAAGCTCCTTTGCTGCCTGTCTGCTTATGGGGAACAGAAAAAATTCTTCCCAAAGGTCAGAAATTTCCTCGCAGTGTACCGTTGACGATTCGGATTGGAGAACCGATTCCACCGCCTGCCAGCCGCGATCGCACAGAACTAGCCGATGTGACCCAACAGTGTGCTGACGTCATTAATGCCATGCACGATTTAGGTCGTTAACCCTATGCAACAGATCTCCTCTAGGCAACTATATCGAGCAGGATTACTCCTGGGTCTAGTACTCACCATTGGAGCATGTGGATTGCCAGAAGCCTTCAACCAGCTCTCTCAAAAAGCAGATAATCAGTTTGGCGATCAACATTTCAAAACAGCCATTACCCTGATTGAACTGCATAAAGTGCGCTATGGAGACTATCCCAAATCCTTGGCAGATTTGAAATATACCGGGGATTGGGATCAACTTGCGATCCAGTCTGTTAGCTATCAGAAGGTGGACAAGGGATACGTTCTTAATCTAGAGAGAGGCTGGGTTGGGAAAGCTGAGCTTGAATATCCACCTGATTTTTGGCAGAATTTAGGAATTGTTGAATCCAATATCAAAGGACTTCCTGCCCCTAGCAAGACTCTTAAAGATTAAAAATTGCTGTCCCTCTAGCTGCAATGTATCCAATGAACAGCGTTAAAATTGAGTCACTCTTGAGCAGAGGGAATAACCATTGATGTCAGACATACAACTAGAAGTTCTCGAACTTGGTAATCCCAAACTCCGACAGACTGCTCGCCCTGTCGAGGATCTTGCCCATTCAGATATGCAATCCCTCATTGACGACTTAATTGGGACCATGGAGCAATCCAATGGGGTAGGAATTGCAGCACCTCAAGTGGGAGTCGATTTACAGGTGGTTATCGTTGCTTCCCGCCCCACCCTCAGATATCCCCATGCACCTCAGATGGATCCGATTGCGATGATTAACCCCCAAATCACTCCTATCGGCGCAGAGGTGGTCAAAGATTGGGAAGGCTGCCTAAGCGTACCTGGCATTCGGGGATTAGTGCCTCGATCACGAGTCATTTCTGTTGAATATCAAGATCGAGACGGCAATAATCAGCAAAGAACATTCCAAGACTTCGTCGCTCGCATCGTTCAGCATGAATGCGACCATTTACAGGGCTATGTATTTATCGATCGAGTTGAGACCACTCGGGAACTTATTACCGAAAATGAGTATCACAAGCTAATAATTCCCTAGTATTGGAGGTGCTCAAGTCTTGCGTAACGAAGAATCGCAATTAATTTTATACCAGCGTATAGTTTAGGGCAATCATAAGTTATTCTCATCTAACCCATTGTCTTCCTTGAGCTTCATAGAAATCTTGAGGTGTGGCATTACAGACCTAGATGATGGGTCCCTAAAGTTTGTTATTTGCAACATAAAAAGTGATCACCATCACTTCTTTTTGTGCAGAAAGAATAAAAAATGAAATTGATAGGACTGCGAATGTAGTTTTGATGGCAGCATTCATCAAGCTGAACCCCTAGAATCAGGCCATGATTGGCTAATTTGATAAGTTTTTGTTCTCCCAGAGATGATTTATGAGCCATAATTCCCATTGGACACTCCGAGCCAATACATCAATCGTGACGCTGGTACAGCGCCTTCTGGATCCAGCCTTGGCAGTGTTGTTACTAGTGATTTTGGCCCAACTTTATGCCATCCCCTTTACTACCAGTCTGCAACTCCTTGCACTCACTGCGTTTTTACTGATATTGCCTATCTTTAAGTCGACAGGGATGTATCGTCCCTATCGCAGTCTAGCAGCACGGTTGCTGACTATCAGATTAGTGATGGGATGGTCGATTGTCATGGGGGTAATGCTATTTATCGGCTTTGCCACCAAGACCTCAATGATTTTTTCCAGAGCCCTGATCTTGACCTGGTCTTGCAGTGTTCCGGTTGTACTATTAGTGGTTCACTTCTTGGTCTGGGCCATGCTGCGTCAACTTCGACTGTCTGGGCGCAATTCTAAGTTTGCGGTGATTGCTGGAGTGAATAAGGTCAGTCTAGATTTAGCTGAACAGCTTCGTGAATGCAAAGACTTAGGAATTCGTCTAAACGGTTTTTTTGATGATCAACCTCCATCAGAACTCCCAGACATTCCAATCATTGGCACATTGGCAGAGGTGCCGGACTACGTTCGTCGACATCATATTGATGTGGTGTATCTTGCCTGTGCGGCTGATGACGAGCCCCGATTTGCAGAGCTGATTGAGGCCCTACAGGATACAACGGCCTGTGTTTATTTTGTTCCCAGTTTGTTGATGTATAGCTTGATGCATGGCCGCTCCTATGAAATCAATGGCGTACCCTTGATTTCAATTTGGGAAATTCCCTTCTCAGATTTGCAGTACTTCTTCAAGCGAGCCATTGATGTTGTCCTGTCGGGTTTCGCATTAGTAGCGCTCTCTCCAGTAATGACGGTGATTGCTATCGCCGTGAAGTTATCCTCACCGGGACCTATCTTATTTAAGCAACGTCGATATGGGTTGAACGGCCAAGAAATCATTGTCTACAAGTTCCGCTCAATGACCGTGATGGAAGATGGCGGGGCTGTGGTCCAGGCAACACGAGGGGACCGCCGGATCACCCCTGTGGGAGCCTTTTTACGGAAGACCTCCTTGGATGAGCTACCACAGTTTTTGAATGTGTGGCAAGGCCGCATGAGTTTGGTCGGTCCTCGTCCCCATGCGGTTGCCCATAATGAAATGTATCGAAAGCTGATCAGTGGCTATATGCTGCGTCATAAGGTAAAGCCTGGAATTACGGGTTGGGCACAAGTCAATGGGTGCCGGGGTGAAACGGAAACCTTAGACAAGATGAAGCGACGCATTGACTATGATTTGGAATATCTCAAAAACTGGTCTTTGAGTCTGGATATTCAAATTCTCTTGAAGACAGCCTTTGTCTTCCTCAGAGATCAGAACGCCTATTAATAGCAGCCGAACTCTATAGGTTAGAGCTTACTCGGGAAACTCCCTGGCATTATTCAGCGTCATAATTAGCACATAGGTACATGTCATGTATCTCTTGGCCTGATACGCTCATCTGCATACGATTCCTAAAACTAGTAGAGTTTAATCTTTACTGGGTCTTCGTACTTAATCAGCGCGATTAGCTGGGCCAAGAAAGGCGCATATGCTGCTGTTTCATTGTCTGGTGACTTTATGAACGACTCGGTTTCGGGGCAGTTGCCCATTTATAAGCGTGTTTTTGCTGTAACTGCTTTAGCAACGAGTATTGCGATCGCAACCCCCAATACCGCCCAAGCCATTCCCCTGAGAGACCTGATATTTCGGGGTATTCAAGTTATCCAACTGTCTAATCTGTCTAATAAACAAGAACGAGAACTCGGTGAGCAAATTCATCGTAACTTGCAAAGCCAAGGGATGCGCTTGCATCAAGGACGTACTTTAAATCGCTATATTACTCGCATTGGTCAGCGACTTGTTGATGCGGGCTCTCGAAGGCGGAAAGTTGACTACCGATTTCAGGTGGTCGATGATTCTCGGGTGAATGCTTTTGCCACCATGGGAGGCCGAGTTTATGTCACAACTGGTCTTATTAATATAGCGGATAATGAAGCCCAGTTAGCCAGCGTGATCAGCCATGAAATCGGTCATATTGAGAAACAACATTTGGTGAAGCAAATTCGTAAGACCATGGTTGCCCAGGGCCTGACCACAGCTATCACGGGTTCCAATCGCAGTCAAGTCGCCAATATTGGCATTAACTTACTCGTCAGTCGCCCTCAAAGTCGCAGTGATGAATATGATGCAGATCGAGAAGGGCTGCGCATTTTAAGAGCAGCAAATTATGCCACCTCCGCAATGCCCGCGTTCATGCGGAAACTGGTCTCTAGTCGATCAACGCCAACCTTTTTGAGCACTCACCCGGCAGTCCCGGATCGTGTTGTGCGCCTTGAAAACGACATTCAATCTGGTCCGCAGAATGAGTGTGATCGCAACCCAGATCTCATTAGCTGTGGCCTCAGCCAAAGTCGCTACCGTCAAATTGTAGGCCGCCGTTAAAATTCGCAACGTCAGCCTTTTTGCCTCAGTTTACGAGAGGACTTTTTGGATATTCCTAGAGACAATAGGGCGATTACAATTAAAGAGGCTATCGAAAAACCAGGAATCAATGCCATTCACCTTGTCTTTTTATGGACATGTGAGGGTTTAGTTGGCTGAAGTGTTTATTCACCGAACTGAAATTCACATACTAAGACTATGGTCGTCTGACCTTACCTTTTTTGATTTGAGTCATGCCTGCTTCCCCTACTCCTCAACTAATTCTTACTGCCGAGACTGCACAACCCATTGATCTCACCACCCAAAAAACTTGGAGCCTAGGACGGAGTTCCATTAATTCAATTGTGCTGTCTGAAGGAGCAGTCTCTCGGCATCATGCCAAACTTGAAGTCATTGAGAATCGACATTGCTACTTTGTTGATCTCAATAGCAGTAATGGTTCTCAGGTCAATCAAAAACGGGTCACAGAGCCTTTGCTACTCAAGCATGGAGATGTGATTACTATTGGATCCACAAATATCCGGTTTCATTTTCCCTATGTCACCCATTCAGGTTCTACGATTCCTTTTCGGTCCAAGCAAGTATCGATGATGCAGGAGTCTGCAACCCAAGGGATTATCTGGCAGGAAATCCTTTGTTCGCAGGGGTTTGATGTGCATTGGATTCCACCTTCTGCCGATCTACAACAGCGAATTCGTTTGGATGCAACCGCCAATGTGCTTCCTGATTTACTACTAGTGGATATAGAAGCCTATAAGGGAGATGCCCTAGCTTTTTGCGCATGGTGTAAGGACACCTACCCTCAACTCCCTTTATTTCTGACCCTCAGTACGGAAACTCCAACTTCAATTGTGGAAGCCAGCATCACCCTCTCCACAGGAACTGGGAACATTTTGTCTGCTTTCCCTTGCGATCATCTGTCCGAGAAAATCGACATATTTATGCAACATCTTCAATCGATTTTAGGTGGCATTGGGAATTGCATATTGAATCAGCCAGACCTAGCCACTGCCTTAGCGGGGCTGGACAAGATTCTCAATCGCTCCAGTATCCCATCCCTAGTTGCTCAACCACTCAACGACGATCTGGATGAATTTACGATCCTACACCACAAGAAAAAACCAAAAGCCAGCTAGGGTATAGCATCAAATGGTTTTGCAGCCATTGTAATGTGCATTGGGAACTCAAGCTTACGGCGTAAATCGAACAAATTTCTTTTTGCCCACTTGTAAGACGTTCCCAATCAGATCATCAGGCTGGTCGTAAGTTTGATCGACCTCGGTAATCTTAGCGCCATTTAACTTCACGGCTCCCCCCTTAATTTGGCGGCGGGCGTCACTACTGCTGGGGCAAAGACCACTGGCACTCAGTAGATAGAACAGCTTGGCGGGGAACATGACCTCCGCCAATGAATATTCAGGAATCACATCGGTTTGGCTCATGTCTCCCTGAGTCACCATCGCCGCTAGGGATTGTTGGGTTTCATGTGCAATCGCATCACTGTAATACTGGCTGACCAGGGTACGCGCTAGCAGTTTTTGCTGCTCACGGGGATTATCCGGTAGTTGATCCAGCGGTAAATCCGTCAATAACTCAAAATACTCTGATAGCAATGCATCAGGCGTTTTCTCCAGCTTGGAATACATGCTGACGGCATCTTCGGCTAACCCCACATAGTTGTTCAAAGACTTGGACATTTTCTGCACCCCATCGGTCCCCAACAGAATGGGTGTTAATAGGCCAAACTGAGGACGAAAACCAAAATGCCGTTGTAAATCTCGACCAATGGCAATATTGAATTTTTGATCTGTTCCCCCTAACTCGACGTCAGCCTCCACAGCTACCGAGTCATATCCTTGTAAGAGAGGGTACAAAAATTCATGCAAGTAAACGGGGGTGCCCTGCTGATAGCGTTCTGCGAACCCTTCTTTAGCCAGCATTTGCCCCACCGTCATGGTGGTTAACAGTTCTAAAGTCTTCGCCAAATCAATCTTGGACAACCATTCAGAGTTATAGCGGACCTCTAACCGATCGGGGGTATCAAAATCTAAAATTGGCTTGATTTGATCCAAGTAAGTCTGAATATTGTGCTTGACCTCCGCTTCCGTCATCTGACGACGAACTTCAGATTTGCCGGTTGGATCACCTACACGAGCGGTAAAATCCCCAATAATCAAAACGGCTTGATGGCCCAAATCTTGAAACGCCCGCAGTTTGCGAATGGGGAGGCTATGTCCTAAATGTAAATCAGTGCCCGTGGGGTCAATACCCAGCTTGATACGCAACGGCTTATCCGCTGTTTTTAATCGATAGGCTAAATTTTCATCTGCCTGCTGCGAGTCAGCATTGTTGGGGAAAATATCGCTAACGCCCCGCTGGAGCAACGAAGACACTGCATCTACCATAGGTTATGTGGGTGGGGAAGGTAAGGATTAATAAAGGGGCAAGAGCCAATATTCTGAATCAATGCTTCAGAATGATCAACCACTCAAAATCAAGAGTCTAGTATGCTATTACAGCACTCTTCATCTTAAAGGATGGGCTATGAACAATCATTGCCTATAGGATGGGCCAAACCCTCAATTATTTGTGCAAAAGGGACTCATGGCTTGGCATTGAATAGGAATGGTAAGCTATGCTCAAACTCAATTTCAAAATCCTATTCTGCCAAAGTCCCCCAACGTCGCTGTGCTGCTCTTCCCTAGCTATGCTGTTCGACACCGTAACATTGTGGGCCAGAATTGCTAGTATGATCCCTGAGTGGTACGTGCTTCAAACTTTTCGAAAGAGGATGTGAATCTGCTGTGTCTTTATCGCAAACTGCCAGTCAAAAGCACCCTAATCGCTTCGCCAAAGGCACGAGTTTTATTGGTGGGATTGGCAAAGCAGCGGGTTCAACCATCCTAATCACAACTATGTTAGCGAGTGCTGCTGTAGCGGGTGGTTTGATGGGGGTAGCGATTAGCTTTCGCAATCTACCCGATGTCCGGTCTTTAAAGGGTTATATTCCCAATGAAACCACTCACATTTACGATATCAACGGCAAAATCCTCGCCAGTCTCCACGACGAGGAGAATCGAGAAGTCGTTCCTTTAGATAATATTTCCCCCCATCTGAAGTTAGCCGTATTAGCGATTGAAGACAGCAACTTTTATAAACATGATGGGATTAATCCCTACGGCATTCTCCGAGCCACAGTGGCCAACATTAGAGAAGGAGAAACGGTCCAGGGGGCTTCTACCTTAACGATGCAGTTGGTCAAAAATTTGTTCTTGACGCCTAGGCGGGAACTAGGCCGGAAAGTCGCAGAAGCAGTTCTGGCTATGCGATTGGAAAAGCTGTTCAAAAAAGACGAAATTTTAGAGATGTACCTCAATCAGGTGTATTGGGGACATAACACCTACGGTGTTGAAACCGCAGCCCGCAGCTATTTTGATAAATCTTCATCTGAGCTGAATCTAGCGGAATCAGCCATGATGGCGGGTATTATTCAAGCCCCTGAAAGCTATAGTCCTTTCGATTTCGATTCAGTAACCGATGAAACCCTTGCGATCGCAAAACAACGCCAAGCAGTTGTACTCAATCGGATGAAGGAACTCAACTGGATTACCGCCGAAGAAGAGCAGGACGCCTTAGATACTCCTTTGAAGTTTGGCAAGGTGACGTCTTTCCAACTCAGCCGCTCTCCCTACGTGACCAACACCGTTATTAAAGAACTGACTCGTCGCTTTGGTAGAGATGCCCTCAGTAAAGGGGGAATGCGGATTCAGACCACCATCGATCTAAAACTGCAGGAAATTGCGGAAGATTCAGTGAAATGGGGACAACAGCGGATCTCTTATGCTGCAGACCAGATGGCTTTAGTTGCAGTCGATCCACGTACCCACTTTATTAAAGCGATTGTGGGGGGTGTAGACAGTAAAAAAAGTGAATTCAATCGAGCCACCCAAGCCATCCGTCAACCGGGGTCAGCCTTTAAACCCTTTGTCTATTATGCCGCCTATGCATCTGGTAAATATACGCCTAGCAGCGTCATTAATGATACCAAGGTGAGCTTTAATGACGGGACTGCCCGAGGCTATACTCCCCAAAACTATGACAGAACCTATGGGGGCTCCATGTCCCTGCGTCAAGCGTTGGCCATGTCCCGCAATATTCCTGCCGTTGTCCTAGGGCAAAAGGTCGGCGTTGAGAAAGTGATTGATATCTGTCGGGTGCTGGGGATTAAAAGTCCGATTCCCCCGGTGATTTCTTTGCCCTTGGGCTCTGTAGACTTAACCCCTCTGGAAATGGCATCAGCCTATGCTACGTTTGCCAATAATGGCTGGCAGTCTGAAACCACCGCCATTGCCCAAGTGACGGATAGCAGTGGACGGCTGATATTGGATAATACGCCCCAGCCAAAATTGGTTCTGGATCCGTGGGCATCTGCATCCTTAACTCAGTCGCTACAAGCAGTGATCAATGGGGGAACCGGGACCTCTGCTCAAATCGGTCGACCGGCTGCGGGTAAAACGGGAACCACTTCTTCCGAACGTGATGTTTGGTTTGTAGGGTATGTTCCTCAATTAGCAGCGGCTGTATGGGCTGGGAATGATAACTATTCGCCCATGGGCAGAGGGGCTTCGGGGGGTAGCTATGCAGCTCCAGTCTGGCGTGATTTCATGAGCAAAGCTATGGCAGATCAGCGGGTGGAATATTTTAAGTCTCCTAGTAGTTTTCCGAAGCCTGGCAGTTAAACTAGGCAAGATGTCATGGGTCCAGAAGGCTGGATAGCCTGTTATGTAGTTCTGCTGCTTGAACGAGAAATTCGCAATGACATCCTATCAGCCCAATTTATTAATCCCGCCTGAAGTATTATCCGTTAAGGGATTGACGGATTATATTCAGGCATTGCTGGAAGAAGATCAGTCCTTAGTACAGGTCTGGGTTGAAGGAGAAGTGTCAAGTGCCGTTCGGCATCGCAGTGGCTTCTTTTTTATCCTTCAAGACCAGCAAGAACCTGCCTGTATTCGCTGTGTCGTTTGGAATAGCTACTGCGAGCAATTGGTGATTGAACCTGAAGCAGGTGAGCAAGTCATTGTTTTAGGTCGGATTCGCTTGTATCCTCAACGGGGTCAATATCAGCTGATGGTTTGGCAACTGTTGCCTGCAGGGGAAGGGTTACGATCACTGCGCTATCAGCAACTACGCGACCGCTTAATCCGTGAAGGTCTCTTTGAGCCGCTCCGTAAAAAGACGCTCCCAGCCTATCCACAGACCGTTGGCGTGGTGACGTCGCATCAAGCGGCTGCCTGGGGCGATATTAAACGCACGTTGAAAGCCCAACATCCAGGCTTGCACGTTCTCTTTTCTCCCACCCAGGTTCAGGGTAAACAAGCACCTGAAGCAATTGTGGTAGCGATTGAACGGGTCATTCAGGATGGTCGAGCGGATGTGCTGATTATCGCTAGAGGGGGTGGGGCGACAGAAGACTTGGCCTGCTTCAATGATGAGCGAGTGGTTCGGGCAATGGCTGAATGCCCCATTCCAGTCATTTCCGGGATTGGACATCAACGAGATGAGACGCTTGCCGATCTCGTTGCCGATATATGTGCCCATACCCCTACGGCAGCGGCTGAGTGCATTCCGCGTTTAGCCGATTGGCAGACAGACTATCACAACTGTATTGCCCGCCTCTATATCATTCTCAACCGCCAGCTCGATATTGCCCATGAGCACTTGCTGTATCAAAAAAACCGCTTGCGGCGGTTGCAGTTGGATCGCCGTTTTGAACGGGAACAGGTATTGCGATCGCGCCTGCAAAACCACCTTCTCCAGACCATCCAACAGCGGCTTGGACAAGCCCAGCAGCATCAACAGCTATTGCAGCAACAACTGACCTCCCTTGACCCAACCCAAGTTCTCAGGCGAGGATATGCTCTCGTGCAAACAACGGATGATCAAATTGTTCGGAGTACGCAACATTTATCTGTAGATCAAGAACTCAAGGTAGAGTTAGCTGAAGGCCACTTTACTGCTCGTGTGATGGCGTTGCAGTCTTCACCCAAGGAATCGGATGATGCAAACTAACTCCGGCAAGACATCAACTACTCAGAGCGGGCTTGAACTTCCTGCTGATTGGCGGTACGAAGAAACCATCCATGAAGTCGAAACCATCATTAATGAGATTGAGACAGGAGAGCTTGATTTAGCTGATGTCTTTGAGCGATTTGCCGCTGCCATTACCTACCTGCGTCAGTGTGAAATGTTCTTAGCGGATCGACAAGGCCAAATGGAATTACTGATTGAAGAGCTTGGAGATGAGCCAGAATTCTAAGGCAGATTAGTGGTTTCTGCTACTGTGAGGTACAACACTCTCCGATTGATTCAAGTAGATTTTGATGAGAAGTTGTGGCAATTGGCAAGGAGTAGGGCACAATTGGAGGTCATAGATGATCTTGGAATGCCATGATTGACCCCATATCGCCTACATCTGGAAAATTGAGTTTAAAAACCAAGCTGGCCTATGGGGCTGGGGATATGGGAGCAGGGATTACAGCTACCCTCCTGGTGTTTTCGCTGCTTATCTTTCTGACAAATGTGGCTGGTCTCAACCCAGGTCTAGCAGGTACCGTCCTTTTAATTGGCAAAATTAGTGATGCCATCAACGATCCCATCATTGGAGTCTTGAGCGATCGGACCAAATCTCGTTGGGGTCGCCGTCATTCATGGATGCTGTGGGGATCCATTCCCTTTGGTTTATTTTTCTTCTTACAGTGGGTGGTTCCTCGCTTTTCTGCCAATGCAGCGATCAATCAATGGGCCTTATTTGGGTACTACGTGATTATCGCAGTGTTATTTAATTTGGCCTTCACTGCGGTGAATTTACCCTATACAGCGTTGACCCCAGAATTAACCCAGGATTATAACGAACGTACGAGCCTAAATAGCTTTCGGTTTGCCTTCTCCATTGGGGGGAGTATCCTCGCCTTGGTGATTGGTTTACTGATCTCCCAATGGATCAAGAACCCTAGCCAGCAGTATTTTGTGATTGGCCTAGGGTGCGCAATTGTGTCGATATTACCGCTTTATTGGTGTGTTTGGGGAACAGAAGAGCGATATACCGCGGAAACATCAGAAGCGATTCCTATTTTGGAACAAGTGAAAATCGCCTTTGCGAATCGTCCGTTTTTATTCGTCATTGGCATTTATATGTGTTCCTGGCTGGCCTTTCAGCTCACGGCATCCATCATTCCTTACTATGTGACCAGTTGGATGGAGCGGGACTCCTATTTTGAAGTGGCGCTGCTGGTTCAAGTCGTCGCCATCATTATGTTGTTTGTGTGGAGTAGCATCAGCGAAAGGATTGGCAAACGGATGGTCTATTTCATGGGCATGTCCCTATGGATTATTGCCCAAAGCGGATTATTCTTTCTCCAGCCCGGTCAGATTGTTGGGTTGTATTTACTAAGCATGATGGCGGGGGTGGGAGTGGCAACGGCCTATCTGATTCCTTGGTCAATGCTGCCGGATGTCATTGAGTTAGATGAACTCAAAACAGGCAAGCGCCGGGAAGGAATTTTCTATGCATTTATGGTGTTACTCCAAAAAATGGGACTCGCCCTAGGTCTCTTTTTAGTCGGTCTCGCGTTAGAAAATACTGGTTTTATTTCCTCAACACCGGGGCAACCTGTACCGATACAGCCTGATTCAGCTTTGCTCGCGATTCGAATTGCGATTGGACCATTACCCACATTAATTTTGTTGATTGGCTTGCTGCTAGCCTATTTTTATCCCATTTCGCGAGAGGTGCATGCCGAGATCTTGTTGCAATTACGAGAAAAACGCTTGGGACTGGAGACCTCTGCCAATCATGCTCCGCCTCAAATGGATGTGATGGATGAACCATAATATTTTGTGCTTAGGGCAAAATTGAGCAACCACAACCGTGGTTCTACGGAGATTCCGAACGGCTTCTAAGCCCTGACCGCTGTATTGAATCTAAGTCCATACGGATAAGCCGAAGATTGCTGAAGATTTCGGTAGTTCTACGATGTTTTGGCTGAGTGGAAACTGCGACAGTAGACCTATGGCTATCTTAAGTGATTCAACCTCACTTGCACTCAGAGATAGTCTCACTTGCACTCAAGGATAGTTATTCTTCACTGGGAATAACTATCCTTCCCTCGCTCATCTTGCTTCAATGCTTTATTCGCCCTGATCAATCACCAGACTTCAGAACAGCCGTGAGGAGGCTTCCGTGATCAATACCAAGGCACAATCCTACTCAGCGATTCGGAATCGTTATGTGGAACTCGCAAAAGCGGCTCACCAAGATTTAGGGTTTCACTATCTAGGGTCTACCTATGATGAATATTATTCCATCGTGTCCCTATATCCAGATATGGGAGAAAGGCTAGACCGGGGTGTGTTAGCGGAAGCGCTAATCCAAGGGGAGCCACCTGAGCAAGCCTGTGCCCTCATTGCCCAAAGCCCCTATGTCCAGTCTCAACTACATGCCCACCATCAAGCCTTTCATGTTATGTCGGCTTATGGAATGCCGTTAATTAATACCTATTCTCAGGTCTATCATACCCGTCAGCAAAGTGTCGCCTGTCAGTAGGAGGCTAAATTAGCACAAAAGGATCTGAAGTGTCACGCTACCATTACAGTAGTAGCTTGCATGAGACGCATAGATGTTTTTGGACGAATTATCTCCCCTGTTTCAAGAATTAGTGAATAAGCCTGTAGCGTTTATGGGTGGTTTTGCCTCAGGGCTCCTCCGTCTAAATCTGGATGACGATCCGGTCAAAAGTTGGCTGGATCAAAAGCGTGGCCCTAATGATCATTCCTCTTCAGACAGCGATCACCATCAGAATGGTAGTGGCCCTCAGTCAATCACGATTGAGTAAGTGAGCCTGGATGTCGCTGTCAGACCCGCGCGTTGTTTCTCTAATTCCTAGCGCGACTGAAATTGTTGTCGCCTTGGGTTTAGGTGAGCATTTAGTGGGGCGCTCTCACGAATGTGACTACCCAGCGCTCGTTCAGACATTACCCGTTTGTACGGCCACCAATCTCAATTCAGAAAGACCCAGTCGTGCCATCCATGACCAGGTGACGGAGCTGTTGCAGTCGGCCTTGGGAATCTATCGGTTGGATTTAGAGCAGCTTAAGCAGTTGCAGCCCACACATATTGTGACCCAGGCTCAGTGTGAAGTCTGTGCCGTTAGTCTGGCCGATGTCGAACAAGCGCTCACCCAGATTACCAATCAGGCAATTCAGGTAATCTCTTTGCAACCCAATGTGTTGGCCCATGTTTGGCAAGATATGGAACGGGTTGCGATCGTACTCGGATGCGACAGTCAACCTATCATTCAGCAGCTCCAGTCTCGCATCACTAACTGTCAGCAGCAGCTCACAGAGATAGAGCATCGACCCACTGTAGCCTGTATTGAATGGACGGATCCGTTAATGATTGCTGGCAATTGGGTGCCGGAGCTAGTGACTCTCGCCGGGGGAGAACCTTGCTTAGGCACTGTGGGCCAACATTCGAGCTGGTTAACCTGGGAACAGTTACTGGCGGCCAATCCAGAAATTATTGTTTGTATGCCCTGTGGCTTTGATCTAGCGCAAGCCGCCCAGGCCACCCAAGAACTCGCTCAACAGCCGCAATGGCAGCAGCTCCAGGCTGTGCAAAACCAGCAAGTGTATCTAACGGACGGCAATCAATACTTCAATCGCCCTGGGCCACGTCTAGTCGATTCCATGGAGCTTTTAGCTGAGATATTTCATCCCCATACCTTTCCTCCCCGTTATGCTGGGCATGGATGGTTAAAGTTTCACTAAAAGCATGATTGGGCAAACGTTAGATGGGCGTTATCGGATAATACGTTCCCTAGGGGTAGGAGGCTTTGGGCAAACCTATATTGCTGAGGATACACGGCGACCGGGTAATCCACCTTGTGTCGTTAAAGTTCTCCAGCCTGCCAGTAGCGATCCTGAGTTTTTAGCGGTGGCTCGTCGATTGTTCCGCAGTGAGGCAGACACCTTAGAAAAGTTGGGACACCACGATCAGATTCCCCGACTTTTGGCGTTCTTTGAACAAGATCAAGACTTTTTTCTGGTGCAAGAACTGATTGCTGGGGCTCCACTCACAGATGAACTTATATCGGGGGAGCAATGGACAGAATCGCAAGTGCGATCGCTCCTGTCCGAAGTACTAGAAATTTTAATGTTTATCCATAAACAGGGTGTGATTCATCGCGATATCAAACCGGAGAATATTATTCGTCGGCAGGTTGATCAGAAGCTAGTCTTGGTTGATTTTGGATCTGTCAAGCAGGTCAGAAACCAAGCTTTAGTGACCAATCCCTCCACTAATATCACCGTGGTTGTGGGGACACCTGGATACATGGCCAGTGAGCAAAGCCAAGGTAAACCGCGCCCCAATAGTGATCTCTACTCTCTAGGTATTATCGGCATTCAGGCCCTGACTGGGAGACCACCCTCCCAATTTCAGGAAGATGTAGATGGAGAACTGCTTTGGCGGAATCAAGCTGAGGTCAGTGACGGATTGGCTCAGGTGTTAACCCAGATGGTGCGCCCGTATTTTAAATTGCGATATCAAACGGCTGCTGATGCTTGGCAGGCCCTCCACCAGACGGACCAGCCTCCCAAAGCTTCTCCCCCATCTTCTCCTCCCCAGCCCTCATCGCTCCCATTAGAGACAGCAACCCCTTCAATCTTGCCCACGCAAGTCGTCGCCCCACCAGCTCCGGTAGAACATCCGCCTCAGCGTCCCCCTCAACCCCCACCTATTGCCAAGTCCGCGGGCTGTGCTCCCTGGGTTTTAGGGTTTGGATCTATGGCAATGGTCATGGGGATAGGGTTGATTGGCCTCACCTACTGGGGCGTGACGGATGGGTTATTGCCATTTCTCCAACCTAAAGTAGCCAACGTGGATAATGGGGCTAATCTACTAGAGCAGGCTCAGCAAGAGGCTCGTCGATCCGGGGATTTAGAAGCTGCGATCGCAGTTGCAAAACAGGTCCCAAGCAACAGCAACAGTGCAGAAGCAGCCCAAACCCAAGTACAGCAATGGCAAACTCAATGGCAGCAACAACAAAGCTTGTTTAAGCGCGCTAAAACTGCCTTCGATGCAAAACGATGGTATGTCGCCCGAGACTTAGCCTTCCAATTGCCCCAAAATCCTTACTGGGATAAACGAGCTGATCCCATCTACTTCACGGCCAAACGCAAAATTACCGAATTAGAACGGCCCAAGCCAACACCGCCCCCTTCACCAACGGAGCCACCAGAACCCGCCTTGGAACCTAGTCCCAGTCCAGAGGAACCTAGTCCCAGTCCAGAGCCAACGCCTAGGGAACCGGATGAGCCCACTTTGAGTCCAAATCCAGAACCAACCCCGTTGCAATCGCCCGTTGTCATTCCAGTGCCTACACCTACCACTCCCAGCCCTAACTAGGGTTCTCCCATCAGGAGCCAGAACAAATCATCATTCTATTTGCTGGCAGTGGAGGTAGCTCCTCGCTTCTGGAGCCATCCCGCTAACATTGCGAGACCAAAAGCACCTAGAATAGCCAGTCCTGCAAACAGATAGCCATTCCCTTTTTTAAATAAATTTGCACCAATGGCTACCATGGGTGCATCAGACACAAGTGCTGCTAGGGCTAAGGCAGGCACGAACATGCCCCATTTCGTTGTCGTCAGGCCAGCACTATAGCTAACAAAATCAAACGCACCTGTCATCAAGGCTCCAGACAACAAGAAAAAGTTGTTTTCCAAGTGTTTTTGGCTAATTTCATCCACTTTCCCCATAAACCTAACCCCAACCAGCTTTTCTACTAGGCCACGACCATATTGTTTAGCCAGATAAAAACCCAAGGTACAGGAGAAAATATCTGCTAGTACTACGGTGGCGACAGCCAAGGGATAATTCAGAAAAGATCCTGCGAAAAAAGCCCAGATAGTGCTGGGGATGATAGGAATGACGACGCTAATGGAACGTAGGGCAAAAATACCAAAAGGTGCCCAGGGACCAAGTCGTCTAATTTGAGCTTTGACTGGTTCCACGTTCAACTGCTGGAGAAGCCAGATGGAAACGGCAACCACTCCAACAATCAATCCAAATTTAATAACTTTTCGTAATACTTTGAGCATGGGTAAAGAACTAGTTGCTGATCGCCAGCTTAACCTAGGAAGCTTAAGCTTTGCTCAATATTAAGTGTATGGAATTTTTGCATAAAATACTTTGCAAGTTTTGTTATCCCTCTTTTGTCATTTTCGGACTACTGAAATCGAAAACCTTTTCTATGTAAGGGTTTCAGAGTTTACTCTACCTAAAGTAACACAAGAGGGGTAGATAAACAGTGTAATCAAGCTTTAGCGAGGGTAAGAATATCAGTAGAGCATCACATCAGGCTGCTGAAGGTGTTCCGGATTCTCAAGGGATCCCTATCGCAACAAGCGAAGACGTTTTGGTCTGAGGCTTAACCTACTCTGTGAGTTGATTAATGCAGAGCTGGCACTCTGCTCTATCTAATTCATGCAAGAGGTCTAATGTATCCTTACAAGACTAGGAATACCAAAAGATGCTAACTAAGGCGGTTGCGTCTGACAAGACTATCTTTCAAGCGACAATACTGATGGCCTCAGCGCTCACTCCGGATTCGTTTGCCAGCCAGTGGAGTACGCTGTACCCTAGTATCAGTCAAATTTGAATTCGTCACTGATACAATATCATTCCGATTTTCACCTACCCGATGGCGATCCGCAAGGTCATTTACACCACCAATGGCATTGAGCCAGTCAACCACTTCATTACGAAAGGTAATCAAGATCAAGGGGGTGTTTTCCCACGAAGAGTCGATTTACAAGCTCATATATTTGGTGATGAACAACATATCCGCGCGGTGAAGTCACCCCACCTAAGGATTGGGGGGTAGTGCTGCCGCACTTTAGCAGAACGCTTCTGCTATTGGATAGCACATGGCTGACACAAAAAGCTGAACACTTTCTTATGAAACAAGCTATTCGCAAATTTCTATACATCATGGGCGATCGAAAGAAAGCTTTGGTGGGCCTAGTGCTTCTGATTTTTCTGAACTCATTTTTAGAGGCTGTAGGGATTGGGCTGATTGGGCCGTTTATCGCACTTGTTAATAATCCAGATTTAATTATTGAGGTTAACCTACTTAGCCAAGCATATTCAATTTTAAACTTTGAATCAGTTAATCAATTTGTTGTTGCTACATCTGTTTTTATATTTTTAATTTTTTGTCTGAAATCTTTTTTTAGCTTTAGGATCCGTCGATATATATTTCTCTATGCCCTCTCCCATTTAGGAGAACTGCAATCTAGGCTCCTGTCTGCTTATTTGACGGCACCTTACCAATTCCATCTTAAAAATAATACAGCCTTTCTAATTCAGAATATTGTTAACGAGACCCGAACTTTTTGCCAATCGACTCTTTTGGAGGTACTTAACTCTACTGTTAGTCTTATAATGGTAGTAACCTTTGTGACTTTGTTACTACTGACTGATGCAATCTCGACTCTAGCAGCTTCTGTAATTCTACTGATTGGTTTTGCTTTGGTGATTCACTTCCGAAATAAACTTTCTCGCTGGGGAAAAATCTCTTCGAAATCACAAGCGGAAATGATTCGTGTTGTCAACCATAGTTTAGGCGGAATTAAAGAAACTAGAGTAATTGGTTGTGAGTCATATTTTGAGGAGCAACTAAATTTTCAGACAAACAGATACGCAAATGCCTGCAGCTCCTTGATGAGTTTTGGATTGGTACCGCGTCTTTTGATTGAGACATTAGTAATAGCATTTATTCTTGGACTTGCATCTATTTCACTATTAATTGGTCGAGACACAGAACATCTAATTTCAACATTAGGCGTATTTGGCATTGTCGCAATTCGTCTAGTACCAGTTGCAACTCAACTGACTTCTGGATTTGCTAAAATCCGGGCTTCTTCATATGTGCTAGAAAAATTGTATTTTGATCTTCAGGAAATTGAGAAATTTGAGAATAAGTTGACCTTGGATTTAGTTGCCCATAAACAGCGACAAAAGCCTGCCCAAAATGTCTTGCGTTTTCAACAAACTGTGAATTTACAACAGATATCGTTCCAGTATAGTGGCACTCAGGAGATGGCACTAAGTGAAATTAGTCTGAGGCTAAATAAAGGTGAATCGATTGCCTTAATTGGGAAGTCAGGGGCGGGAAAAACCACACTTGTTGATTTAATTTTAGGCTTGTTGCACCCTAGCTCTGGCGACATTCTAGTAGACGGTCAGTCTATTTACCAAGATTTGAGATCTTGGCAAAATCTAATTGGCTATATTCCCCAGTCAATTTTTCTGATCGACGATACGCTTGAACGTAATATTGCTTTTGGGGTGCCTGATGAGCATATTGATTATGACCGTCTATGGCAAGCGATCGCAGCATCTCAGCTTCAAGAACTCGTTGTTCGAATGCCTGATGGTATTAAAACTGGGCTTGGTGAAAGAGGTGTTCGCCTCTCTGGGGGACAACGCCAAAGAGTTGGTATTGCCCGAGCACTCTATCATGAACGAGAAATTTTGGTGTTGGATGAGGCAACCTCTGCTCTGGATAATGAAACAGAGCAATTAGTTACAAAAGCGATTCAATCACTCAGTGGGAAGAAAACGATGATTATCATTGCCCATCGGTTGTCAACGGTTGAGCATTGCGATCTCATTTATATGATGTCAAGAGGGAAAATTGTAAAGTCAGGAAGTTATCAAGAGGTCGTACTTTCCCAAAACCTATGAAAGGCTGTTTGTTAGGTGAAGCTAAAGCTAAAAACATCAAGATAAATACTTTGAAGTATTTATGAAAGCTCAAATGCATGTTCCAAGGCGAAAAAACTTATTCAAGGAAAGCTTTTAGACTATTTTTATGCTTACTTTGCGCTACAAGCCATCTCTGAATACACTCTGTAGACTAGTACTAATTAGCCAAACTTTAAAAATTTGAAGTAGCATGAATTGTTTTATTCATTTTCGATAAAATAATTTCACAAAAAGCATACTACTTGCCCGCTGTTAAAGTTTATTTTTGTAAGGTTAAATTAGATTGACTAGTGGTAACTCTAACTTAAGTAAGGCGATGTGCGACTAAATGCCTGTAACCGTTGATTCCTCGTTTCCTCTGGCTAAATGTTGTGATCAGTAGCAACGTAGTATCAGTACTTTCAGGA
>JANQPU010000133.1 GCA_028285315.1 Acaryochloris sp. IP29b_bin.176
AGGTTCTTTGGGCATGGGAAAGCTCCTCGCTAAAACCATAGCTTACAGGCAAGGAGGCCCACAGATGAATGTCTTAGTATTTAATTTACGATGTACTTATACAGTTTCAGCTCCAAGACAGATAACAGTCTAAAGTCTGCCAAATACAGGATTGGTCTTCCATGAGCTACCGCATAGAAATAGACGATTTTTGGACACCCGTCAGTTTCATTAGAGCAGTGAATCTCTGTCAGAGTATTCAACACTATAAAACGTCAGAATCTTGGAGTAGGCAACGATACAGTTCCCCAATAATCGATCCCTCGGAATTAGGCAGGTAGGATTGTAGTTTTTCAAACATATGTTGGGTACCAACCCTCGGTATCCTAATCTATATATATGGGAAGTTACTATGGCCCAGATTAGATGGTCTATTGTCTAAATCCAGATTGCAAGAAGCCATTCAATCCTGATCTTGATCAACGCTGTCAATGTTGTGGGAGATCTCTAAATTTACTGCGTAATCGATACAAGATCCTCAAACCTTTAGGTCAGGGTGGATTTGGCAAAACCTACTTAGCCGAAGATATTGACAGCTTCAATGAACTTTGTGTGGTTAAGCAACTCATCTGTCCCACCCAAGGCCAACAGGTAAAGAAGAAATTTCAGCTCTTTCTGCGGGAAGCACGACAGCTACAGAAACTCAAAAAGAATCCACAAGTCCCTAGTCTTCTAGCTTATTTTGAAGACAACCATCACCCCTACTTAGTACAAGAATTTGTGGATGGCCAAAATCTGCAAGAAGAGCTGGATCAAAAAGGGATTTTTAATGAAGAGAAAATCTACCATCTACTCCTAGGTTTACTGCCGATTTTACAGGATATTCATGGATACAACATCATTCACCGAGATCTAAAACCCGTTAATATCATGCGACGGTATGACGATCATCGTTTGGTATTGATCGATTTTGGCATTGCTAAACAAGATAGTTATTCAAAACTAATGTTGTCCGGCACGATCTTAGGAACGGAAGGGTTTGCCCCTCTAGAGCAATTTGTCGAGGGTAAAGTCTGCCCGGCCAGCGATCTATTTAGTTTAGGGGTTTGTTGTTTTAACTTACTTACAGGAATTTCACCCGATCATCTCAAACACTTGCAAGGTTATGCTTGGGTCAATGAGTGGCAAAGCTATTTACCCCAGCCTATTAGCTCAGGGTTAGCTGCCATTATCGATAAATTATTGCGGATCAAATTGTGCGATCGCTTTGCATCAGCGCATGATGTCCTTGAAGCGTTAGCAACACTTCCAACCACAAGTGTGAGGGCTGGGCAAACCTCATTCTCAACGATTTGGCCATCAGCTTTGCCCAGTAGTACAGCCATTGATCTGCAGACCCATTACAGCCAAGTCAATACAGTCTCACCCTATATTGCCCTAGAGCCGTTCAGCTTTGAAAAACTAGCAGTCAATCCTCAGGGACAAATTACCTATCGGCAGCATCGTCTGGGGCAATTTTTCGTGGAAGACTTAGGTGAGGTTGTTTTAGAGATGGTGGCAATCCCCGCAGGACAATTCTGGATGGGATCGTCAGATAATGATCCGCAACGATTCGGGGATGAAGGCCCACAGCATATCGTCTCCATCTCCCCGTTTTACATGAGTAGGGCGTTGGTCACCCAATCCCAATGGCAGCAGATCATGGGCAATAACCCGTCTTCATTTAAGGGGAATAAACGGCCTGTAGAACAAGTTTCATGGCAAGATGCGATGGAATTCTGTCAGCGACTCTCCCAAAATACAGGACGGCCATATCGATTACCCAGTGAGTCAGAGTGGGAGTACGCCTGCCGTGCGGGCAGCGAGACTCCCTTTCCATTTGGAGAAACGATTACACCCGATCTCGCCAACTACGATCGCAACCAAGCCTATGACTCAGGTCCCCAAGGACAATATCGCAAACAGACTACGGAGGTAGGAAGTTTCCCCGCGAACCCCTTTGGCTTATATGACATGACTGGTAACGTGTGGGAATGGTGCCAAGATACCTGGCATGACAGTTATTTAGGTGCTCCTGATGATGGCAGTGCTTGGCAGGAGGACAATAGCTCCTTTCGAGTGCTACGAGGCGGAGCTTGGATTTACTCATCCCTTTACTGCCGGTCTGCAGCCCGATACTATGTCTCCCAGGACTGTAGCAACTTCTACATCGGCTTTCGGGTGGCGATGTCTGCCCACCCTGATGGGGAAAGTCGGCAACTGGCAAATCTGTGATAGCGGGAGAGGATCTCCTTCCTTGAATTTGCATTAAAACATACAGCTATTCTGGTTGGTTCATAAGAGAATTTAGATTGTCCAAAGTTAAAGCTTATAATGCTGGTCTCGGCTTACATCCCGTAGGCTGAGTTTTAGCAGCTCAATTAAGTTACTTTTCGAACCTTCAGATCACCCAATATGAATAGCAATACCATTCCTGCCCAGCAAGGTCTTTACGATCCACAATTTGAGCATGATGCTTGTGGATTAGGTTTTGTTGTTCATCAATTGGGCCACAAGTCTCATGACATTGTTGAACAAGCCTTAACGATCCTGGGCAATCTCAACCACCGTGGTGCCTGTGGATGTGAGACGAATACAGGTGATGGTGCGGGGATTCTAATGCAAATTTCCCACCGCTTTTTCCAGAAAGAAGCAGCACGATTAGGGTTTGAGTTACCAGAATCAGGACAGTACGGGGTAGGGATGATCTATGCCTCTCCCAATCTCCAAGAGCGCGAAGCGAGTCGGCAAGCCTTTGAGCAAGTTGCAACCCAGGAAGGCCATAAAGTTTTAGGCTGGCGAGATGTGCCCACAGATAATTCTTCCTTGGGGAATACAGCTAAGGCCAGTGAACCATTCATGGAACAGGTCTTCATCCAACGCAGTCCCGATTTAGCGGATGATATGGTCTTTGAACGTCAGCTGTATGTGTTGCGTAAGTTGTCTCATAGCGCAATTCGACCCACAGGTATTGACGAACACTGGTATATCTCCAGCATGTCCTGTCGAACGATTGTCTACAAAGGTATGCTAATGCCGATTCAGGTAGGGCAATATTACCCAGACCTACGTGATCCGGATATGGAGACAGCCTTGGGGTTGGTTCACTCTCGATTTAGCACGAATACCTTTCCAAGCTGGGATCGGGCGCATCCCTATCGCTACATTGCTCACAATGGTGAGATCAACACCATGCGTGGCAATATCAATTGGATGTTGGCCCGCCAGTCCATGTTTGAATCGCATCTATTTGGCGAGGACATGGCCAAAGTTCAACCTGTTATCAACGTTGAAGGCAGTGATTCAACCATTTTTGACAACACGCTGGAGATGCTGTTTTTGTCAGGGCGATCGCTTCCCCATGCGGTGATGATGATGATCCCCGAGCCGTGGACTGCTCATGAGTCCATGAGTGCGCAGAAGAAGGCATTCTATAAATACCATTCCTGTCTGATGGAACCCTGGGATGGTCCGGCGTCGATTTCCTTCACCGACGGCACCATGATCGGAGCGGTTCTTGATCGCAACGGGCTACGCCCTTCCCGCTACTACGTCACCAAAGATAATCTCGTAATTATGGCCTCTGAGGCTGGTGTGCTGCCCATTGAGCCGGAGCGAGTGGAGAAGAAAGGTCGCTTACAGCCAGGGCGAATGTTTGTGGTTGATATGTCCGAAGGGCGGATTATTGCGGATCAGGAACTGAAGGACAAGATTATCTCCGAGCATCCCTATCAGGTTTGGTTGGATCAGCAGATGGTAAGTTTAGACCAGCTTCCGGTAGCAGAGTCTCCACCTGAGTACGATCCTGAGACAGTATTACAGCGACAGATGGCCTTTGGTTACACCTTTGAAGAACTACGGATGCTGATGGCTCCGATGGCGAATAACGGGGTAGAGGCAGTCGGCGCAATGGGAACTGATACCCCCCTAGCCGTTCTATCCAACAAACCTAAGCTGCTCTACAACTATTTCCAGCAGTTGTTTGCTCAGGTCACCAATCCTCCGATTGATTCGATTCGGGAGGCAATTATTACCTCGGCAGAAACCACAATTGGCTCGGAGCGTAATCTGCTGAAGGCAGAGCCAGAAAGTTGTCATCTGCTGGAGCTAAAGACGCCAATTCTCACGAATGCGGAGTTAGCTAAGATTAAGGCGCTGGATGGCGATCCATTCAGGGCGGTAACGCTGCCGATCCTATTTGACCCCAATGTCGGTGTCCACGGGCTGGAAGCGGCGATGGAGCGAATTTGTCAGCAGGCGGATGAGGCAATTGCATCTGGCGCAAGTTTGATTGTGTTAAGCGATCGCAACCTGGATACCAACAATGCTCCTATCCCAGCACTGCTTGCAGTATCCGGTCTCCACCACCATCTGATTCGGGAAGGCACTCGCACCCGCGTGGGTCTGATTCTGGAATCCGGCGAACCGCGTGAAGTCCATCACTACGCAGTTCTGATTGGCTATGGTTGCGGGGCGATTAACCCTTACATGGCCTTTGAAACCATCCACGACATGATTCATCAGGGGCTGATGGTAGATATTGACTCCAAAACGGCCTGCAAGAACTACATCAAAGCGGCCACGAAAGGAGTGATTAAGGTAGCCTCCAAGATTGGCATCTCTACAATTCAGAGTTATCGAGGAGCGCAGATTTTTGAAGCGATCGGGTTGAACCAGTCTGTTATCGATCAATACTTTAGCTGGACCGCCTCTCGGATTGAAGGGGCTGATCTGCAAGTTCTTGCGGAGGAAGCCATTCAACGCCATCGCCACGCCTTCCCTGAACGTGACGTGGACGTTCATACCCTTGATGTGGGTGGCGAGTACCAGTGGCGCAAGGAAGGGGAAGCTCATCTGTTTAGCCCTCAGGTCATTCATACACTACAGCAGGCCACCCGCATAGGTGATTTTGAGCTATTCCAGAAGTATTCGGCGCTGGTGAATGAGCAAAATGAGCAGTTATTTACACTGCGGGGACTGCTGAAATTTAAGGATCGCCAACCCATTCCGCTAGAGGAAGTGGAGCCGATTGAAGCAATCACCAAACGATTCAAGACGGGTGCCATGAGCTATGGGTCGATCTCGAAAGAGGCCCATGAGTCGTTGGCAATTGCAATGAATCGGGTCGGTGGCAAGTCCAACACCGGCGAAGGCGGCGAAGACCCTGAACGTTTTACCTGGACCAATGAGCAGGGCGATTCTAAGAACAGCGCCATTAAGCAGGTGGCCTCCGGTCGGTTTGGCGTCACGAGTCTTTACCTGTCCCAGGCCAAGGAAATCCAAATCAAAATGGCTCAGGGGGCTAAGCCTGGTGAGGGCGGCCAACTCCCTGGCCGTAAGGTATACCCCTGGATTGCCAAGGTGCGCCACTCCACCCCTGGTGTCGGTCTCATTTCACCCCCACCCCATCACGATATCTACTCCATTGAGGATCTGGCGGAACTCATCCACGACCTCAAGAATGCCAACCGAGATGCTCGAATCAATGTCAAGCTCGTCTCTGAGGTTGGCGTTGGTACCATCGCCGCAGGGGTGGCTAAAGCCCATGCCGACGTGGTTCTGGTTTCTGGGTTTGACGGTGGTACCGGAGCCTCTCCTCAGACTTCGATTAAGCATGCGGGTCTACCGTGGGAATTGGGGATTGCTGAAACCCACCAAACTTTGGTCCTCAATAACCTCCGTAGCCGTATCGTTGTTGAAACCGATGGCCAGCTCAAAACGGGGCGAGACATTGTGATCGCAGCTCTTCTGGGTGCTGAAGAATTTGGTTTCTCCACGGCACCTCTCGTTTCCCTGGGTTGCATCATGATGCGCGTCTGCCACATGAATACCTGCCCAGTGGGTGTCGCCACTCAGGATCCTCAGTTGCGTGAGAAATTTACGGGCGATCCAGAATATACGGTCAACTTCATGAGGTTCATTGCTCAAGAAGTGCGAGGGTTAATGGCTCAACTGGGCTTCCGTACTCTGAATGAAATGGTGGGTCGTTCTGATGTGCTGGAACCTAAGCGGGCGATCGATCACTGGAAAGCAAAAGGCTTAGACTTCTCTAAAATTCTCTATCAGCCTGATGTTCCTGATGATGTGGGTCGTTACTGCCAGATTCCTCAAGATCATGGCCTAGAAAAGTCGCTAGATATGACTACGCTCCTGAAGCTGTGTCAGCCTGCAATTGAAAAGGGTGAGAAGGTGAAAGCCATGCTGCCGATCAAGAATATCAATCGGGCAGTGGGTACGATCCTCGGCAACGAAATCACCAAGCGCCATTGGGAAGGGCTGCCGGAAGATACGGTTCATCTCCATTTCCAGGGGAGTGCGGGACAGAGCTTTGCAGCCTTTGTGCCCAAGGGCGTGACGCTAGAGCTAGAGGGCGACGCCAATGACTACTTTGGTAAGGGCTTAAGCGGTGGCAAGATTGTGCTTTATCCGCCCAAGGTTTCGACCTTTGTACCTGCAGAGAACATTATTGTGGGCAACGTGGCCTTCTATGGAGCTACGGGCGGCGAAGCCTATATTCGCGGCATGGCTGGAGAGCGATTCTGCGTCCGTAATTCTGGGGTCCATACCGTTGTGGAAGCGATTGGCGATCACGGGTGTGAGTATATGACAGGAGGAAAGGTGGTGGTCCTGGGTCCCACAGGTCGTAACTTTGCAGCAGGTATGAGCGGTGGTGTGGCCTACGTTCTCGATGAGACGGGTGATTTTGCGACTCGCTGCAATACTGAAATGGTAGGTCTAGAGAAGCTGGAAGATCCTGAAGAAATCAACGATCTTAAAGAAATGATTCAGCGGCATATTGACTATACCGAGAGCAAGAGAGGCATTAAGGTTCTCGCGGATTGGGAAGCGATGGTGCCGAAGTTTGTGAAGGTGATGCCGCGTGATTATAAGCGAGTATTGCAAGCGATTCAGCAGGCGATCGAGGATGGGTTGAGTGGTGATGATGCGCTATCTGCTGCTTTTGAGCAAAACGCCAAAGATGTAGCTCGAATTGGGGGAAGTTAACGAGCGATCATTAGCCTCCAATGAGGTTAGTCCAATTTTGCCGAAGAATTTGGCATTGCTCAAATCTGGTCCAAAGTGGGTAACACACGCACGGCAAATCAGACCATTGTCACTAATGGCCTACCCCTTCTCTTTCCCTGACAGCTAAGCTTTTTGGAAGCGCTCGCATCCTAGTAGTTCTAGCCAGTGGGGATGCTTCTCACCTGTCATCACTTCCCTCGGGCTTTTTCCCTGCCGCTGGTCACAATCACTGCTGATGAATCTACGATGGTTAAGGAAGAATTGCAGCAGGTCGAGATAGGACGTCCCAAGATGTTTGCGCAGCGTGAAATAGTTCCGCAATCTAGAATTGAGATTTTCGACTAAATACTCTGTAAGTTAAGATTAGCGACACTACGAGGACTCATTCATGGGATTCATCTGTTGATAGTGGCGGGACAATTTCTGGCGAGCACTCTG
>JANQPU010000154.1 GCA_028285315.1 Acaryochloris sp. IP29b_bin.176
ACTAAAGGCTGGAGCCATTTTAGTCTGTGTCGATGGAAGGACAAGCAGTGAAAGGGTTTCAGGTAATTTTGCCCACGGAATAAAACCCGAAACCAGTTGGGCATCTAGTAACGGACTAGGTAAAGGTTCTTGGATGACCAAGATCTGGGTTGCCGCTTTAATCCGTTGAGTGGTTGTACCTTCTATTTCATTGATTGAGGTTGGAACAGGCTTGGGCGACAGACTAGGTGCACAGGCAGTGATAAAGATGTAACCCACTAACAACAAGACCTTGTTCTCCATCAAGACTATTTTCCCTGCAATACCAAACCCATGAAACCCAGTTTGCGCCCTTGGACTATTATCCTTCTATGACGATAACAGTGGGCTAACGTATACCTAAGGTAAACCACAATTTAGGTGCAAACTCTTTTTAGGTATCAGTTTAGATATTAGGTGTGAGTTCTGTCGGGCCAGTTATAAACCGCATCTATGTAGAACCAGAGACTATTTGCCAGATTCAGCCAAGCACTTATCTAGCAATACCAAAAAAGGTTTGATTTGATCTTGATTGGGAGTGTAATAGAGGTTGGCATTCCCCCGGTCCGTATCTTCCCAAAATTTAGGCTGTGATGTCCGTAAGCGATCGCACGTTTTCTCGATCCGTTGCCGAAATACCGTTTCCCCCAAAACTGCCATATCATCCAGAATGTCGGCGATGATACAGTCCACAAAGCTATACTTTTGCTCTTTCAGATAAAACAGTGCCAAACAAATTTGCAACGTGCGCACGCCACTATTGATATGGGGTTGGTTGAGGCTATCTGTTTCAATTTCTGGGGGACGATCCACGAGTAACATCTCTCCCAAGAGCTGTCGCTGAATCTCTTCAGACCATTGCTGTTGATGGACTAGCACCAAGATTTTCTTCATTTCCGCTGCCACCACATCCACAATGAAATACATCGCCGGACTAGTGCGACCATAACCATAGGCTTCGTTACCGTAGAGGCGCAAATAATAGAAGCTTTGCCAAGAATGATGAATCCGGTGATGGGTGACTAAGCTTTCAATAAATGCCCGATAGTGAAAGGCCAAGTTGTAGAGATTGCGGGCTTCATTATGTTTGACACCATGCTTGAGGGCAAACCGAAACATGGTGTTGAAGCGTACAATAATCACTTCTAGGAGCTGATCATCTTCCAACTCTATGGCTGTGAGCCCGATATTACTCATCTCAGACGCACAGAGAGAGGCTAAATCAAATTCAGAATCATCCAAGAGATGGACATAGATATTCCCCAGCAGCCGGAAGCACTTTTGCTCATAGAAGGTCTTGCTGCGTTCTAGATCTTGAAACTGATCGATCAGAGTTTGAAAGGAAATGTCAGAGCAAACCGTGTGACCGACTTTAAAGAACTTGGGGTTGATGTTGGGTTTAGTCGTGATGTACGTCTGAATCATCAAGCTGATGTTTTGAATGGCCTGGGCCTTTGGCTCCTTGAATGTAAGGTACTCCAGCAAATTCTCTAATTGGTTCAAGGATTCTAGAAGCCGGCGTTGACATTCTTCTCGATAGACATTGTTGTGGAGCAACCGACTAACGGAATATCGTCTTAGTTTGTGAATATTGGCAATATGGGTATCCACAATCTTGCGAATCACCGTAATCGGTTGAATGCTTTTTAAGACATAAAAAATATAGGGAAAGGCTATTATGATCGACCCCGGTAAAAAAACATAGAGATTCAGCATTATGCTGGCGGGTCGGATGCTTTCTGTATCTTGATAATACTTGATGAACAGCGCATGGCTGCCCCCAATCATCAAGAACCAGATGTAGACCAAACTAACCCAATCTCGCATATAGAGTTCAGCAATCTTGGGAATAGTCTGTGCTGCTATAGAGATGGCAATCACTAAGGTGCCTAAGGTGAGGGCGATTAGGGATAACCACACTTCAGGGGCAAAGCCAATATCAAGAGTCTCTAAAAAATTGGGCTGAAGTCGCCAGGTTTGCTCTAGGGACAATGTAGAAGTGGCAAACAGTCGGGTACAGGTAATATCAATAGAAACCACCCCTGCCAACACGCTCAGAAAAGACAATAGCGATCGGTGTTTAGAACCGAACGCAATGATTCGATGCAGAAGATAAAGGATTTTTAGATCCACAGGTGAGCGGAGTCTCCTTTAAACGACTATCCGCTCCCAATCGGAACAAACTGGTTAGCAGAGCTAAGGCAGTCTGTTAAATTGGGAGCGGTCTAGCGGATCAATCAAGTTAAAGTCTGACTGCCGAAAGAACTCCGACATCAACTACTAGGTAGTCGGTCAGAGAACAGTCTCGGCCCACAGCCGACCTAGCTCAACTTGATGACCCAGCGTTTTACTACTATCTTGCATGGGCATCACCTCCTTAGTCCCTGGACGGTTTATTCTCAAACACATCAAGCGTTGGAATGGTCCTAAGATAGCATATCTACCCGTGAACGCAACTGTTTAGCTAGACCAATTTGCTCTGCTGCATGGCCTAGGAAGAAAACTGCAGCCAAGCTAAGCGGGTACCTGGGTAGAAGTGAGCCAGAATTTGCTGAAAATTATATTGCTGTCGTGCTAACTGGTTGGCCCCATGCTGGCTCATGCCAAAGCCTTTGTGGACCTCTCGAACGATCTGATCCGATGCAGCATAGAGCGATTCCACCACCGCTCCATTGTAGGACAACACAATTCCAGCTGTTTCTTCGACCGCAGCTAGGGTAGAGCCTGTTTCTGTCTCTACTCCTCGATAAGCTTGCCATCTCGGTGTGTCCCCTAGATCGTAAAAAGGGTTGGCTGGACGAGCGATATGAGCTAACGCATAGGAGCGAGCTGCAATGGCTTGAGACTTAAGGGCCTCGATGGGCCAAGACGCAGGCATTTCTGAACCCACAACGCTATAGAGATAGGATTCCATATCGATATGGTTGACGCCCAGGAGCTTGCCGTTATTCGCAATGACCTGCACAGCTCCTCGATACCAGCGGCCCGAGACATAGACTAGACCTATCTCAGATTCAGGTTTAATCCACACCACGTCTGGCGCATTTTGAGAGTCGATACGGAGTTGTCCGCCCTGGATAACGAAGTTTTTGGCGGAAGCAGCCACCAATTTTTTGATCAGTTGGCCTTGCTGATCAACCACTGTAGCGGGAGTGGAAGCCCCAATCACTAAGTAAGGGGATGGTTGTGCGATCGCAACCCGAATCGGGACCCGAGGTGGGGGTTGAGCGGGTTTAGGAGGGAGAGCCAGCGCAGCCATCTGATTTGCCTGATAAGCAGAGGGTTTTACCGCAGGCTCAGATCGGGGAGTAGAAGATTTTGCAGGGGCAGGCTGTTGGAGTGTGGAGGATTGGGGCGTTGGGTTAGGAGAGTATGGTGCAGGAGCCAGAGTGGTTAGCTCTGGGGCAGGAATGACGGGTCTTTGGGGCTGTGCAGACTGAACACTCGTTTTAGAAGGGGGGGGCTGAACAGTGGCTTGGTGATCACAGCTACTTGAAATAATGCCCCCTAAGCCGATGGTCAGTAATAGTACGGTACACAGTATATGGAATCGCCATAAAATCCTATATTGGGGATAATTCATGTAAATAGCCAGTAAGGATATTTAAAATTGCTGTCTTACCGTTCTTATTCTACAGTTCAGGGCTTTATCTGAAATTTTATACGGCAAAACCGAAAAAATCAGGTCTTAAAGACACACTCCATAAAATGCCCTATCGTGTCCTGAAACAGGCAAATCATAGGTATCAGGTCTTGCTCAAACCACATACACAAGATCAGATTATTGCTTTAGCACAAATATTAAAAAAATTTGTACTTATTGCCAAGGATTGCCCGAAAAATAGAGATAAAAGCCTTATAAGGCATCGATCTGCAAAGCTGTATATCGAGATCTCATTAATTGTAAAGAAACTCACTAAAAATGAGACCCACAGGAGGACAATGGAGTGAAGAAAAGAATTTTAGTTAAATTCCTTTATTTTTTTAGTTCAGGCTTTGACTGAACTCGTGCGTTTCCCGATTTAGCATCATGAATAAGCTATGGTTCGATATCCCCAAACCCTCACCTCAGGGAAATGAGTGGTATAAAAGGCTACCCATTCACCTTCTTAGTGGTCTAATCATTTTAAATATGTGGGTTGCGATTACCCTCTGTGCCAATGCCCAATCTACCCCCCAGGCAATAAAGCAGACAAAGGAGCTAGGAACTCGTTCAGCCGTAGCGGTTTCCCTCCCCCCCTCTCTTCTCACAGATGGAATCCATTTATTCGGCCGAGCGCAGGTACCTGAGCAGCTACAAACCGAATACTTGATTTTTAAGATGAACCGTAGTCAAGTCATTGGGGCTTTTTTTATGCCTTCCTCGTCCTTTGATTGCTTTGCTGGCACCTTGGAGGCGGGGAAGCTTAACTTAACGGTTGTAGAGAGTTATGAGCAGCAGTCCTATGAACATAGCGTTAACTTAAATCAGTATTATGCCATCAAGCAGATCAGTAATAACGACTTGCGAATCCTTGATGTATGCGCTGTTCATGCTGGCTCAGGCCATACTGTCCAAGAGCCCTAAGCGTCTCCTAGCGCAAAGCTAAGCTTGAATCTAAAATCAAGTCAAGATCTTGTTTAGCATCAATCACAACCACTTCAACTTTTTCTCGTCGACCCAGTAACCATCCGCCTAAGGCTCCCGCTCCAGCCCCGCCTAGCACTTCAAGTACTCCCACATCGCCAAAGATTTCTGACAGAACAGCTGCTGCCGCGCCACCGACCAGCGCCCCTTGCCAAATGCGGTCATTATTGCCTCTACTGATTTCTTCGGTCCGAGTAATGACATCGGAAGTTGCATCGATATCTTGCCGTTCGCGGTTGGTCAAGATCAGGGTGTTGGCAACAAACTGACTGCCATCTCCTGCAGGTTCAAGTTGACCAGCAATTCGACTCCCCCTGGGAATCAAGATGGTTCCCCTTGAGTTACGCACATTTTCGGTAACCGTCAAAGTCACAGGCAACGTTTCATCTGGCTTGAGGATGATTCGCTCAGCCCCACGATAAGCTGCTGGAATGACCGTTCCTGACCTGAGAGAAACTCGGCTGGAGCGAGGAAAGCTTTGGGCATGAACAGGTACAGCCTGCAAAAGAGGCGCAACACCTGTACTACACATCCCCAACGCCAATAGCGCTGCTAACCCGGCTTGTGAAGTTAGTCGATGACCGTTCATGAGATTGTCCTCGTACGAAATACGTTGCATTTTGTCCTTGCAATTTTGAAGACAAAGGGCTGTTGAGGAATGTTCCTGGATGTTACGAGGGATTACGATAGCTCAGCCTGGGCATAATGCTGTTCAGCAACCTGTTTGAGCCGCTGTAACTGACTTTGCATATCCCGATGGGTTAGCTTGGCTGCAAATGCCTGAAAACCAAAGGCAACAATCGGGTTCTCAATCCGAAATTCAAATCGATTCATTAGGCGAGTTCCATTAATTTCAGGTTGGCACTGCCAGCGATCGCACCCTTGAAAAAAACCTTCAAAGGCCCAAACTACTAGCCCTTCCTGCCGTTCAATCACACGACTATACAATGTGGGATTCAGCAACGGAATACGGATCATAAAACGGGTTTGACTGCCGACCTCTGAACTCCACTCACCCACAGGTTCACACTTCAGAAGAGGGTTAAGCCAACGGTGCATGAGTTCTTGTTCCGTAATGGTTTGATCAACGATGGCGATGGGAGCGTCAATGTAGACAGATTGCTCAAAAGTGGTTGTGTCTGCCATATTTCAGTAGAAAAACGGTTGGCAAATGCTCAATCAAACATGATGCTAAAAAGCGAATCGGACACTGTTCAAAGGCCTTGGCAATCTCACTTTAGGACATCAAGGGTCGATTTGACACTGAAGTCTTATGGTTTTGAATGAGTAACCCTTGGGGGATGCAAGAAGGAGGTCGCAAGCGCTGCTGCCGTCACTATTGTTCTAGATTTATAAAAATGATCCTGATCCTGTTGCTGCTCCTGAGACATTACTGATCTTTCATTAAGGAGAAAATTGTGAATCTTTCCCGACGTCATTTCCTCTCTATTGCAGGGGCAAGCTTAACGGGAACTATCATTGGTGTTCCGATATCGCGTCTATTTACACGAGCCGCTAATGGGTTGTCGATTCAGGCTGAAGGCTATGGTCCTTTGATTCGCGATCCCCACGGACTTTTAGACTTACCCCGTGGGTTTCAATATCGGGCTTTTTCCCATGTGGGTGAGCGGATGAGCGATGGTTTTCCGGTGCCTGCCCAACATGATGGGATGGCGGCTTTTCCAGGCCCTAACCATACGACGATTCTGATTCGTAATCATGAATTAAGTCCGAACCAAGCCCCGTCAGTTCAGGGTGGAAATGCTTATGACCCGAAATGTGGCGGCGGGACCACCACACTGATTCTCAATTCCCAACGGCAATTACTCCGGCACTACGCCTCCCTCACAGGTACCTATCGTAATTGTGCTGGAGGCCCTACCCCTTGGGGGTCTTGGATTAGTTGCGAAGAGAATACGTCCACACCAGACATCGACCCTGCGGTCAGCAAACGGCATGGGTACAATTTTGAAGTGCCTATGCAAGCAACTGGCCCAGTCGCCCCCAACCCGCTGGTCGCGATGGGCCGATTCAACCATGAGGCGGTGGCAGTCGACCCCGATAGCCATATCGTTTACCAAACGGAGGATCGCGAGGATGGGTTATTTTATCGTTTCTTGCCCCATCAACCGCAAAGTTTGCAGGCTGGCGGTGTGCTCGAAGCCTTGAAGATTAAAGGGTACCCTCAACTGAATACGAAACGGGATATTCCCGTCGGTAAGCCTTTTCCTGTGGAATGGGTCCGCATTCAATATCCAGATCCGCTTCAGGATACGGTTCGTGCAGAGGGATATGCCAAAGGTGCAGCCCAGTTTTGTCGGGGAGAGGGAATCTGTCTGGGTGAGCAGGAAATTCTATTCTGTTGCACGAGTGGTGGGGCTGCCAATTTGGGCCAAATCTGGCGCTATACTCCAGGCAAAAATTCCAATAATGGCGGAACGTTGACCTTATTTGTTGAACCCAATGATCCAGGGGTTTTGGACTATCCCGATAACTTAACGATGTCTCCTTTTGGCGATCTATTTCTATGTGAGGATGGACGCGGTGAACAATTTATTCGCGGTATCAATCAGCAGGGACAACTCTATCGTTTTGCTCGTAATGCTTTGAATGATAAAGAGTTCGCGGGTGCTTGTTTTTCCACTGACCCCTTAACCTTATTTGTGAACATTCAAAACCCTGGGATTACCTTTGCAATTTGGGGACCTTTTATCCAGACCTAGGTGGAAAACGTTCAATGTTCTGACAAAAATAATTTGAAAGAATAAATATAGGCTAGTGGAGAAAAAATAAAATATAAGGCATCTGAGTGGGGTGGTGTCAAGGCCAGAAGAGTCTGCTTTAGAAGCTTTCAGGTCCCTATCTAAGGGGTTAGTTAAGTTACTTCAATAACTATGCTGATCAACTCAGACTTCGGTCACTGACAAAAACGCCCTCTTATTTTCAAATAGTCATAAACAGCCTATGATGTCCCCAATGTATAGACACCGATAAGCTCGAAAAAATATTTACTTTCTGAGCCTAATTCTGAGAAAACGCTATGTATTAGCGACCCTTTTTTGCCCTAGTCATTGACTACATGGATTCAGCGACCAATCTTTCTTCTTTACAACTCACGTGCCCCATTTGCGACCAAAGTAGTGTGCGCTTATTTCGCAAGGATAGCTATTGGATACGGGAGTGCGATCGCTGCAGTCATCAGTTTACAGAGCAACAACCTACCGCCAAAGATGTTAGCAAAATTTATGATGGCCAGTATTTTCAGGGGGATGGGGCTGGCTATATCGACTATTTGGCGGAAGCCGATTTGTTGCAACAATTGGGGCAATACTATGCCGATCGGCTGGCGTTTTATGTTCTGCCGGGCACCGTCTTAGATGTAGGTGCCGCTGCCGGATTTATCCTGAAGGGACTGATGAAATCCGGGTGGCGGGGAGAAGGGTTAGAGCCGAACCCTCGTATTGCTGAATTCGGCCAGCAACAACTGGGCTTGAAGATGACTGTAGGGACCCTCGAAAATTATCAAACGCAGAATCGGTTTGATCTGGTAATGATGATCCAAGTGATCCAACATTTCTACAATTTAAAGCTCGCGTTACATACCGCCAGTATGATGACTAAACCAGGGGGATATTGGCTAATTGAGACTTGGGATCGCTCTAGCCTACTGGCGCGGATGCGTGGACGAAACTGGCATGCTTATACACCTCCTAGCCGTTCCCATTGGTTTTCGCCTTCTGGATTAGAACGTCTTGTGGCCCAATATGGTTTCCAGGAAGTGGCACGGGGTAGCCCTAGCAAGTGGATGAATGGTCAATATCGAAAATCGGTATTGCGCTATCAACTGATGGACAAGATCTGGGGAAAACCGTTGGCACAAGGATTGAACTGGATGCCCGATCAGGTAAAAACGCCTTATTTAGGCGGCGATATCTTTTGGGGGCTCTATCAAAAGGCGGTTTAGGGTTTGTTGACCCTACTCAAAAACTGGCGGTTGAGAGCTTTGAATGCTCGCTCAACCGCTATATCTAGCGTTTCCAGTTCAAGTCTTTTGCGTAAGCCTGACTGCTGAAATAAGCATTCCAAATAGCGATATACTTCACATCAATCAAGCGTCTTAAATTGATGCGAAACCTGCAAAGACTGTTGGTAGAACGTGAGTTCGACGGAAGGATTTGGGGTTAGAAAAGGCTGGGGCTAATATTCACGGTATGTTGTCCCGCTTTACCTCAGCCATGTCCATCAGTCTA
>JANQPU010000166.1 GCA_028285315.1 Acaryochloris sp. IP29b_bin.176
TCCATGACCATAGCAGTCGGACGCGCCCAGGAGCGAGGATGGTTTGACGTCCTCGACGACTGGCTCAAGCGTGATCGGTTCGTCTTTATTGGTTGGTCAGGTATTCTATTATTCCCCTGTGCATTCTTATCCATCGGGGGATGGTTTACCGGCACAACTTTCGTTACCTCCTGGTACACTCACGGTCTTGCCAGCTCCTACCTAGAAGGGTGCAACTTCTTGACCGTAGCAGTATCCACTCCCGCCGATAGCCTCGGCCACTCCCTACTTCTGTTGTGGGGACCCGAAGCTCAAGGTGACTTCACCCGCTGGTGTCAGCTGGGTGGATTGTGGAACTTCACCACATTGCACGGTATCTTCGGTTTGATCGGCTTCATGCTGCGTCAATTCGAGATTGCCCGTCTAGTGGGCGTACGTCCTTACAACGCCGTCGCCTTCAGCGGTCCTATTGCCGTGTATGTATCCGTCTTTTTGATGTATCCTTTGGGCCAAGCTAGCTGGTTTTTTGCTCCCAGTTGGGGAGTGACCAGCATTTTCCGCTTTTTGCTGTTTGCCCAAGGTTTCCATAACTTGACCCTGAACCCTTTCCACATGATGGGGGTTGCAGGGATTTTGGGTGGTGCCTTATTGTGCGCCATTCACGGAGCCACTGTTGAGAACACCTTGTTTGAAGACGGTCAAGACGCCAATACATTTGCTGCGTTTACTCCGACCCAGGCAGAAGAGACCTACTCTATGGTCACTGCCAACCGATTTTGGTCTCAGATTTTCGGGATTGCCTTTTCCAACAAGCGTTGGTTGCACTTTTTCATGTTGTTTGTTCCTGTAACGGGTTTATGGGCTTCTGCCATTGGCTTGGTGGGGATTGCTCTCAACATGCGTGCGTATGACTTCGTCAGCCAGGAGATCCGGGCTGCTGAAGACCCTGAGTTCGAGACGTTCTACACCAAGAACATCTTGTTGAACGAAGGTCTGCGAGCTTGGATGGCACCCCAAGACCAAATCCATGAAAACTTCATCTTCCCTGAGGAGGTTCTACCTCGCGGTAACGCTCTGTAGAACTTAGCTTCAGACGATAAAGTTTAATTGAAAGGCCCCGGCAAACCGGGGTCTTTTTTTATGCTGTTAGCTATATGCTTCAATCAGACATTGCTGTGAAATGGACTCGATATACTGATTGTGAAATCGCTAGATGAATTGATTGCAGATTTGCGATCGCAAACCAGCGACGACCATGCTTATGATCTGCTTTGGGAGATGGGCGAAGAAATAATTGAACCATTACTCACAGTAATGCTTGATCCTCATGAGGATAACTAAGTGTGTGAGAGTTGCGCTCAGCTCCTTGGCCATGTAGTGCCAGCAGGTGTGAATAAGCTTTTGATGCTGCTTAGCAATATCCACGGTAACCAGACAGACTTGACTGCTTGGGGACTACGGTATAACTATGCTCCTGATATCATTGAGCCTAAGCTGTTTGAAATGCTGCAGGATATTTCGCCAAATACCCGTGCTAATGCAGCTCGCGCTATTCGTTATATCCATATTGATTTGCAGACGTTTGATCCTCAGTTGCTAGAAGCTTTGCAGGATGAGTATTCCGAGGTTCGACTTGATGTGTTGCTTACTCTCATTGAGTTGGTAGAAATTGGACTTGAGAAATATGGTGTCTTTGATGCCACGCCGTTGGTTGCTGCAGTACAAACGAGGATAAAGTCTAGCAGCGTAAGTTCGGAAGAATATCACTTGTCTAATAAATTGCTGACTCTACTAACCCTTCCCGCTGTTGATTGAGAATATCACCTGCAGGCTATCAATATCCCTTATCACTCAACCCTAATAATCCGCCATCACAAGCTTGTGGAAGTAATACTGATATTGTGTTGTTTTCCTTCTGAAAGGATACTCACATGTTCTGTTCCAGTTATAAAGGCTTGGTAAGTTTGCTAGATGGTGATGTAACACTCGTCTTGCAAAGAGTCGAAGTTGCAAAGCCAAAAGTTCTTGTACCTCTAGTGATTTGCTGGGGGGAGAAAACTTGGAAGCCCTCATCCTATTTTTTGGGGACTATCAGGCAGGCATAGTCTGTGATGGTGGCACTGATGAAGTTTATATTGCAGACGTTTTCCAGTTTGCACCTCATTTCAGGATAGATTTATCGCAGCAAAAACCGTGGAAGGCAATTCTTGGGATGCAGCTTTTCTCTGTTTGGCAGCTCACGAATGATCGTGGATATGATGATGGTCTCCAGTTTGAGTTTGGGATTGTGGGGCAACAAACACATATTCTTGTGGATGGGGGCGCATCCGCAATCAGGGTTTGGGAAATCAAGCCCTACCTGTAGGTTTTATCTCTATCAAAAGATCTTCATGTAATGAACGCTTCTCTCAAAGCCTTACCTACAGACCAACTGATTGCTCAAGCAGAACAATGTGCGCATTCTACTGATGATGAGGGTGATTTGTATTGGGATATTCTTTATGCTCTTCATCTCCGTTCAGACCGCCAGATATTTGATACCGCAGTGGAATGGTGTAAAAGCTCTGAATCCTGTTTGAGAGCATTGGGTGCTGACGCTTTAGCACAACTTGGATGTGCGGATCGCGACTCACCCTATCCATTTGGCAGTGACGCACTGCCAATTCTATTGGCGCTGCTCAACGATTCAGAAACTGAAGTTCTGTGTAGTGCAATCAATGCTTTGGGCCATCATGCATACAATGGCTTCTTGTGGGAAAGTAGCGAACTGGTGGAATTTGCCAATCACGATTCTGCCGATGTCCGTTTTCAAGTAGCCTATGCTTTAGGCGGTCCCCAGTACGATCGCTCCGACATTGCAGTTGAAATGATGTGTCGATTAGCGAAAGACGATGACTATGATGTGCGAAATTGGGCAATATTTGGTTTGGGCGCTCAAAGTGATGCGGATTCTCCACAGGTTCGCGAGGTTCTGTTTCAAGGTCTATCGGATCCTGATGATGAAATCCAAGGAGAAGCGGCTGTGGGGCTAGCCAAACGCCAGGATACCCGCGTTATCCCTGTAGTGCTCAAGGATTTATCACGGCCAACTGTCGCTAATCTCATGATTGAAGCTGCCGCAGAATTTCCGCAACCCCAATACCTGGTGCATCTGGAAGAATTGTTGGCAGCTAATCCTGATGATTACTATATTAACGAAGCAGTCACAAAATGCAGACAGTTGTCATGAAGCCGAGACCAATGCAATTTACTATGCTGATTTAGGGCAGATGACATGAACAAACGTGAGAGTGACTTGCCACTGAATGGTTTGATGCAATAGCTTTTGAGACAACAGAGTTTGAATCTGGTTTACATCTTTCGCGGAACAATGCTGACCTAGGCGTTTCCCATAGGAAGGACGATCACCACCCACAGCAAACCACCGATCGAGCAACTTAGGGGTGACATAAAGGCTTATGTGGGTCTGCTCTAGGTCTATCGTGATGGGAGTATCAGCAAACGCAGCAGTCAGATCAGATTCATCCCAGGTGAGTTGTGTATCGTCCGTATCATCTTGATAGAAAGCCGCTTCAGCCTTTTGCCAGCGCTGATATAAAGACTTACCTACGTCATCTGCCTTTACCAAGTCACAAATCCGTTGACCATATTTCGGTATTGTTTCTGCCAGTATAATTTGGCCATGAGGTCGTAAGAGCTGAAGCAGTTGCTGGGCAAAGTATACAGTAGTAGCCTGATCTTGGTTATGTATCTGATTTGCAAATGAATTCCTACCTAAAATCCAATCAAACTGAAGATTGGGGGTATGTTCTTGAATTAGAGTTTTTAGGTCTGAACTCTGTCCCGTTAAAAAGATAGGTCGCTGTAAAGCTGAAAGTGCTTTAACTTGGTCCTCTAGGGTCTGAGTCACTTGAACCGTCGGCACATGAGTATAGACACTGCCTTCAGGGGTTCGCCGTAATGCTTCCCAGGTGAGTAGTCCCGTTTGACTGTTGACTTCCAACACCACATGATGGCGTTGAATTTGGGTGAGATGGAAGATGCGATCGCGCACCCAAGCCGCATGGTCACCCGTTTGGCTCATCGTCCGCTGTAACCACCGTTCTTTCTTGGAATCTTTGGGGCCATAGCTCACCGTATCTTGTGTATTAGATTCCACGAGTCCCGAAAGTTGGGCTTCCCGTTGACGGGCAATCTGATCTTGCAGTACAGCTTCTGCCCCCTGATCAGACGGTTGATAGAAAATCTGTCCCTGCAGACTATCCGGTAGATATTGTTGAGCCACCCAATGGTCGCGATAGGCATGGGGATATTTATAGTTAGCTCCATGACCAAAGGAATAGCGGTCCCGACTGCTGTCTTTGAGGGGATTAGGAACCTCTCCTTCTCGTTCCTTCTCTACCGAGGCCAAAGCGTCAAAATAGGCCAACACACTATTAGATTTGGGGGCCATTGCTAAATAAAGCGCTGCTTCAGCCAAAGGATATTGACCCTCTGGTAATCCCACCCGATCAAAGGCTTGGGCACAGGCCATAACTATGCCTACGGCCTGTGGATCGGCTAACCCGACATCTTCACTGGCTAAAATGATCATCCGCCGAAAGATAAAGCGCGGATCTTCTCCGGCGTAGACCATTCGTGCTAGCCAATAGAGCGCTGCATCTGGATCCGATCCGCGCAGACTTTTGATAAAGGCACTGATGGTATCAAAATGGGCATCCCCTTCTTTGTCATAGAGAACAGCTCGCCGTTGAATCGACGCTTCTGCTACCGCCAGGGTAATAGGAATAACACCATCGGAGTTGGGTTCTGTGGTTTCAATGGCTAGCTCTAAGGCATTCAGCAAGGCCCGTGCATCGCCATTGGCAACATTGATGAGGTGATCTGCGGCTGCATCCTCAAGCTCTGTGGCCGTATCGCCATAGCCAAAATATGTGTCCTGCAAGGCCCGATCCAACACTTGGCGCAAATCGCCTGGAGACAGCGATCGCAACTGGAAAACCCGAGACCGACTAACCAGGGCTTTATTGACCTCAAAATAGGGATTTTCGGTTGTCGCTCCAATCAAAATCACCGTGCCATTCTCCACCCACGGCAATAGAGCATCCTGTTGGGCTTTATTGAACCGATGAACTTCATCTACAAACAGAATGGTGCGTTGTCCGTATTGGCCGTGTCGGTCCTGGGCCGTATCAACCGCTGAGCGAATATCCTTGATACCCGCTAACACGGCATTCAGGGCCACAAAATGGGCCTGGGTAGTATTGGCGATGATCTGGGCTAAGGTGGTTTTGCCTGTGCCAGGTGGGCCATAGAAGATCAGCGATGACAATTGATCGGCTTGAATTGCCCGCCGCAATAAACGTCCTGGCCCCACTATCTCATCCTGACCAATAAATTCATCCAAGGTGGGGGGACGTAATCGTGCGGCTAGAGGGGCTTCCGTTTCTAGCAATTGTTGACGATGCTGCTCAAATAAATCCATCGCCCTAGTTCTTAGGATCTCCTAGAAAACGTCTTAGGATTGAGTATTCCTACTTTCAGTCGGGTTTGACGCTTTTTATTCTTGCGCATAATTGTAAGAGTCAGCTGATCACCGGGAGTGACCGACTGCAACAGTTGCTGAAGCTGCTCTGTATTGTCAATTTGAGTTTTACCAATCTGCACAATCACATCCCCGGACTTTAACTGAGCGACTTCTGCTGGGGAATCGGACAATACATCCACTACTAGCACCCCCTTATCTTGCTCAACTTGCAAATCTGCTTCTTCTTGCAACAACTCCTTGGTCTGTTCCGAAATACTGACCATACGGATGCCGAGATAGGGGTGGGCGACTTGTCCCTCTTTTAATAATTGTTTGCTAATCCGAGCTGCAATCTTGACGGGAATAGCAAAGCCCAACCCTTGTGCTCTCACGCCTCGCTCTTGTGACTCGCGAATAATAGCGGTATTAATCCCAATCACCTCACCTTTGAGATTGAGCAAAGGACCACCCGAATTTCCAGGATTAATCGCGGCATCGGTTTGGATAAAGTTGACGCGCTGGTCTGGGGCACCGAGCTGAGAACTGGACCGATCTGTGGCACTAATAATCCCCATTGTTACCGTATTGTTCAGTCCCAAAGGGTTGCCGATGGCAATCGCCCAATCTCCCGCTTGTAGGGTATCTGAGTCGCCCAAGGTGAGGGCCGGTAAAGATTCTTGGGCCTCTATTTTGATTACGGCGATATCGGTCAGTGGATCGGCCCCTTCCACGGTGCCAGGAAACTGCTGACCATCTTTGAGCACAACTGTGACCTCATCTGCATCTTCAACCACATGGGCATTGGTTAAAACCAAACCTTTTTCGTCAAAGATAAAGCCTGATCCAGTGCCCCGCTCCAGGGGAGTATCAGGGCCATCAAACGATCTGGGCAATGAACTTTTCGAACTGCGCGATGCATTAATCCGCACAACGGAGGGACCAACCTGATCTACCATTTTGACAATCAGATTGGAACTCACTTGTGAGCGATTGGCAATTTCAGTGACCGGGATTTCGGGTGTACTGTCGGCTTTATCAGCAGTATCTGACGATCGATTAAACCAACTTTGACACCCCGTTTGGAGCAGCGCACTTCCGACTAAAAGAGAAAAAACTAGATGCTGGAGGGATCGCTGCATTATCGTAAAACTAGTTCGCACTATTGTGATTTTTTACTCCACTCTAGCCTGGGAGCAATTTAGGTATTATGGCCAGACTCAACATTTGCCATCTTCTTGCAATCATACCTTGGATATTGGGTTGCAGCAGTTTAGGCGGCAACCTGCTGGCTCAGGCCCAATCCTCCTCTTCTCCTGGGCCATCCTCCTCACGGTTATGTCCAGCTTCCGTGTTGTCTCGATTGGTTCGACATCAAGTCAAGCCCGGAGAAACCTTGGCCAGCATTGCCCAACAGTATGGCCTGTCCTCAGCCACCCTCATGGGGATGAATCCTCAACTCCGGTCAGGGCGGGTAAGGGTGGGAATGAACTTAGTGGTGCCGCCCTATAACGGCATTTTGGTTGCAATCCCTGCAGGACAAACCTTGAAGACAGTTGCCAAAGCCTATCGTATTAGTCCTGATGTCTTGTTTGAGATCAATGGCTGTCAGTTATCACCAAAGGTGGCCTTTGTTCCCGGAATCAATTGGTCTCCCAGCGTAAACTCTCAACCCACGGGAATTGCACCGCTACGTTCTGTGGATAAAACGTTCCAATCGCCTCGACCGGTGCATGGACGCGATCGCTATCCGTTACCTCAGCCTGCTCCTATTTTGGGCACCTATGGCTGGCGCATTAATCCAGACACCCGCAAAATGCAGTTTTACAGTGGGGTTGATTTGCAAGTAGCCTCTGGGACGCCTGTTTACGCTGTCAGCTCCGGCACGATTGTCTTTGCTGGCAAACGCAGTGCATCCGGTCAGCTCGTCATTATCCGCCATACTCAAGGCAGGCAAACTCGGTATGGTCGCTTAAAGAATTTACAAGTCAAGGTAGGTCAACAGGTTCAACCGGGCACGCTCCTCGGTGAAGTTGCACCTGCGACCCAGGCTTATCTCAGATTTGAAGTACGTTACCGTTCCAGCTTGGGCTGGGTCGCTCATGATCCCCAACCGTATTTGCAATCACTGCGCCAGTGATAGTTAGTCATAATAGTTCAAAAGAAACTGCTCCATCCCCTTTGTGTCACTCGGTTCGGCAAACAAATACCCTTGCGCATATTCACACTTCATTTGTGTGAGTTCCTCAGCTTGTTCCGCTAACTCTACCCCTTCAGCAACCACATCCATATGTAAGTTATGGGCTAAAGTAACGATGGTTTTGACAATTTCAAAGCCTTCTTCTGAATTCATGCGCTCCACAAAAGAGCGATCAATTTTCAGCGTATCTACCGGAAAAGCATTGAGATAGTTCAATGAGGAATACCCTGTCCCAAAATCATCAATACCCAGTTTAATGCCTAGGGTCTTAATAGCCTCTAACTTATCGGCTACATCAGAAGCATGATCCATCAAAACCCCTTCTGTAATTTCCAGTTTGAGGCGTTGGCAAGGCAAATTGGTATCTTCTAGAACAGCATGAATCTTTTTGACAAAATTGGGTTGAGAAAATTGTCGGCTAGAAATATTGACATTGAGCTGTAGGTCAGCGGCCAAACTGTAGTGTCGTTGCCAAACCTGCATTTGATGGCAGGCTTGGGCTAAAACCCACCATCCTAGAGGAATAATCAGGCCAGCCTCCTCAGCCATCGGTACAAACTCGGACGGCAGGATTAGTCCCCGTTCAGGATGATGCCAACGCACCAAAGCCTCTAATCCTACTAAGTCCTGGTTGTCTAAGGACACAATAGGTTGATAAAACAGTTGAAACTCTTGTCGCTCTATTGCCCGACGTAAATCATTCTCTAATTGGGACAGAGCCAGTACTTGAGAGCGCATGTTACTACTAAAGATCTCATACCGATTTTTGCCCAGGTTCTTGGCGCGATACATCGCTGTATCAGCATCTCGCAGCAATTCTTCAGCCTGTTGGTATTCAGGGCTACTCAGGGCAATGCCGATACTGGTGCCAGTAAAAATTTCATGCCCTTCAATCAAAAATGCCAGCTTCAACTGTTGCTGAATTCGTTTAGCCGTCTGCAAAACATGATCCATGTTTTGGATGGTGCTCAGCAAAATCACGAACTCATCCCCCCCTAGTCGAGCAACGGTATCCTCCTCCCTTAAGCAGGATTGGAGCCGATCCCCGACTTCAACCAATAGCCGATCACCAATCATATGCCCCAGGCTATCGTTAATAATTTTGAAGCGGTCCAAGTCCAAAAATAGGATAGCAAACTGATCTTGGGGATGCCGGTGATACTGTTTCATCGCTTGGGTTAGACGATCCATAAATAGCACCCGATTCGGTAAACGGGTTAAGGCATCATGGAGCGCATCATGGACCAACTGATCTCGGGCTAAATAATATTCGGTGATGTCGGTCTGGGAGCCCGCAATTCGGTAGGGTTGATGATCTGCATCTCGTAGCGCCATGCCGCGACTTCGGAACCAGCGATATTCACCGTTTTTATGACGCAAGCGAAATTCACTTTGAAAGTGAGTGGTCCCGCCATTGAGATGTAGCGATAACTCTTGCTTGAGGCGATCTCGATCATCGGGATGAATCCGATCCAGCCATTCTTCGCAACGACCGCTAATTTCATCTTCGTTATAGCCAATCATCGACTTCCAGCGGGGAGAAAAATACACCCGATTGGAGCGTAAATGCCAATCCCAAAGGCCATCGTTAGCGCCTCTCGCAGCAGCAGCGTACCGTTCTTCACTTTCTCTCAGAATTTGTTCGGCTCGCTTGCGTTGGGTAATATCGACTAAATAACTACGAATGACCTGGCTTTCGGGCATGCAGTGAATGGATTGTTCGAAAACGCGATCGCGCACATGCACTTCCCGCACAAAGTAGGTATTGTGGGCTTTCTTGACCTCAGCTAGAAACCCTTTTAGAAGAGGATGGTGGTTGGATTCTAAAATATCCGGGAACTGAGAAACCGCTGCTGGGTTGATATACGTGATACTGCCACTAAAATCCGTTTCTATAATCGGATGAGGCATCAATTCGGGAAACGACGAGAGGCGAACGAGGGCTGCTTCTCCCAGGTTACGGAGTTCTATATCAGAGGGCAGAAGTGTTTGAGTTAGTGGGGCAGAGGGGGTCGATGGTCTCGATGGGTCCATGGCCAGAAGGTCATCCAGCTCATACTCATCCGGGAAACCCGTCACCAAATGATAGGTTGCTTGAATGTCCTCGCCAAAAGAAATGATTTCTTGATCTTTGAGATCATGAGAGAACCGGCGTTTGCCATTGATCCAAAGACCATTACGGCTCCGTCGACCTTGAATATTGCCATCAATGACGCGAAAAAAGTGATTGCCTGTTTTCGGCTCATGAATACGCAAGAAGAGAGCATGTTGGCGGGATACGGTCTCTACATTCAGAACAATCGAGTTAGCTGGATGGCGACCCACAGAATATGTAGCGGCTTCTAGAACAACTGTTTGCTGATGTTCACCGTCTTTAATCACCAATAAGTGGTGGGCACGGTTGGGTCTTTTGGCCAGAGGACCGAAGCCAGAGTGTCTGGATTGAGGGGGATGACTTCGAGGCTCTCGCAGAGTAGGAGAAGTGATATCTCCTGGAATGACATCCATGCCTATCTGGGTCGTTGTTTCTTGCACAAGAATTCTGACGGGTAATAGCATTCAGGAAACAAGGATAGTTGCCTGAGGCAGGTTAGAGTGATCGATCGAACAGGCAAATAGATCAAAAACACAGCACTTTAATGCCTATATTCTGCCTTATATGCCTGCATTTTGTGATTTTTGTTAATTATTACGAATGGCTGTATTCCCATCAGGATCCGATTGATCTACCCTATGGCTGGAGGTGAAAACCGCGCCTGGTAAAATCTAGAGCATCATTAATGGTAAATACTCATTGTTATAGAAATGATTCTAACCTCATTATTTTTAATGTGTTGAATCATGATGTGATTGGGGAAGCGCTAATATTGAGCATTCCCAGATGGCCAAAAAAAACAATCATTTTTCTGGGTCAACGAAAAAACCTCTGGTTGCTCCACTACTTTAACAACTATTGAGGTGGGTCCTTCATCTATTCCTCTCATACACTGCAGTTGAGAGTCCCTATACTTGTTATTCCTACCCTCATAAAATAAAAATCCACCCCTGCTGTAATGATTAACCTCTGTTATGACTCTTAAACTCAAACCCGATTGGGCAGGAGAAGATTGGCTATCTAAATTAGTCAACCTTTTAATCCAAACCAAGCCCATTTACACGATCATGAAACAGCAGGCCAGACAAGTATTAATCAAAACGGCTGAGAAAAATGGCATTCCCTGGCGTCAAACGTACCAAGCTTTAGAAGCTTCTGATACCAAAGCGTATTTAGGCCGAAACACCGATCCCACCCTCGTCTATCCCAGCTACTATCAAGTGCCTTTTCATGCCTATGAACAGGGTAATCTCTGTTGGTCTGCTGCCTTTGAAGCTGAATCTGCAACCTATGCTATGGCGTTACGGGTCTGGCCCCAAGAAGACCTCACTTGGGAAACCGCGCAACAACGTTTACGCTCCAGCTTTCATAACGTCCTCGCGAACTATGGGCCGACAGAAGTCAAGAATATTCTAGATGCAGGGTGTTCCGTTGGGCTATCCACCTTTGCTCTCCACCATTATTATCAGTCCACACAAGACCATCTCGTGCATACAACGGGACTAGATCTTTCTCCTTATATGTTATCTGTCGCTCAAAAACGAGACGTGAATCGAGAGATTACTTGGAAGCACGGCAAAGCTGAAGAAACAGGACTGCCCAATTGCTCTTTTGATCTGATTACCCTCCAGTTTGTAATTCATGAATTGCCTCGCGAAATTACCCAACAAATTTTTGTAGAGGCAATGCGGCTCCTTCGACCAGGTGGATGCCTGGCACTGGTAGACAACAATCCCAAATCACCTGTGATCCAAAATTTACCCCCAGTCCTGTTCACCTTGATGAAAAGCACAGAACCCTGGAGTGATGACTACTACACATTTGATGTGGAGTCTGCTTTAAAAACCGCTGGCTTTGAGCATACCCTCACCACGGCTAGCGATCCGCGCCACCGAACCATTATTGGCACCAAGCCCCAAGGTTAAGGGTTTGCCTCATTCGCGCAGCCATCGAGTTCCTCCGCCGGGTTGGTCAATTAGCGTAATCCCCTGCGCTTTGAGCTGATCACGGATGCGATCGCTCTCCGCATAATTTTTGGCCTGCCGCGCGGCTTGCCGCTCCTCGATCAAAGCTTCAATGGCTTGCTCGCTGAATTTATCCTCAGGCGTAGAGAGATCGGGTTGCGCTTCTAGCCCTAACACCTGGGATAAACACACTAAGGTTTGCCACTGGTTTCTCAGATCATCACTGGGGATAGACGTTTCCCCCTGATGACTGAGAACATTGCCTGCTTTCCGCAAATCCTTGGCTAACTCAAATAAGACGACCAGGCCACCGGGAGAATTAAAGTCATCATCCATCGCTGACTGAAATCGGTGGACGGCATCACTCGAATCTGGAATCCGCATGTTGGCGGGATTGCCAAAATCGGGATCGTTGTGGTCTGACCATTGTAGTTGAGCACCATAGTCATATCCAAATAGCAGCCCCTCTTTCAGGGTTTGCCAACTTTGCTGCGCGGCTGCGATCGCATCATCTGTAAAATCTATTGGTTTTCGATACTGCGCCTGCAAAACAAAGAGTCTCAAGGCCATCGGGTCTAGCGTTTGCCCCGACAAAATAGGCAACGGTGTATCCAAGAGCTGGCGAATGGTCGTGAAGTTCCCGAGAGACTTGGACATCTTTTCCCCCCCGACATTTACAAATCCGTTATGCATCCAGTAGCGAGCCAGCCGAGGCGTTAGCGCTGCTTCCGATTGGGCAATCTCATTTTCATGATGTGGAAATACCAAATCTGATCCACCGGCATGAATATCAATTTCTGTGCCCAAGCATTGATTAACCATAGCCGAACATTCAATATGCCATCCTGGACGCCCAGGCCCCCAAGGGGAGTCCCAGCTGGGTTCTCCAGGTTTAGCGGCCTTCCAAAGAGCGAAATCGAGAGGATGACGTTTTTTTTGCTCAGCTTGATCACGTTGTTCCACGCGCCCGCTGGCACCCGCTTCCATCTGATCTAGCAACCGCCCAGAAAGTTTGCCATAGCCTGGAAACTTCTCAACTGCAAAGTAAACATCACCATTGGCGGCATAAGCAACTTCCTGAGCCTCTAATTTTTGAATCAGGTTAACAATAGCCGGTATGGATTCCGTTGCCTTGGGATAATGATCTGCTGCCAAGATATTGAGGCGGGCCATATCTTCTTCATAGGCTTGAATAAAGGTCTGGGTCACTGCTTGCCAATTTTGACCCGTTTGAGCCGCCCGGTTGAGAATTTTGTCATCAATATCGGTGTAATTTTGCACATACGTCACGTCAAATCCTCGCCATTGCAGATAGCGGCGAACGACATCCCAGACAATATAGGACCGAGCATGGCCCAAATGACAATAGTCATACACCGTCACGCCGCAGCAATAGAATTTCACTTTGCCAGACTCGATCGTTGTCAAAGGTTCTTTGGTTCGACTCAGGGTGTTATAGAGTTGCAGGGGCATGATTCGGACGCTTTCAAACTAACTCAACAGACTCAAAGAATACGAATAGACCAAGGTAGGAACAAAAGATCGGCACTTCATCTAATGAATTGTGAATAAGTGGAAAAAACGTTAGCATTATTTTTGTTTTAAAGATCTCAAACTTGGAGAGATTAGATTATAATCGCCACAACCAAGCATCCAAAATATGATTGCAGTCTACCCCGGCAGTTTTGACCCCATTACTTTAGGGCATCTCGATATTATTGAACGAGGATGCAAACTATTTGAATGGGTGATTGTTGCTGTAGCCCGCAATCCCAATAAAGCGCCCTTATTTTCGGTTCAACAACGCCTCCAGCAAATTCAAGACTGTACCCAGCACCTTGCCAACTTAGAGCTTGACACGTTTGATACACTAACAGTGACTTATACGCAAAAGCGGAAAGCGCAGGTGCTGTTGCGGGGGCTGCGGGTTTTATCCGATTTTGAGTATGAGTTGCAAATGGCTCATACCAACCACAGCTTATCTCCCCATATCGAAACCGTGTTTCTGGCCACCTCTAATGAATATAGCTTTCTAAGCAGTAGCTTAGTCAAAGAAATTGCTAAATTTGGTGGATCAGTTGCGCATCTTGTTCCTGAAAACGTTGCCATCGAGTTAGAAGAATGCTTCACCAAGACTCCTCCTTCAGTGTCGATACCACCGCCAACGGCACCGATTACACCAACGGATTAGCGGCTCATCAATCTCAAGGATTAGAACTGCAACAACAGCTGCAACGCTTAGAAGAAATTATTGTCCTAGACGGCTTAAAAATGCCGCTCACCCGTCGTACTGTGGTGGATGAAGAGCAGCTCTTATCACAGCTTTTAGCCGTAGAAAGAAGCATCCCAGATACGATTCGGGCTGCTGAAAATATCTTGCAAAATAAAGAAGATATTATCAATCGGGCCAATCAATATGCAGAAGAACTGATCCAATCGGCAGAGCAGCGAGCGGCCCAAATTGCAGATGAACTGACCATTATTCAGCAGGCTGAGATGGAAGCCCAGCATTTGCGTAAGCAGGTGCAAGGTGAAATTGAGACCATGCGTCAACGGAATATTGCCGAAGTAGAGCGGGTCAGACGCCAAACCCAGCAAGAAATTGAGGCCATGCGCCAAGCGGCTCAAGCCGAATGCGAACAAATTCAGCTTGAAGCCGATCGATATGCAGAGCAGGTGCTCAAAGAGCTAGAAGATCGATTGGGACATATGACGCGTGTGATCCAAAATGGTCGCTCCCATTTGCAGAGTTCTACTTCATAATGGAAAAAATTGCTTATATTAAGTACAAGAAGCAATGAATCAATAATCATGATTGAGCCGATTCCAGCCGTAACCCTACCCCCTTGTAGCAGTCCCGAGCAGGAAGCCCAATGGTTACAACAATCACTGCATACGTGGCTCGACCAAGAATTTTTACCAGAAGTAGTTAACCATAAAATCGCCCAGCGGGCTGCTGCCGTTTACTTAAGACAGCGCATGGAAGGAGAAAATGATGTGGGCTCCTTACTAATCGCTATTTTAACTGAAATGCAAAGCTTTGATTTCTCCAAAAGCTTTTATAGTGAGTTTGCCGTGGCCAACGCTGTTAGCGATCTGCTACTCAATAGCTTAGGAATTGATACCTGCTGCGGACAATCCTGATAGGGCTGGGTTTGATGTCAGGTAGGTGCAGAGAGCCTGATTCGCTACCTATCCTGCAGACTCTAGATAAGCAAAGTCAGCTCCCCTGATTCAAGCCTAGGGAAGCTGCTACTTGAGCAATAAACAACACGGTGTTTTTTACCAGCTAGATTTAGTGACGCCTGGCAATAAACCTTCGTGAGCCATTTCTCGTAATACATGTCGGGACAAACCAAAATCCCGATAGTAGCCACGAGACCGTCCTGTTACCCAGCAACGATTGCGCAAGCGGGTAGGGGCGCTATTTCGAGGTAAACGCTGGAGCTGACGATGCAAATCCATCCGCTCTTGCTGAGAGGTCGCTTGAGAAATTTGTTCGAGTAGCGCTTGGCGCTTGTGAGCGTATTTTGCGACTAGTCTTTGTCGCTTTTTTTCTCGCTCAACCATGCCTTTTTTAGCCATGAAGTTATGGAATGTCCAATCGAAAATTTAAACAGTGTTTTCTATCTTAACGAATCTTGTCGATTTTTTCGCAAAGATTTCAATTACTTTTGGGTGGAGTGGACTGGGGTGACCTTACCTGCCGAAGGACAGAGATCAGATAATGCACAGCGGTCGCACGTAGGTTTCCGAGCCATACAGACGGCCCGACCATGGTAAATCAACCGGATTGACCAATTCTCCCAGTCTTCTTGAGGCAGGAGTTGCATTAAATCTTGTTCTATTTTGATAGGTGCTTGATGACGGGTTAAGCCTAAACGATTCGTTAACCGTTTGACATGGGTATCAACCGTAACCCCCATATTGATACCAAAGCCATGGGCCAAAACGACGTTAGCCGTTTTACGAGCAACGCCCGGCAAGGTGAGCAACAAGTCCATCTCACGCGGAACCTGACCCTCAAAATCACTCACAATTTTTTGGCAGGCTTCCTGAATATGCTTGGCTTTATTGCGATAAAAACCTGTGGATCGGATGAGTTGTTCAAGATCGAGGCGATCGGCTGCGGCTAAAGCTGGCGCATCAGGATAAGCGGCAAAGAGAGCAGGGGTCACCTGGTTGACTCGCTCATCCGTGCACTGAGCGGATAAAATCGTGGCAACCAGCAGTTGGACGGGTGTGTCATAGGTCAAACTGCAGGTGGCATCTGGATATAGGTCCTTCAACCGGGCCAGTAATTTTAAGGCTTTTAGCGATTTGGCTGATCTACGAGGCATGACCACTCTTAGATCATCAGTTTGGCTGTATCTAGCACAATCATAAACATCCCTAGTCCTAGGAGCAGAAATAGCCCAACCTGCATCACACCTTCTTGAATATTATTGGGTAAGGGTTTACCCCGAAGACCTTCTAGCAGGAGAAACGCCAGTTGACCACCATCGAGAGCAGGCAGAGGCAAGATATTAATAAAAGCCAGATTCACACTGATAATTGCGGCAAACTGGAACAGGCTACTCCTATCTGTGCGGGCCATGTCAGCACCAATGGCAACAATACCTACAGGGCCTGCTACTTGACTGGCTGACTCTCGAAAATTGCCGATTAGTTGCCCCAGTGAGTTGGCCATAAAACCAACAACTTTCTGAAACTCTCTAGCGGCAGCGGTGAACAGTTCGCCTAGGTTTTGAATAGGACGCCGGACAAGGCGACCATTGGGTGCTAGCTGCACTCCTATTCGGGCAATACCATCTTCTGAACGTTCAGGAATAATGCCAATCTCTAGCTCTTGTTCTTGCCGCTGTATCTGCAATTGAATAGGACGACCATTACTATTTTGGATAGATTGCATCAGGAAGTCACGGGCTGATTCCGCTTGCCCTAGGGATTGACCATCAATGGCAACTACGACATCTCTGGCTTGAATTCCTGCTTCAGCGGCAACAGAACTCACATCTGTCGCGACCTGAGCAATCAATACCCCAGGTTGGTATTGCACACCACCTGGGACACCCACGATACCGACTTCTGTCACGAGCAGTAGGTAAGCAAAAATAAGATTTGCAATCACCCCAGCACTAATTACGATGGCCCGATCTAAAATTGGTCGATTTCGCATTAGATTTGGATCCGTGAGGGGAATAGAGCTTTCTGGATCTTCATCTGGAAAACCGACATACCCCCCCAGCGGGATGCTACGCAAGGCATACTCCGTTTGTTCGCCCTGATATTTCCACAGGATAGGACCAAAACCAATGGAAAAGCGGTTGACATGGATTCCTTGAAGTCTAGCAGCAAGGAAGTGACCCAATTCATGGACGGCAATCAGCAGTCCTAGAATACCGATCATAACGAGGATTCCAGCAAAGGCAGGCATGAATGCACCTAAAATCACGGCTCTAATCCAATCATAGGGGATTAGGTTTAACTATCTTAACGCTATTGACGACCTCTAGCCCGTTAGGGCTAGGTGTGAGGGGTTCCCCCATTCAAGTAAGATTCGAGACGAATAAGCAGGGATATTGCACCCAGATCGTTCGGTTTTACCACTGGAGGAAAGTAGGCAAAATCGTTATCGTCGAGTAGGGTGCAGGGAAACTCAGCTAGGGAGAGAATCTTGGAGGCAACTGCAAGCGTGAATTCGTGGGTCTTGCCAACGATTAGCGATGGATTTATGGAGAGTGAACCTGAGTTAGATTGGTGGCCTGCGGCACCATCGAACGATGGTGAACCTGAATGGCATGCAGCAATTGCCACGATCCTATCGATGTTGCTTGTCTCCCCAGGGAAGATCATCAAACAGTGTACTGAGTCTCAGCCAGCACTTCAAGGTTTGATCCTGACGGGTCCAATCCCTCTGTTAAGGGATCTTGGATTATTTGCTAATTTCCATACTTGGGCTTTGACACCTACTCACGGAACAGCGTTACGATTACCCCCTTGTGATCCTACTGGTTCTGAGTCCATTATTCAGACTGCAAATACGATTCCTTTACTGCCGGCAGATCCACAAACGACAGAGCGTTTTTGTTTAGTGCTCACTTCCTCATTTTGTTGGGTGGCTGTTTTAAAACCCTTACCCAATCAAGGGTCACTGTTTCAGTTTTCGTTTGTACCGAAGACGGTCCAACTTGTCATTCAGAATGTGCGATCGCGGATTCAGCTTACCCGTCCTCATCAATTGGAACACTTTGATGTGCTATTGCAACAGTGGCCAGCGGTTGAACCGCACTATCGCATTCCCCTTCAATTTAGCCGCCAATTGCTTCAGAATTATCGACATGTTTCGGAGCTCTTGCCGGACCCTTCCCAACGGTCATCTAGTCAGAAAGAGATTAAGGCGACTGCACCATCGAACATGAGCCAAGATCCTCCAGCAGCCCACTCTTCTCAAAAAGGTCCAGAAATTGATTTATTGAAAGCCCTCGCCCATGAAGTTCGCACCCCCCTCACCACCATTCAAACCTTCACTCAACTATTGCTGAAACGATCCGATTTACCCGCTGAAGTGTTGAAACGGCTGGAAGCAATTCGGCGGGAATGCCATGATCAAATTGATCGCTTTAGCTTAATCTTCAGGGCTATGGAGTTAACCACTGCCGAAGCTACGCCTGCAGCCCATCTAACATCTATCTCTGTGCAGGAGGTCCTGCAGGCTAATTTATCCCGTTGGCAAAAACAGGTGGATCGGCGTAGCCTTTCGTTTCACCTAGAGATGCCTCAACAACTACCTGCGATCGCAATTAGCGATCCCAACATGTTAGAACAGGTCTTAACAGGCTTAATCGAGCAACTGAGCCATCGTCTACCCATGGGAAGTCAAATGCGGCTGCAAATTGCTTTAGCAGGCAATCAACTCAAATTAGAACTGCGATCTGATCAGACCATGACCCATCCACAATCAGCAGCAGACTTACCGATGCTCAAAGCAATCGGTGATTTATTGATGCTGCAACCCGAGACGGGCAACTTGAGTTTGAGCTTACCGGTCACCAAGCATCTCTTCGAGATTTTGGGCGGAAAACTCATCGTCCGCCAGCATCAACACCAAGGTGAAGTCTTGACAATCTTTTTACCGTTAGGGACTGATAGTACTGCATACTAGGAATGGCTCCAGAGCTGGCAACCTTCCCTAAGTCGGGCAGGAGATGTTTATGGAGCGGTTATATGGAAACTTGATTATGTCTGTTGAGAATCTTGTTACGCCTCTAGCCGACCTGGAAGCACTCCCCTATCTCGATACTGAAGGGATGCTACCCCAACAGTTTGAAGGCAAAATCGGCGTCTATGCCATTTTTGCAGAAGATCAAACACTTCAATATGTAGGGTATTCACGCGATATCTACCTCAGTCTCAAGCAGCACTTAATTCGCCAACCTCGTTTATGCTATTGGCTTAAAGTCCAAACGATTGACCGCCCGAACCGCACACTTCTAGAAGAAATCCGTAACGCCTGGATTCAAGAGAATGGTAACCCCGTACCAGGTAATCGCGCTGAGCAACACCAATGGGAACATGCCATTGATGTTAAAGCCGCAATGACCGATGAAGAGCGAGTTCAACACCAAGACCCCCAATTAGATGAGCGCAGTCAACTCAAAATTCTGAAAAATGCCGCTCGTCGATTAGAAGCTGAGATTATAGAAATTTTAAACCAGCGTGGCTTGAAAGAATCGCTGCGCTTTAACCCCAAACTCAAGGAAACCGGCTTTTTGGATTTGAAATAATTCTCTTTCGGCTCTGACTGGTCCTAAGTCATCCAGTCATGCATGTCAGACCCAGCGATTCGACCCCTAATTTCAGAGTGTTTATATGCCTGACGAAGAGCAAATAAATCTATTTGATTGGCACGAATCCGAAACAGTTGCAGAGACTGTTACTGTTACTTACGCAGAAATTTCAACCAATGCACAGGCTCCCATTCCCCAAGGCTTCTATAAAAGCCTGGAAGAATTAACCACCCATTGTCAGCAATGTCAGCGATGTGATTTGGCACCCAGTCGCACCCATGTTGTGGTGAGTCGTGGCAATCCTCAAGCCCCCATTTTGATCATTGGGGAAGGACCAGGCCAACAGGAAGATGAAACTGGATTGCCTTTTGTGGGCCGAGCCGGGCAACTTTTAGATAAAATCTTGGCCTCTGTCAAACTAGACTCTCAACAAGACGTTTATATTTGCAATATTGTCAAATGCCGTCCTCCAGGAAACCGTACCCCAACGCCAGATGAGTCAGCCGCCTGTAAGCCCTATCTCTTAGAGCAAATTCGCCTGGTGAATCCCAAGATTATCTTACTGACTGGGGCTACCGCTGTACGGGGGCTCACGGGAGATAAGCGGGGCATCACCAAAATTAGAGGACAATGGTTAACGTGGCAGAATTATCTGTGCATGCCCATCTTGCATCCTGCCTACCTGTTAAGAAATCCTTCTCCAGAACCTGGAAAGCCTAAATGGTTGATGTGGCAAGACATTCAGGTGGTGCGGGCGAAATTGGATGAGCTGTTGCAATCTCCTTGAATCGGGAGCTGGAAAACCTGAATACAACAATTATTTTGCAACACCCATCAGTTTCAGCAGAATAGTATTGTTTTGCACTGCTCTGAAGCTGTGCTAGCTATCCTTGACCGATTGCCATAAATACTTGCTTTAGCTCATTCAAGGTAGAGACGGCAGGGCCATCTTGTTCTCCTTCTGCTCCCATCTGCCCTTTCAGGGCATCTAAAACATCTCGAGTGGGTTGTAGTAAGTTCTCAGAGGTTTTAATCTTGCCCCATAATTCAGCTAGAGTCGTTTTTTGATTTTCCAGGTCTTGCTCTTGCTGTTGTAAGGTATTTCGCTTGTTTTCTTGATCTATGGAGGTTGATTCTACAGTATTCCGAGTGACCTGTAAGGAAGCTTCTAGATCACTTAACTCATGGTTTAGCTTGTCTAGTGCCTGCTGATGCTTTGCCTGCTCGGCTTTTGCTAGTTCAAGGACAGGGGCAAGATCCAACGTCGCTGTTTGATGAAATTTGTTCTGTTGCGATCGCTTCCGCTGATACAAAACATCTTGATGAAAATACAGAATGGCTTCGCGTTCTTGTAATGTTTTGCGCTGTCCTTCCAAGGTTTCATCGAGCAAACGAAAATGCTGGCGTTCATCCTCCAATTCGCCCGTTAAGCTCAATTGATCATACTCACTTGCATTTTGAATTTTAGCTTCTAGCTCTTCAATAGCTTGCTGTTGGTATTTCAGCTCTTCTTCTTGGTCATTCACAAAACTCGACAGCTTCACTAATTCTTTATTGAGCTTATCTACGGTTCCTTCTAGCTCTTCAATGGGCATATCCCGTAGCTTGTGAACGTCTGCCTGATCACCTGCACCTCCCTGCATTTGACTGAGATTCTGGTAGAGAGTTGTTTGTGCTTGTAACTGCTCACTCAACCAATTTCTCTGTTCTGATTTCAAGGTGAATGACTGTTCTTGCACCTTGAGTTCTAATTGAGTTTGAGCGAGAGAATCTTGGGTGTGCTGCCATTCTTGCCAAGCCGCTTGTAACTCCGATTGCTGTTGATCAAGTATCGCCTGCTGTTGTTGAGCATGTGCTTGATCCTGATCTAGCGTTCGCCATGCTTCATTTAACTGATGGTGTTGTTGGCTGATATTGGCTAGAAGGTGATCTGGATTGGTTGCCCCCCCAGCAATCGCTTGATCTAGCTGATCTAACAATTGCTCAATCTGCCGCACTTGTTCATCCGACAGACCTGCCTGTGCCTCATTCTGAGCATTCTGCAAACGTCCCCAGCCTTCCTCCAATTGCTGGCGATCTTGCTCCATCTGCTCTTTTAATTGGAGAATTTGGGCACGAGTGGCCTCAAACTCTTGGCGTTGCTGCTCGATTTTTTGGGATTCCGCTTCCCATTCTTGTATTTCCTCAGCTCGGGCTTCCATATCCACTTCACGCCGAGTTAATTCTTGGCTTTGGTAGATTAAGGATTGCTTCCACCCCTCAATTTCTTCTTCCTGCGTTTTGAATTTCTCTCGCATACGAGAAAAACTCTTTAAGATGCCAACCAGCTGTCTCGTCGCATCTTGAATGCTCTTCAGTTGCTGATTACCATCCATCTCGACCAACACAAGAACACCTGCGTTATAGTCATTCGCAGCATCAGCTTGGAGCAGTTCTTCGCCAGAAATAGGGCTCCAATTGTGCTCAGATTGTTTTTGGGCTAAAAGCTTTAGCTCTGTCTTGGCACCCATAAAGCCAGTTTTCTTGTGCACTTCGGCGAGATACAGCACACTCATTACCCTCTATTTCTACTTGCATCCGAGCTTAGTCAATACCGAAAGTCCAGCTTTCTAGATTTAGCTATCGATTGAACTTCCTTTAACTACTGTTTAGTATAAAAGCTTAGCTTTTAAAGCAATATAGTTTTTCAATCGTCAAGCTTCACTTTTCCTCAAGATTAGCTAACTTCAAGAGCTAAGCCAATACTCTCAGCCAAGGACATGCTCAACTATACAGGGGAACACAGTTCTTCCCAAGTCAATGGTTCCCAAAAGGATAGCCCTTCTTTGCATATACAGAGTAAGTCTTTTTACTCCAAAGGCATTGATCCTTTCTCTACAACAAAACAATCTACAGATTGGCAAATTGCATGCTAAGGGAGGGTATCCTAAGTTCGCAGGGGATTTTACCCTCAGTGACTTCGTTCTTAGCTGTCATGGTTCAAGCAAACCAATAAGGTAAGCAACGTTTACCCTTTTCAAATTATCTAGGCAGCTTTTAAATGTACTGTAGCAGCCAATACTTAAGTGTGAGTAGCCCTAGCCAAGATGTCAGGTAGCAATCAATGCAAAAAGTTTTAGTAGTTGATGACAGTATTACACAGCGACAACTGATGAGCAATGCTCTCGAAGACATCGGACTTACTGTCTTGATCGCAACAGATGGAGTAGAAGCGCTTGAACAAATCCAATCAACGCAACCTGATATTGTGGTCCTAGATATCGTCATGCCGCGAAAAAATGGGTATGAGGTTTGTCGCGAAATAAAGTCTAACCCAACAACTCAAAATGTACCAGTTGTAATTTGTTCCTCAAAAACAGAAGAATTTGATCGGTACTGGGGGATGAAACAAGGGGCAGATGCTTATCTGACCAAACCGATACAACCAAGAGAACTACTAGTCACAGTTAGGCAATTACTAGAAGGTTAGGTCCTTATGGTCAGTCATCAAGATATCGTTGTAAATACAGATTCTAATCAACTACCCAACTTACAGGAACTACAAAACCCTGAAGGAGACTTATTCTTAAGATTCTTTATAGAATCAGGCCAAGAGTTTGCATTGCCAGCCCAAGGCATTCGAGAAGTTCTAGCGTTAGCTCCTGACCAGATCACACCGATTCCCAATGTGTCTCCTGTCCTCATGGGAGTGCTGAATCTAAGAGGACAGGTTGTATGGGTAACGGATATTGGTCAATTTTTAGGTCATCCCAAACCCTTAGACACAGATTGCCAGGAAATATCGATCATTGCGATTGAATCCCAAGAAATCACTGTGGGGTTGGCTGTAGATAAAGTGATGGACATGGATTGGCTAGAAGCTGACAAACTCAGTCCGTCCCTTAGTGCACCAGATAACATGGCGCCCTTCTTGAGAGGGGAATGGGTACTCGGTGATTCCAACCAATATTTGAGATTGTTGGATCCAGAAGCCATTCTGAGATCTGCCCGATGGGCCACTTAATTAAATTAGGCTATAGGGGGTATCAATAAGCTGGGTCAAACTAGGAGATAACCTTCAACATAATTCCTTAGTTTTGGTCAATCTTAGTGGTTTAATTCATCTCAGATAGTTTTTAGAACATTCTCTATCGCAAACACTCGTAAATTATTCGCTTCAGTTAGTATTTCGACTTATCCAGTGGCAGGAGCAGACAGATGTCATTAAGTACTCGATACACTCAGGACTATCAACAAGCAGTTAGTGACTATATGAAGGGACACTATCAAGAAGCTGCAGAAACGACAGACCAGTTAGTCGAAGAGTATCCTGATGACCCAAATCTGCGATTACTCCGAGGGCATATCTATAGTTGTCTTCAGGAGTATGAAATCGCTAACCAACAATATAAGTCTGTACTTGAGTTGACCAATGATCCTGAACTGCTTGATTGTGCTCGCAACAGTTTGGCAGATTCAACTCAGTACTTGGAATCTGGCTATAGCTATTCTGAGTCGATGCCCCCAGTTGATAGCAACAGTGCTGCTTTGACCATGACCAATGGGAATGAGTTGAAATTTAGTGAAGCAATAGATATCCGAACCGCGCCCTCACTTCAGACAAGTTCTGGCAGTGAGACTTCATCTGCTAATGACAATCCGTTTGCAGTTGAATCAAACCCCTTTGATGATTACGTATCCGCTCCTATGGTTGCTGAGAATACAAACAGCCAGCCATTGGGCTCGGATAGTTTTGCTGATGGAGAAGACGATACATTACTCATGCACAAGAACCATTCAACATCCGACTCAGAAAGCTCAGATACTCGGCCGTCCGATATTTTCAGCGATTCAGAAAGCGATGCTATCCAAAGCGAATTTACTGATATTAGCGGTGCAGAAAATACCATCCAGTCTTCGTCTGCGGGCGAAGACTCTTGGGAAGGGCCCTTTGATCTAGCTGGAGAGCATACAACAGAATCTACAGACTTAGATTTCTTGGATTCAGTGGATCAAACTGAATTTCCCATGTCTGGTATTGATTTATCAGAAGAGCTATCTATGGAAGGATTAGAGGGAGGTACGGGAATAGGTAGCTTTGATCCAGCTACAGAATTTGACCTAGAGGATCCAAGTTTGTTGAATTTGGCTGAGGATGAACAGGACTTGATCGGGGATACGGGACTGATCAATGTAGCCGAGAACACCCAAGCTCTAGCTATGGATGATTTGCCTCCATCTTCTGACCTGTCAATGTCGCCCCAGTCAGGATTTTTAGGGGATTCCCAGGATGGGAGAGCACTCTTTTCTGATGGTCGAGGGTCTGCACTGTCTAAACGACCAGGCGGTGTTCTGGCACCTTTTACCAATGCCTCTTTGCAGCAAAAGCAAATTATCATGTCGACAACCGCGGGGGTTGTTTCAGCTTTAGCTGTTGTCGGGGCTGGCCAAATCAGCTCTCAATCTCTAGCCACAACGGGAGCAGGAGCACTTGCAGCAGGTTTAGCGGGGGGGGCAACAACTTTAGCACTGGGTCAAATTATGACTCGGCAAATCAAGTCTTCCACCAATGACTTGCAAACTCAATTGACCGCTGTAGCTCAAGGCGATTGGAGTGTCAGGGCAACTGAATTTTCTAAAGATGAATTTGGCCAGTTAGCCACCAGTTTCAACCAAATGACTCGCTTTATTGAGTCAACGACTGCCGAAGTTCAACGCAAAGCAGAAGAACAAGAAAAGGCCAAAGAAGACCTACAGCGACAAGTGATTCGTTTGCTGGATGACGTAGAAGGAGCTGCTCGCGGGGACCTAACAGTTCAAGCAGAAGTAACAGCGGATATCTTAGGAGCTGTTGCCGATTCCTTTAACCTCACCATTTATAACCTACAAAAGATCGTTAAGCAGGTCAAAGTGGCTGCTCAAGAAGTGAACAAAGGCGCGGCTGAGAATGAAGAATTTGCTCGCGGCTTATCTTCTGATGCGTTGCGGCAAGCTGAAGAACTGGCAGTGTCGCTGAATTCTGTCCAAATGATGACCTCCTCTATTCAACAGGTCGCTGAAAGTGCTCGATCGGCAGACCAGGTTGCTCAAAAGGCAACAGAAGCAGCCTTAAAGGGTGGAGAATCGGTAGAAAGTACCGTGGCTGGCATTCTCCAAATTCGAGAAACAGTGGCTGAAAGTACCCGGAAGGTGAAGCGTCTGGCCGAATCTTCCCAAGAAATTTCCAAAATTGTTGGCTTGATTTCGCAAATTGCCTCGCGCACGAACCTACTTGCCCTGAACGCTAGTATTGAGGCAGCTCGTGCGGGTGAATCTGGCCGTGGTTTTGCAGTTGTTGCTGATGAAGTTCGTCAACTAGCTGATCGGGCAGCCAAATCATCCAAAGAAATTGAGCAGATTGTTTTGCAAATTCAAGGTGAAACAAGCTCTGTAATGATGGCAATGGAAGAAGGAACCCAACAAGTTATCGAAGGAACCCAACGGGCTGAACAAGCCAAACGTTCGTTGGATGACATCATTCAAGTTTCATCCCAAATTAATCAGTTAGTAGGCTCAATTACCAAAGCAACTGCTGAGCAAACAGAAACATCACGCTATGTGTCTCAAGTGATGCAGTCCGTCGAGTTAACTGCCCAAGAAACTTCACAAGAAGCTCAACGAGTATCTGACTCCCTAAGAAATATGGTGAGTGTTGCCAGTGAACTTCAATCTTCTGTGGAGCGCTTCAGAGTTGAGGGCACTGAATTCTAGGGCTTTGTAGCCTAATTTCTAAATCATCAATTTGACTTATCTTTTTACAGAATCCTAGGGGAGATGGTAATGCAGCCAGAACAACAGCGGATTATGGTCTACTTTATTGAGGAAGCTAAAGAGCACCTCAATACAATCGAGCATGGTTTGCTGAATTTGCAGACCGTTGTTGCCGATCCTGAATCTTTGAATGAGGTTTTTCGAGCAGCTCACTCAGTGAAAGGAGGCGCTGCAATGCTGGGCATCCACAGCATGCAGCACATTTCCCATCGTTTGGAAGATTACTTCAAAGTTTTAAAAGAACATCAACTCCCTGTTGATCAGACGCTTGAGTCTTTGCTATTTAAGAGTTTTGACGCTCTCCACGTTCTTACGGAAGAATTAGAGCAGGCTTTTAGCTTGTCGGATGAGCTGTCAGAAAAGACTCTCTCAGAGATAGGACCTGTCTTTTCTCAGATCAATAGTCATTTAGTCAAGATAGCAGGTCCAGAAGTTGATCTGAGTTCAATCTTAAGTGACAGTCCTGCACCGACTCCCCAAAAAGTAACTGCTGCCAAACCTGAAGTGCTGGATGCACGATGCCTTGAAATTTTCCAAACCGATGTTCTACAGCATTTACGAGAAATACTAGGGTTATTCAAACAGCCTGATACATCAGAAAATCGCCAAGCGTTAGCAAACATCTGTCAAGAGCTTGCTCAAGTAGGACAAGAGTTTCAACTGAAAGGTTGGTCTGAACTTTTGGAGGTGGCAGGTGTGGTTGTTGCCCATCCTGATAATTCCTTTGCGACGCTTGCAGGTGTTATCGTTCCCAACATTAAAGAAGCAAGAGATTTAGTGTTAGCTCAACGCGCAGCAGATGTGAGGCCAATAGCTGCCTTGCTTGATTTAATGCCTGCGCTAGACTTCGGTGATTTGGGAGATACTAGTTCAACGGAGTCTGACGCTGAGGATTGGTTAGGCTTATTTGCTGAAGAAGATACCAAACCTTCAACTGATAGGGATAAGAGTGATTCATTTTTGGATGACTTGTTTAACGAACCCGCGTTAAACTTTGACGCAAACACTAATTCCGAATTCACTGCACCTGTCGCTGCTGTAGAAGATGATTTTACCAACTTAGACTCCCTGTTGATAGAAGCGCCAAGGGATAAAGAAACTCCCTCTGCAGCGGCGAAACCAGATGATGACTTTAATGATCTAGAAAAACTTTTAGAAGAGCCTAGCCGTCCAGCCAAGGCCAAAGCTAAATCGTCACAGAAGCGAACAACCACTAAGCCAGCGCGACGAGGTAGTGCCATTTCACAGACCATGAAGGTACCTGTGAAGCAATTGGATAATCTAGGGAACCTAATTGGTGAGTTGGTGGTTAGCCGTAACTCCCTGGAAGATAGCCAAAATCGTTTACGACAGTTTTTGGATAATTTGTTGTTGCAGGTCCAACAATTGAATGATTTAGGACGCAATATGGAAGATCTATATGAGCGCTCCTTGTTGGAAAATTCATTGTTGAGTAGTCGCCAACAGCAAGTGGTTACAGGCGGCAATGACAACTTTGGAAATCATTCTACTGGCCAGCAATTTGATGCCCTAGAAATGGATAGTTTCACAGGGTTTCATACCTTATCCCAAGAGATGATTGAGCGCATTGTTCGTGTGCGTGAAGCTGCATCAGATATTGAGTTTATTGTTGGGGGAACAGAACAAGTGACGCGGATGTTCCGTCAAATCACGACTCAAGTGCAGGAAGGACTCACAAAATCACGGATGGTGCCCTTTTCCCAAGTGGCAGAACGATTGCCCAGGGCAGTCCGTGATATTTCGATGAAGTGTGGTAAAAAAGCCAGACTGGAATTAGAAGGTCGTGACACTTTAATCGATAAAAGCATTTTAGAGCGGTTATATGATCCACTAACTCATCTTGTAAACAATGCTCTGTTTCATGGCATTGAAGCTCCTGATATCCGCCAATCTTTGGGTAAAGCAGAAGAAGGCATCATCAAACTACGGGCTTTTTATCAAGGGAATCAGGCCGTTATTTCTATCACGGATGATGGTGCTGGGATTGATGTTGAGCGAGTTAAAGCAAAGGCCGTCCAGAAAAATTTATTGACCCAAGATGAGGCCGACAACCTATCCCGTCAAGAAGCCTATGCCTTGTTATTTAAGTCAGGTTTTTCGACCCAAGATCAGGCCAATGATTTGGCTGGTCGAGGGGTGGGGATGGATGTTGTTCGCAACAGTATCCATGAGATTCGAGGGGTTATCAATACAGATTCAGGTATTGGCAAGGGAACTACGTTTACGATTCGACTTCCCCTGACCCTGAGTATTACAAAAGCTTTGTGCTGTATTGATCATTTCGCTCAAATTGCGTTTCCAATTGATGGGGTGCAGGATGTAATTGATATTCCCAAGGAACAATTACAGCAGGATGCAGATGGTCAGATACTGGTGACATGGCAAGATAAACAGCTGCCCTGCAAACCCTTAGGAGATCTGCTGGTCTATAGTCGAAGATTTAAGCGCAACACATCCTATAGCACTAGTAATACCAAGGACGATGGCATGGCATCGGTTGTGATCTTGCGGAGTGCAGACGATCTGGTAGCCATCGAAGTTGAGCAGGTTTTGGCTGAGCAAGAAATTGTAATTAAACAGTTAGCTGGACCTGTCCCCAAACCCATGGGCATTGCTGGGGTCACTGTCCTAGGGGATGGCGGCATTATGGCAATTGCTGATGTGATGGAATTGGTCGATCTGTGCTTGGATCGCTTAGAGGTGAACAGTAACCTCTGGAAGAGTATTCTTGAGAACACAGAAGTAGAAGAAGATACCGATCCGATGGTGCTAATTGTTGATGACTCGATCACGGTTCGAGAACTGTTGTCTATGACCTTCAATAAGGTGGGGTATCGGGTGGAACAAGCCCGTGACGGCCAGGAAGCTTGGGAAAAACTCCGCTCAGGATTACCCTGTGATTTAGTTTTCTGTGATGTGGAAATGCCTCGTATGGATGGGTTAGAGCTGCTGTCTCGGTTACAACAGGATGATGATCTGCAGGATTTACCCGTAGCGATGTTGACTTCCAGAGGGGCAGCTCGACATAAACAAATGGCCACAGAGCTAGGGGCAAAAGGATATTTCACGAAGCCCTACCTGGAAGAAGTTTTGTTGGAAGCGGCTCAACGAATGTTGAATGGGGAAGTTTTAGTCAAATAAGACGATTCCTGACTGGGTAAAAGACTATGCTTAAGCTCGGGGAGTAATCCCTAATGTTGGTCTTAGCGAGTGAGCGGGCATGCCCATTTCAGTACCTGAATTTCCGCAGTTATTCCCGTACCAGTTGGATGAGTTTCAACAGCAAGCGGTTGCAGCTCTAGATGCCAACCAATCGCTAGTGGTTTCGGCACCCACAGGGTCGGGTAAGACAATGGTGGGTGAGTATGCGATTTATCGGGCTTTACAGAATGAGCAGCGCGTTTTTTACACCACGCCACTAAAAGCTCTCTCGAACCAGAAGCTGAGAGACTTTCAGCAGATGTTTGGTGCCGAGGCAGTCGGACTATTAACGGGAGATCTCTCGATTAATCGGGAAGCCCCCGTTTTAGTGATGACAACAGAGATTTTTCGCAATATTCTGTATGGCACGCTGACTGAAGTGGTGAATACCTCCTTGCAAGGGGTGACATCGGTCATTTTGGATGAATGTCACTACATGAATGACCGTCAACGCGGGACGGTGTGGGAAGAATCTATTATTTACTGCCCACCGGAGATTCAGCTAATTGCGTTATCGGCAACAATCGCCAATGCCCAGCGACTGGTGGATTGGATGAGCTGGGTTCATGGTCCGACTCAACTCATTGAGTCGGATTGGCGTCCTGTCCCTTTAGCCTATTTTTTTGGGAATGCTAAGGGACTCTTTCCGCTACTGAATCAAAAGCAGACAGCACTCAACCCACGGTTGAAAGCACAGGCGAAAAAACATCATGGTCATCGCCACCAACGTCGAGCCGATAGTCCTGATGTGATCGCAGTTTTGCAGCAATTGCGGGAGCGAGCGATGTTACCAGCGATTTATTTTATTTTTAGTCGCAAGGGATGCGATCGCACGGTTCAATCCACTGCCCACCTCAACCTCCTTAACCCTGCTGAGTCAAAAGAGATGCAGGTACAGATTGAGAATTTTCGGCGACAACATCCAGATGTCGGTCGGCCTGAACAGTTTATCGCGATCGCCCATGGCATCGCAGCTCATCATGCAGGGCTGTTACCCCAATGGAAGACTTGGGTAGAGGAACTGTTTCAAGCGGGGTTGATCAAGGTGGTGTTTGCCACTGAAACCCTGGCTGCAGGGATCAATATACCCGCTCGCACCACCGTGATTGCCAGCTTATCCAAGCGGACTGATTTAGGGCATCGTTTACTAACCGCTTCCGAATTTCTGCAAATGGCGGGCCGAGCGGGGCGGCGCGGCATGGATGATCAAGGTTATGTGATCACAGTACAGACGCCTTTTGAGGGGGCACAGGAAGCGGCTTACCTAGCCACAATTGGGCCTGATCCATTGGTCAGCCAGTTTACCCCCAGCTACGGCATGGTACTGAATTTGCTACAAACTCATACTCTTGATGAATCCAAAGGGCTAATTAATAAAAGCTTTGGGCAATATATTGCCAGCGCTCAACTTTCACCGCAAAAACAGGCGATCGCAGATCTGCAGCAAGAGTTGACTCAGCTACGGAATAAGCTCGGAACAATTGACGAAGAGGCTTTAAAGAGCTACCAAAAATTACAGCAGCGCCTCAAAGAAGAACGTAGACTGCTGAAAATTTTGGATCAGCAGGCCCAGGAAACGCGCACCAGCGAACTAGCATTTCTGCTAGATCATACAGAATCGGGAACCGTGTTGAGCTTGGCCCAACCCAAATCTGAAACGCCCATTGCTTGCGCCTTGGTTGCTACCATACCGAGCCCTGGTCATTTTCCCTATCTTGCCTGTTTGGGTCAAGACAATCACTGGTATGTTATCTCTCGTAGTGATGTGATTCATCTGGATGGACAGTTAGATCGCCCCGAATGTGTACAAGAGTTAACGGTACCTCCATCTCTGACTAAAAAGGGACAGTCAACACAGGGAGACACCATCAGCCTCCAAGTTGCTGAACAGATTCCTGATAGTACTTGGCAACCTGCACCAGAAGTAACGCATCAACACCAACGGTTACAAGCTGTGGAATCTCGAATACAGAAACATCCAGCCCATGCCTCTCGCCAGGATCACAGCAAGTTTCTCCGGTGGCAGCGACGGGTAAACACGCTAGAGAAGCAACTCCACGATCGAGAGACGAAATTAAATCGTCAATTTCAACATCAGTGGCAAGCGTTCATCGCTTTGGTAGAAATCCTAAGACAATTCCAAGGGTTGGAGGACCTAAGACCCACAGAGCTAGGTCAAATCACAGCAGCGCTTAGAGGAGAGAATGAACTTTGGTTGGGATTAGCGTTTCATTCCCAAGCTTTAAACACCCTCGACCCTCACGTTTTGGCTGCAGTTTGCGCTGCCCTAGTGGTGGACAACACGCGTACTGATATTTGGATAAAATTCCGTCCCAGCTCCACGATTCAACAAGCTATCAAACCCTTACGCCCATTGCGACGACAACTGATTCAAAAGCAACATCGCTATGAGGTTCCTTTTACCGTTTGCTTAGAGACTGAGTTGGTTGGCTTGGTAGAACAATGGGCATTAGGACTCAGTTGGAGCGATCTCTGCGAAGCCACAAGCCTAGATGCAGGGGATTTGGTGCGTATTCTGCGGCGAACAGTAGACTTGCTCTCGCAAATTCCCTATGTGCCCCATCTTGCTCAGGCATTACAGAAAAATGCCAGACGAGCACAGCAGCTCATGAACCGCTTTCCGATTAGCGATACGAGCTTACTACCTGAGACATCTGTTGAGGCGGTAATTGCTGAAAACGTGTTACCTGATGAACCGGTTAGTGAAACGTCGTCTTAGGTGACAGAGGCTTGGTTCTCCTCATTATTGGCTTCAGCATTCTCAGCTTCTGCCGTGTGAGGCAACTCTAGGCAATATCCTGCTCCATACACCGTTTTGATGTATTGAGGATGACGGGGATCCGGCTCTAGCTTGGTGCGCAAATGGCGAACATGAACTCGGATCGTTTCAATATCATCATTGGGATCATATCCCCAAACTTCTTGGAGAATTTCACTGGGAGAGACAGTTTGACCATGTCGCTGGAGCAGGCAGTGTAGCAGCTCAAACTCAAGACGAGTCAGCTTAATGACTTTATCTACCCACAGAACTTCAAACCGTTCAGGCACAAGGGTAAGAGGGCCATAACTGAGGATTTCGCTATGGCGGGCAGCTTGGGGAATCCGATCCGTGCGGCGCAGCAGGGCGCGCACTCGGGCCAGCATTTCTTCCAACTCAAACGGCTTGGTGAGATAGTCATCGGCACCAGCATTAAATCCTTCGACCTTGTCCTGGGTTTGACTGAGGGCCGTTAACATCAGAATCGGAATATCGGCAGTTCGCTGATCCCGCCGTAAGCGCTGACAAATCGTAAAACCATCGACTTTGGGAAGCATTAGGTCCAAAATGATCAAATCTGGCAGTAGTTGGACGGCCAATGCTTGACCTTTGATCCCATCAGTTGCTTGGGCAACATCGTAGCCCGCCATTTCCAGGTTAATCGCAACCAACTCTGCGATCGCAGGATCATCATCAATTACAAGTATCCGGGTTTTCATGCAAACTGCTCAGTGTGGACAATATGAAGGAGGGGCAAGCGCATCGGTTAACAATGATTTACTAAGAAGTATGTCTTCATTCTTAAAACATGCTTGTAAAGATTATAAACAAGGATAATTTCATCCTTCCCACCCACTTGCCTAAATCTACAGCGTATTCTAAAGATGAGTTAACGCTTCTTGAGTCCACCTCAGCATAATCAAAAATTGAAGAAATTGTAAATTTTTTCGAAAAACAATCTTAATAATCTGTGTAATCACGGGTAAATTAATTTCCTTTGCATGATAGAAAATGGCTTCCGATTATGCAACCTACATCTGTGAAAGGTTAGGAGTGAACTGGTCCCACCACTCCAAAATACGGTTCCACGCCCACCACGGATCTAGGTCACCATAGACGCTTTGGCTTTGAGCACTAGCAATATAGCCAACATGGCCTCCTTTGGCGGTTAACCATACTGTCAGCTTAGGATTTCGGCTATCACACGCTTGCAGATCACGGGGTAGGCTGGGGTCAAATAACGGATCATCTTCAGCATAGAGAATTAAGGTGGGTCGTTGTAAATCAGGGAGGAAGGGTAAAGGGCTGCTGGCCTCATAGTATTCCTGCACTGAAGCAAATCCCAATGGACCAATCACCAACTCATGATCAAAACCTTGAATGCTGTTGGCTCGCTTGATGGCCATTTTATCCAGTTGCCCTGGATAAGTATGGTAAAGATCCCATGCCAAAGCTTTTAGATTTCGAGCAATTGCCTGCTCAAGGTATCGACCAATTGGATGTTTGACGAGATAGGTGAGGGACCGATTAGCATCCAAGTTGGGACAAATCACTGCGCCCCCCATAATCTCATCCGTAATCTTTAAATCCATCGTCTGGGCAGCATTCACTCCCCAGAGCGCTAACTGTCCCCCAAGCGAGTAACCGGTCAACCAAAATGGGCTAGGGCATCCCTGCTGTTGGGCTTGCTGGGCAATATGGACGAAATCTGGTCCTTCCCATAGACCATCGGAGGTAAGGGTGGGAGAGAGTTGAGCTGTTTTACCATGAGCCCGCCAATCAAACAAAATGACGGCATACCCACGAGCATAGGCTTTACAGCCCAAAATTTGTAAAAACCATTGATTCTCCAGCGTTCCGGTAATGCCATAGGTGCCAATAATCGTTGCCCGAGCCCCTGGTGGAATGGCCATCCACGCAAAAATAGGAACATCGTTCGCCCCCTGAAACACAACATCTACATAGGGAGGCTGAGGATATTCTAAACTCGCTTCCCAAACTCGGCTAGACCACAAGTTGGTGTAAAGGGTCATCGCTAGCCCCTGGTTTAGAAGCCGGGGGGGGGTAAAGGTCGGAGTAGAGCTGTTACTAAGAGGCATGCCGCTTGAGTCTATGGGGTAGAAAATGTACGGTAACATAAACGTGCAGCCTGGCACTGGGTATGGAGCCACACACTATCCTTACTGAGATCCATCTCTGTCATCCATCTCAATCCTTGGGATATGTCTATTTAGAAGACAGTCCCCAACCCGGTACCCAATTCGAAGTAGAAGGCCAGCAATATACCGTGCTAGAGCGGCACCATCGCTATCAGCTCCAAACGAATCGTTATCAACTTCATCACATTGCGTTGTATGTGCAGCCAGTGGTCACTGAGGCGATTAATAAAACGGGCAGTGTGGGTGATGTGAACTGCCAATATAATGCTCACTCAGCCTTATTACGCTGCGCCATTAACCCTAATGGTCCTTGTCATGATTGTGCATTTTTTCTTCCCCAAACGGGTGTTCCGTAAGGCTTGAGCTTGGGAACATCTCCCAGACGATTATCCAAATCTCACCAACAGGAGCATGATTTATGTCACCTTGGCCAGCTTTAGTGAGTCTGCTCGCATTATTGCTGTACTTTGTAGTCACCATTAATGTCGGGCGTGCCCGCGCTAAATATGGCATTCCTGCCCCCCAAATGTCTGGTAACCCTGACTTTGAACGAGTTATCAGAGTCCAGCAAAATATGCTGGAACAGTTGATTTTTTTCTTACCTGCCCTATGGATCTTTTGCTTATATCTCAATCCTGTGTGGGGATCGGGCTTAGGGCTGTTATGGGTAGTCGGGCGAGCACTGTATGCTTGGGGGTACTATCAAGCCGCAGAGAAACGAGGGCCTGGCTTTGCTATTGCGTCTTTAAGTAGTCTAGTGCTGCTGCTAGCAGGATTTGCGGGTGTTGTATTAGCCTTAATTCCTACCTAAGCAGGTCTTCGGTAATACAAAACTTAAGAGATCCAGGTCGATAGAGATTGGCAAAACTGGTCTAGATCTAAGGTATGAATGTGCTGATTTTGAAGGGCACGTTTGCGATCGCGGGCCGTATTATATCCCCATGAGCCTAAAAATAACCCAATATCGGCCAGATCGGATTGCTGCTTGACCTGCTCTAGCGCGGCCAATCGATCTTCTACAAACCAAATGGGACCAGCAACCTCCGGGATTAATAGCCGTAACGTCTCATATTTGGGGCGACGACAGTCCTTGCCATAGATGCGATCGCGAGGCAAATTCACCCCTGCATCCGTCAGCAAGGTATGAATAAAGCGGCTTTCTTTAGTACTGATAATAATGATCTCAATTTCCTGGCTGAGGGCTTGGAGGGTAGAAATCACCCCAGGATAGAACTCATGTAAAGCCAACCAGTTCTCTAGATCGGCAGCAATCCAGTGATCACGCACGCCATCGACCTGCTGGCTCAAACTTTTCCGATCCAGATCTTCTTCGGCAACGATGCGATCGCGAATGGATGCCCAGTCGGCCAATACCTGCGATTCCGAAAAGCCCTTCAAAATAGCGCGCAGCAGTACGGGCATTTCCCAACCCGTCTCAATAACGGGGCGCAGACAATAAAAGTGCTCTGCTAGGCCAGAAGGCGGTTCAGGGGATGACGTTGGCCAAATCCGACCGTAGGCTCGCCAAGTGGTGAAGAAGTATTCTCGCAAACCATTGCAAAGAACACCGTCAAAATCAAGGGCCAAGGTTTGGGGTAGGGATAGGGATAAGCTCATGGCAGTAGATTGATCATGCCGTCAGCATCTCTCCAGGTAAAGCATCTGCTTTTCCCCCAACTATTAGCGGTATTAAAAAAACTGGGGCGGAAGGATTCGAACCTCCGAATGCCTGGACCAAAACCAGGTGCCTTACCACTTGGCGACGCCCCAATGCAACAGTGTTTTTTTCAGGCTCGAATATCTTAGCAGTTTGCTTCCCCAAGCTGTCAACCTTTATCGACGACTTTCCTCAAAAAAAGACAACGAACCAATCGTCCTTGCTAGTATGACCATAGATAAGGGCTGATCTGACAATGACTGCTGACGTTCTAGCTGCTAAGACCCGAGTGTTTGATCAATGGGCACCCAATTACGATTGGTTGTTCACCACGGTGTTTTACCAGGCCATCCATCAACGCCTACTAAGCTATGTGCAGTTACCCAGCAATTCTTCAACTCCTGTCCTGGATATTGGTTGCGGAACGGGTAAGCTCCTCAACCGCTTAGCAGCTCAATATCCTCAGTTACAGGGAACAGGACTGGATCTATCCCCAGAGATGCTGCGGCAGGCCCGCCGGAGTAACGGCCATCGCCCCCGCTTGATTTTTGTTCGAGGGGCGAGTGAGACGATGCCCTTTGCCGATCATCAGTTTCAGGCTGCTTTTAGCACCATCAGTTTTTTACATTATCCCGATCCACAACAGGTATTTATGGAAATTGGTCGCGTCCTCAAACCTGGTGGTCAGTTCTATCTGGTTGATTACACGACCTTTTGGAGATTGGGTCATCAACAAAATGTAGCTGGGCTGGGTGGACCGATGTATTTTTATAGTCCCCAGCAGCGTCAGACTCTAGCAGTTAACGCTGGTTTAACTTGTAAGGCTCACCATTCATTACTCGGCCCTGTGTTACTCTCTATTTTTCAGAAACCGAGGGTATCTGTCCAATCTGAGTTGGAGACAAGCTAAAATCTCTATTCCTCTGTGAAAATAGTGACAAACTTGGGCTCTTATCTGCTTAGGGTAATTCGTTGAGTTCCAACCTGATATGCTTTCTATAACCTATAAGTCGATCCCTTGTCTTTACTATATGCGCACTGGGTTTGAGCGGTTGCTTAGGGGGTACTCCATGTCCCGACATGCAGTTCCAGCGGCTGACGCAAACGGATCGCATTGTCATCACAGACAACAGGAACCGGGAAATACGAACCATTCAGGATCAAACAAAAATTGGAGAGATTACGAGGTTCGTACTTTCGCATGCTTCAGGCTGGGAAACACCGTGGACTGGCACACCCGTAGCCTTAGTGCGAGCAAATTTTTATGTTGGCGAAAAATTTATTGGTGATCTTGGCGTGGGTAGCAATTTCCTGACCGCGCAAGGTTGCAGCTTCTTTCAAAGCCGTAATGTGTCTGCAAAGGATCGGGAAGTCATTCTGAGGTTGCTGGCTGTTAAGGACCCATACGTGGACCAGTTAGAAAACCCATAACATTCGCTATCAACATAGACAGGCCAAATATAGGCTTAACCCGAATTAGGATAATCCAACAAGCCTTAGTGGAGGCGATGACCACAGTTCGCACAGAACTTGTCTGTCGCAGTCACAGCCGTTCCACACTGGCTACAAAAATTATTGTGCGTCGTCTGGGTGACCGTAGCGGCTGTGCCCATACTCATGTGCATATTGCCCATACGCATTTGCAGGGGCTGCAAATTCATGAACCGGTTGCCCATCCCTAGCGGTGGCATGGATGGCATCGACGGTATGGGAGGGGTTGGGGGTTGTACCACTTGTTGTAACGGGATCGACTCCAAGGTATGTCGCGGCGGCATCGTCTCAATTTGAGCAATTCGGTGGCTTTGCACTTGGAGATAATAATTCCCTTGAGCCGTTCCTAGCTTGATCACGACGCCTAGAGGACTGTTAAAGAGTTCAGGAGATGTGCTCCAGCGGCCCGTTGTAAAACTGTGACTAGTTTGTTGTTGTTGCCCTGGTGATGAGGCGATCGCGGTGACAACGGTTTGGTTATCCTGATTCTCAATATAAATACTGGAGCCAGCCCCAAGCTCACCCATATATGCCATATTCAATGGCTCCTAATTAAAATGCACTCTTCTCTATTGTGAAGGGATTGGCATGAGACTGCAGTGCTTCTATGGGGTTCTTAATAGAAGGGGGCACTTTCAGCATGGGTGACCCGTGGCATAATGGGTCGGCAACGAGGTAACGGTGGTTATGGTCAAACGGTCTAAATCAGAGGATGGGCAAGATACATCAGTACAGATCAGCAATGGAGAATTTACCTTACAAGTCCCTGATCCAGAAGACGAGGGAATCTCTGAATTTGAGTTCCAGCAACAGGTTGGTGCCGCATGGGAAGTTTGCGATCGCTTTGACTTACAGACCGATATTTGGCGGGGTCGAATTTTGCGCGCCATTCGCGATCGCGAGAAAAATACGGGCGAAGGCCGTGGCAGTGGCTTTCTCCACTGGTTACAAAATAACGAAATTAGTAAAAGCCAAGCCTATAGCTGGATCGAACTCGCCAATAGTGCCGATACACTCCTAGACGCCGGGCACCTAGAACCCAACTCCATCAATAACTTTAGCAAGCGGGCTTTTGTCAAAACGGCCCAGTCCGCCCCCGAAGTCCAAGAATTGGTCAGTGAAACAGCCCGTCAGGGGGAGCGGATCACCACCCGAGACGTGCAACAGCTTTCGGATGAGTGGACTACGATGACCTCCGATTTGGTCCCTGCCGAAATTAAAACTAAGGCGGCCAACCATACGATTCCCATTCGCCATGTGGCACCCTTAGTCAAAGAACTGGAAAAATTACCAGAGGCCCATCAGCACACCATTCAATCTGAACTGTCCGCTAGCCCCGATCTCGATACCCTGAAACAAGCCACCGCTGAAGCAAAACAATTGGCGAAATATTTAGAGGCTTTTGGTAAGGTCCAAGCCCTGAACGAGCACTCTATCGATTTAGAGTCCAGCCTGGAAGAAGCCTTACGGCTAGGCTGTCTCAATATCACAGCTGACTTAGTGAACCAGGCCTCTCAGTTAGAACATACTGTGGCTAAGCTTTATACCACTTGGCGACGGCTGCGTCGATTGACCGATAAGCTTCATAATGCTTCTGGTGCTAGTACACCTCACCTACAATCGTTATTACAAGCCTTAGACCGACTGTATAGTGACGTTCTAGAGGTAGAACTCAGCGCTTCTGGTTCTAACCCTTCTGAGACAATTAGTATCCAGGTCTTATCCGAACCGCATGCCTCTGGCTCAGATTAAGCGTTGCCAAAAATTAATAGTATGCTGGGTATCCCGCCTGGATGTCTTTATCCTGCAAGCGTTTTGGATGCCTTGGGTCTTTGCTTTTGGTGCCTTCACAACGATTAGCTTTAGTATTGGCGCTCTATTTGATGTCCTCCGGCGCTTAACGGCAGGAACATTAGCGATTTCTACTGCATTACAGGTATCAGTGTTCCAGCTACCCCGCTTTATGGTGTTGGCTTTACCAATGTCGATGCTCTTGGCCCCTCTACTCACCTCTAGCGCTATGCCTTACCCACAAGTCTTGAAAGTATTGTGATGGTTAGGTTTGGGATATGCGATAAAGTGTAACCTGACCACTGACATAGCGAAG
>JANQPU010000183.1 GCA_028285315.1 Acaryochloris sp. IP29b_bin.176
CCTGGAGCAGGGGCAATCATTAGAGCAAGTCTTGGAGGTCATGATGCCTGCTTAGATCCTCAGTATCAGGGCTTTATGTTTATAAACTTCCAAGTCGTGTATTAAACTCAACAGGCATAGATTTCGTCTGCTGCACGAAATCCTAAAGCTTTGTGCCGTAGCCAAAGATCACTGATCTGAGCACCCTCCCACAGTTGCCAGTATCTAGGAAGCTAAAAGGCTTGCTCAACATAACTTCCCCCAGTTTTAATCACTCTCCAAGTCCGATTAAACTGATTTCTTAGATTCTTGTTTCTAGAGGATTTCAACGACATAATAAATCAGCTCCAAGGATATTATGTCCTAATTTCATCGATTTGTTGGAATACCCCCTTCTTCTCGTAGCCACACAATACACTGTTGACAGGCTTCGGGTAAGGTCACCAGCGGAGTATATCCTAATACTCGTTTGGCTTTATCCAACGGTAGCTTATAGGATCCTGCCTGTAAAGCAGCCATTTCCCTTGAAACAGAGGGTTGTGTTTTGGGTCGCACTACTTCTGTTGGGGGCAAGGTCGTTTTTGGCTTTTTCTTTTTGGGCAGCATACCACTGAGTAATAGTTTGAGTTGCTCCTTCTGATTATCAGAAATTTTAGCCAGCATACTTTGGACGGCAACTGAATCCCAAATCCGTTGAGACAAACGTTGTTTGAAACTACTGGAAAATTGTGGGACTTCTAAGCGCGCGATCTCACTTAAATCCACCCCGAATGCTTCTGCAAAGGGTTGATAAAACTCTAGCCAATTAACTGCTTCATCCTCACCCACAAAAAAGGCTTCGCCATCTGCAGCCTGAATAACATTCGATAAATGGATGGCATGGATCAGATTATCGACATAGACGGTATTGCAGATACCCTGGCCCTCACGAGTTACATAGGCTCGGCCATCGGTTAATTCTTCCGCTAATCTCACAATCCAGCGAGAGCGTGGGCCAAATACAATTCCAGGTCTAAAAATGACAACTTCCACCCTCTGTTCTCCATCTTGGTCCTGCAACCGCAACAGCGTCCGTTCAGCCGCAATTTTGGCACTACTATAGGGAAAAGGCTGAGGCATTTTCAGTGGACTAGCTTCCGTTGTCCCTGGTTCTGGAGCCTGACCATGGACACACATCGTACTCAGGTAAACCAACCGTCGAACACCTACCGCCCGTGCGGCCCGGTAGGCTGGTTTTGCACTTGCCCGAATCATCCCTGCACTCCCTAACACAGAATGCAGAACAATATCACACTCTACAAAAGCTTGTTTCAAAGCAGATTCATCCAGGGCATTGGCAAACCGCCAATCCAAATCAGTATAGGGTAAATCCAGAATACGGGATTCGTTCCGCACAATCGGAACAACTTCATAGTCCCGCTCCAGCAACATTTCTACGGCTCGTCTACCAATAAAGCCGTTCGCGCCAAGAATCCCAACCTTAACCATATGACTTACCGCTCTGTGGGTGACATGATCGATACTCTAGTCTTTGCATTCTTTTCCCTATTACCCTAAACATGATTGGAGCCTCAAGAATCGCACTAAGCTGACACTATCCCTTTTACGTGATCGGCCAAGCGCAAAGCCAAGGCAATAATTGTCAATGTGGGATTGGCATACCCCACAGTGGGAAAAACTGAACTGCCCGTTACATAGAGGTTCCTGATCCCATGGACTTTGCAATCTGCATCAACAACACCTTGCTGGGGATTAGAATGCATTCGGGTTGTGCCCATATGATGATGAATCGCTAGTTTTTCGTACTTCAGATCGCCTGGTCGGCTTAGAATCTCAAGATCACCAAGCCCTGCTGCTGCAAATTCTTCCTGCCAAATGGCTTGCACTCGTTCGATCGTGCGCAGATCAATCTCTTGCAGCTTCCAGTGCACTTCTGGTTTAGGTAACCCCAAACGATCACACTCCTGACCCAGTACCACTCGATTATTGGGATTGGGTGCTTGTTCAATTTGATAGATCACTTCAAATTGTGAAAACCGTCGTTTTTCATAGGGTAAATAAGACCATTGCCCACGCCTCAAGTTGGGGAACTGGCGGATTGCCGACCAAAATCCTGCTTGGCTGATGTAGTTCAACCCCTTGAGCGAAGTTTGCAGAGACTGCCCAAAATTCTTGGGTACAGACCGTTTACTCAGCTGTTTAAGCAAATTACGCAACGTCTGTCTAGCCTGAGTCTGAACTGCTAAGGGCTTGGGGTATAACTGAGCCCCATTATTCAAGAGTTGTTCTTCCGCTCTGACCGTTGGTGACATACCGATCCAGCCCATGACGGGCGTTCCCCTAACGTTCAAAATGTCGTAGAGAGCCGTCTGATCCAACAACCGTTTATGGTGAGGCTGTAAAAAACCACTACTGAGAATCGGGCGCTCCATAAAGTAGCGCCCTACAAGGTCATTTTGATTGCCCAACCCATGGGGATGATGGTTTTTAGACAGCAGCAACAAGCGGGCATTTTCGATACCGCCTGTCGCCAGAATAAAGACGCGGGACTTGACCCAAAATTGTGTTCCTGTTAGGCAACAAACTTTCGCCTTGGTGACGATATCCGTAAGCTCCGTCTCTAAAGACACCACATTGGCGTAACACAACAGAGTTATATTATCGGTCTGTTGCAGTTGCTCACGATAAGTGTGGGTAAAGGGAGCGCGGGGACCGTATTGGCTCATTTTGGTCAGTAAGCGCTCAGACTTAAATGGCAGAGGTTGAGCCTTGTCACTATGCCAATTTTGAACATCGTAGTGATAGGGACCAATTTTGCAAATCGGATGTGCCCGTTCATAAAACGGATCCAGATTGGCCCTGGTGATTGGCCAGCCACTATGGGGTAGCCAAGAATGCTGTTCGAAATCCATATCGTCCAAAGGCAAGCAGCGGAACCCATATTGGTTATAGTCATACTGCGCTTCCCATAGATGAGCCGCACCACCTACCTGGCGGCGGCGTGTCTCGGTGAAGGGGGGATAAGGATCGCCAATTACTTCACCTTCATTGAGGGTTTGCGTTTCCGCATCCTGCTCAAATCCACCACTGTCTAATAGGCAAACCTGAAAGGACTGATTAGAGAATTCTCGGGCGATCGTGATTCCCGCGGGTCCAGCACCAATTATACAAACATCAGCTGATACGACTTCATCTGCGGGTAATGTACGAGCATCAATTTTCATTGACAAATCTCTCTATATATGGATAATGAGCCAATCTGACAGGAAGAAGAATGCTTGGGCGCTTACTTGCCTCAGTACCTCTAAAACTGCATACATACACATGAGTTACATCGAATCATCTGTAATTCTTGTACAAATTATCGATATAGGTATGTTCATAATAAATTGCAGTCAATCGCAGCTATGGTTGTTTAGGGCCGACTAGGAAAAGATCTACTTTGTAAAACTCCTGCTGTTCTTGGATCTGAAATTTATTAGCCACTGCCTTACGGAAGCGTTCATGCCCCTCATCACTGACAAATGCAGTATGCTCGTAGGTGAGCCACAGGCGTGAGTCAATGGCCGGAATATCTTCTAAGGCTTGATCAATCTCTTCTGGCGTTCTCTTTTTACTCGAAATTTTCATAAATTGCGTAGGAGATGAGCCGCGATAATAATACTTAAACAGAGTAGGGTTAGCATGGACAGCGATGCGATCACCAGCTTGCTCATTTGCCGAGATGGTTTGGACAACACCGCGCCAATCCATTCGATGGTTATTGGCATAATAGCGAAAAAGACCGCCGCTCACAGCAATCGAGTAGAGTAAAACGATACCAAGAGCAATGGGCCATTTCCATCTCCAAATTCTAGTAAATCCTGCGGCAAGCATGATCAGGGCGTAGGGAGCTGTAAATAGTAAGTAGCGCTCAACCCATAAAGAACTCGTGAGATAGGAAACAACAAAAACGGCTGTCTGAGGGATGAACCACCATAATACAATCCAGCCAATAGAGGATTTCCAGGGTTTGGTGAATGCAAGAAAAAGAACAATGCCGACTAATACCAAGGTATAAGCATTAATCAACCAGCCTAGCCAGGACAGATCAAAGGGGGGTTTGACAGACCAGATGGTAAATCGTGTCAGCATCCCAGGTAAGCTCTTGAGACCTGGGCGAGGTTGATACAGAGCCCAAGTTAGCAATACATCCCCGCTGCCTTTGGCCGTAATTAGAAAGGTGGGTAAGCAGGCTGCGCCAAGAAATAATGAACAGACACCAAAGGTCAACAACAATTTACGATATCGAAGAAATCGCAGGCCAACTAACAAAAAATCAGTAAAGATTAGAGCGATATTTAAGGGAGCTGTCAAAAACATCAACCACCGTGTAATAGCCCATACAAATAGGGGGGCAGACTTATACTCTTGCAAAGCTTGAGTCAGTGCTAAAGTGCCTGCTAACCCAAGGCAGGTTCCCAATGCATACATTCGGATTTCTTGGGCATGGTTGATAAATAATGGTGATAGCGTTAATAGAAGTGCAGCAAGAAGACCTGTTGTTTTGCCATCAGCGCGACGGCCTAGTATGTAGATTAAGAAAACGCTTGTTAATGTAAACAAAACCGATAAGCTTCTCATCCAAAATTCACTAGTTCCTGAGCGCATCCAAAAGTGCAGCAAGAAGAAATAGAGTGGCCGGGAGAATCTGATATTGGATGTGATGCGATCCGCATCTCGAAGGCTAAAGACCTCATCAATCCAAAGACTCTCACCATCTAATTGATAGAAAAGCAGAAAAATTGCTAACAGAAAAATGATGCCGAAAGGTAGTAAATCGTGAACTATTTTATTGCTACTAAAGCTAGTATCTAAGGATGATTTATGCATTGGTTTGTATATGAATAACCCATTCAACTGAACTCTGTAATTCAGTTAGCAGTTTGCTGATCGGCTGCGATTTTAAGCTTTTATTATCCTCCAAGACCATAATATATAGGAATGGTTGAGTTGTGTGTGCACCACTTATACCAACGGTTATTTTTCTTTCCCCTATCTCTTATGTCGAATTCAAGGTATGACTGATGATGATAGGCAACCTGACTGTATTTTGTCTCAAATAGTGATGGATATGCGTCCCAATGCCATCGCTAACCGCCATTGAGACGATGTGGTTCAGTCAAACCCATCATTGCTAATGCTGTTCTAAGAATTGACATATGTTCAGCAGAACTGCTGCAGGATTCTCCCAGGGAACCCGATGTCCCGCATCGGGAATTGTTTGGTAAGTAAGAGTTGGACAATGATCAGCTAATATCTGACCAATTTGGCAGTATTTAAAGTCTTCCTCTCCCGCAATATATAAGATAGGGAGGTTTAGCTTTTGTAACTGCGGTAGAAGATTCGCCTGATGTCCTTTGGAAAATTTTTGAAATGCTTCGGCAATTTGTGGACGAGAAAATTCTTTTTCTAGAACTGCATAGGCGGGATCTCGTCCACAAAAGACGGGTAGCCTATTCCATTCCTTCAATAGATCCTCCCAGTTATCATGCAAGAATCTATTACTCCAGACTTTATCCCTAGTAAGGCAGGTTTTGCGATCGCGCTCCGAACGCAACCCTGGATCGGCACTCACAATAATGGCTCCTTGCCATAGTTCAGGTTGGTGTAAGAGGGCATGAAAAGCTAACCGTCCTCCCAAGGAATATCCCAGCAAAAAATGAGACGGAATGGTGTGAGTTTGAACGCGTTGACAAAAAAGCGCCGCCCATTCTTGGAAAGATCCTCCTGGACTCGCCCAGAGATTTTCTAAGAATATGGATAAGGACAGATCAGGACGAACAGCTTGATTGAGTTGCGTTATTAAGGGTTGCCAAACCGTCGGAGTTTGAAGATTGCCATGAATCATCCATAAGCCAACTGCGGCAGACAAAGTGGGATCTCCTTTGTTAGATCAACTCTTGCAATACAACTTGACATTCGCGTTATCCAATTCTGAATAAATGTCTTGCTTCATCCTCTTGTAATTCAAGCCTCATCAGTACTTGACTCAAGGCTGGAGTAGATAT
>JANQPU010000184.1 GCA_028285315.1 Acaryochloris sp. IP29b_bin.176
GGCCGTAGATGTGGGTACGAATGCCAATCCCAGATTGGAAGCAAGCTTTGCTGACACACCGGAATATGCCTGGATGCAGGCCAATGCGAGTCAGTATGGGTTTGAGTTGTCGTTCCCTGATGGCAATAGTCAGGGGGTGGACTTTGAGCCGTGGCACTGGCGGTTTGTGGGCAGTGAACAGGCCCAACAGACCTTTGCCTCAGCTTCTGGCAGTCAAGCAGGTCATAATCAGGGCAGTGCTTCAACGCCTTCTGATCCCCAACATCGTCTTAGACAGTATCTTGCCCGCATTGCGCTGGGCGAGTCGAACAGAGGGACAAAGATTGGTCCCAATACTAAGACAGGGGCCTATGGCGAATACCAATTTATTCCTTCGACGAGAGACACCATCTTAGAACGCTATGGCTTGGATGGCTGGTCGGAAAATAAAGCTGAACGCGATCAGGCAACAGTTGCTCTGATCCAAGACTTTGGAGAAGAGGTCGGGACGGACATTATTGGATTGATTGAGGCGGGCAATTTTAAAGCGGCTGATGACCTACTAGGAAAACATGTTTATGAGAATGGGCAGGTTGTTCGATGGGGGCAGTTTACCTCTCTGCCGGGTGGGGCTGAGCAGCATCATCTTTGGAATGACCCGGCAATTCTGGCTCAATATGGTCCGAATGGGGATGCAGGTCAGAATCCACTGTTGGCGTCAATCAATACGAATTCACAGCGGTGTAATCCTGCGTTGTTGGCAAGTAATGGCAATATTGATAACTCCAATTTTCAGCAAGGAACAGGTGAAGCTCTTGGGACCCTTAAGGATCCGTTAGCGGGGCAACAGTACGTTGTCACCAGTAACTTTGGATGGAGAACTCACCCAACAAAAGGGGGAACCAGTTATCATGCTGGCATTGATTTGGCCTGGGATGCAGGTACTCCATTTAGGGCTGCGGACGGTGGGGAAGTTGTAGTAAGCCAATGGTATGGCGATTACGGTAACTATATTTTGGTTGATCACGGCGGTGGGCTAGCAACCTGGTACGCCCACAATCAAACAAATTACGTGAAGGTTGGCGATAAAGTTAGCCCTGGTCAGGTAATCGGTACTATAGGAAGCACGGGGAACTCTACGGGTCCTCATATTGATTTTGGTGTAGTCGAAAACTTTTCTAGAGCGGATGTTTTTAACTCAGGGCAACCTGTAAACCCTCGTAAATATATTAATTTTCCCGCACAAAGGCTATAAAAATGAAAAAACTACTTCTTTCCTCAGTGTTTCTTCTCTTAGCTACAGCCCCTGTTAATGCTTCCCCAAAGGTTGAAGCTTGCCTGAATAAGGTGATTGAAACGAAACTAACGGATTACCAGCATCCCAACACTAAGGCCAAATTAGCGACTTCAATACAGCATCAAGGCAAGGAATACCACTGGATCGACTTATCTTTAGGTACAGGCTTCTTCAGAGCCAGTGAGCTAATTATCTCCACGGACGACAACGATCATTGTTCCATAGTTACCTGGATTCATGGTTCTTATGCAACCAAGGCAGAGTACGACGCAGCTTTAGGCAAGGAAGTTAATGAGAAATTCATCAAGGCTTTTAAGTCTCAGCGATAAGCCTAATATGTGTCGCGTAGATACGACCTCGGCTTATGTCAAAGCAAATCGAACAGCTAGCATCGCCCCCGCACAGCCTAAACAGTCTTTTTGGTCTATAAACCATTATGATCATGGGTGCGGTAATGCTGGCGTTTTTGTTTTTTAATTCAACTACAACCTCAAGGTCTAAAACCAAAAATTCCCAAAGGGATGCTAGATCTTGACATTCGCGTTATCCAATTCTGAATAAATGTCTTGCTTCATCCTCTTGTAATTCAAGCCTCATCAGTACTTGACTCAAGGCTGGAGTAGATAT
>JANQPU010000194.1 GCA_028285315.1 Acaryochloris sp. IP29b_bin.176
ATTCTAGGTGAAGCGTAGCGTTCTAATCCGACCTTGCGGAACTCATAAAGCGGCTCCACCGCCACTAATTGGTGACCGAGTGAGGCTAGAACGGCAGCATCTCTGCCAATCCCTGCTCCAATATCCAATATATGGCTGGGTGCTTTGGGAATATGGGTTAAGTAGGGCTGATGCAACTTGTTGAAGTTTATTGATTCAGTCGCTGCCAAAAATCTTTCTACAACCTGCTTGTAACCTTTGGTGCCTTCAACCCTACTCATCGTAACTATTCTGCCTGCTTTCAAGGACGCCAAATCACCCAATACCCAATTTGTCAGTTTCGCGAAGAAAAAAGTCGGTTTCACAAAGATTGTGATCGCTAATTACCGCTACGATACCCTCACCTAACTAATAAAACTAATTTTCATTAGCAAGGCTGTGGCCTGGCTGTTGTGGGTAAGGCATAATGACACGAAAATCGATCAAGTTTTTTTTGTTGTGGGCTGTTGCGCTGGCGAATATGATAGCGGTAAACCCAGTCTGGGCTATTGAAGAGTCTGAGATTCCCGGACTGGGTGGCGAGGCTGGAGAGCCTCAAAATCCACAGCCTGCCACAAGCGTAACGGAATGGCTGGCTCAGATTGAAGAAACGTTAGTCCAGATTACAGAGATACAGGTCAATCCCACCGAGCAGGGAGTTGCGATTGTGCTGGAAACGGAAGCAGATGCGCTAAGTATTCCTACAACCAAGACGGAAGGGAATCGATTGACAGCGGTGATTCTCAATGCGGTGTTAGCGTTACCAGATGGCCCGGAATATCGGCAGACAAATCCTGCTACAGGTATTGCAGAAGTCAGTGTGACCCCTTTGTCAGAAGATCAGGTGCAGGTTGAGATTGTGGGGACGGAATTACCTCCAACGGTCTCGATCCAGAATAAATCCACAGGGTTAGTCTTGGCAGTAGAGACAGCAACACTTGCAGCCTCAGAAGACGAAGACCTAGAAATTACGGTGACTGCAGAGGAAATCCAGGAAGGATATACCGTTCCAGACGCCAGTACTGCGACACGAACCGACACGTCGATTTTGGACACGCCCCAATCGGTGCAGGTTGTGCCTCAAGAGGTATTGCGAGACCAGCAAATCTTGCGAATCGATGATGCCCTTCAGAATGTGAGCGGTATCGTGGGCCGTTTGGATGGTTTCGGCAATTCTACAAATCTGACGATTCGAGGGTTCACGACCGATCAAACAACTGGGGGCGCAATTTTGCGCGATGGCTTTCGCATCACTGACAACTTAGGAACGCAAGAAACGGCCAATATCGAATGGATTGAGGTGATTAAGGGGCCATCTTCAGTGCTGTATGGGCAAACCGATCCGGGTGGGTTGATAAACTTAGTGACCAAAGAACCTTTGTCTGAGCCGTTTTACGAGTTTGAATTTCAGGCCGGGAATCTAGGAACCTGGCGACCGAGACTGGATATCACCGGGCCTCTCACAGAAGATAAATCCCTTAGCTATCGGTTAAACCTGTCATATTTTCGTCAAGACGGCTTCCGGGATGTTGAGAGGGACACCGAACGCTTCTTTATTGCTCCCAAGCTGCGGTGGGATATTAGCGATCGCACCCATCTAACCCTGCGGTTAGAGTACATTGATGAAACCAATCCTTTTGATCTCGGCATCCCAGCTTTTGGAACTAGCGTTTTCGATGTACCCCGTGATCGCATTATTAATGAACCAGATGACTTCCTCGAACAAAGTTCTCTGACGCTGGGGTACGACTTTGTCCATCAATTTAGCGATGACTGGAAGCTCAATCACGGCTTCCGCTACGTTACTCAAGACTATTTCAACCTAGCCACCTTACCCTTTGGTGTGGATGAAGCCACGGGCAATATTACGCGCTTCTTCGCCGATCGCCAATGGCACTCCGATGACTACACGATTCAAACCAATGTGGAAGGCAACTTTAAAACCGGCCCCCTGCAGCACAAGCTCTTAGTCGGGTTTGACCTCAACTTCAATCGGTTTGACGAAGCCTTTACTCGCATAGACTTTAATACACCTACTATCCTCAATATCTTCAATCCAGTTTATGGGGCAGTGCCGAGGCCAGACCTCAGTACGACACCGCCATTCCCTGCCTTTGACAGTGAAACCGACCGCATTGGTGTCTTTATCCAGGATCAAATTAGTTTCCTCGATAAATTTATTTTGGTGGGAAGTTTACGGTATGACAGTGTTGATTTCCGCAACTTAACAAACACCAGTGAAAATCGATCTGACCAGGCTTTGAGCCCCAGAATTGGTCTAATCTTTAAGCCCATCGAAACCGTCTCCCTCTACGCCAACTACTCTGAATCCTTTACCCCCAGCTTTGGTCAGCTTGTTGGAGGCGGTTCTGTGGAACCAGAAACAGCTTCTGGATTTGAGGTGGGAGTAAAAGGTGAATTCTTAGACGGCAATATGTTTGCCACCCTCGCTTACTTCGATATCACCAAGCGCAACGTAGCCACCACCGATCCCAACAATCCATTTTTTTCGATCGCCACTGGAGAACAGCGCAGCCAAGGCGTTGAGCTGGATATAGCTGGAGAGATTTTACCAGGCTGGAACGTCATTGCTAACTATGCCTACACTGACGCCAGAGTCACTGAAGACAATGATATCCCGGTAGGCAATCGCCTTTTCAACGCTCCTCTCCACAGCGCTGGGCTGTGGACAACCTACGAAATTCAGCAGGGTGATTTGGAAGGGCTGGGCTTTGGGGTGGGGTTTAATTATGTCGGCGATCGCTTTGGCGACAACGCCAACACCTATCGGGTCGGCGACTATTTCCTGGCCAATGCAGCGCTGTTCTACAAGCGGGATAACTGGCGATTTGGCCTCAATTTCACCAATCTTTTCAATATCGAGTACATTTCCAGCACCAATAACTCCCGGACCTTTGGGAATGCTCCCGGTGCCCCGTTCACAATTTTAGGTTCAGTATCAGTGAGCTTTTGATGTCATTTTCTAAAATCCTGCTTTTAGTCATGTTGTCAGGAAGTCTGTTGGCCTGTCAGCGAAGTGCGCCGTCCAAGAACACCCCCTTATCCCCTCAATCCGAAAACTGTCGCACCATCCCCCACAGAGAGGGCAAAACTAAGGTTTGTGGCCAACCGCAGCGAATCGTTGTCCTCGGTCCCTATCTACTTGAACAAGTTCTAGCTTTGGGTGCTCAACCCGTTGGCTACGCGGATCATATGGCACTGCATCAGGGAGATTATGACAATCCCAGTCAGCAGATTCCTTACTTAGGTAATCGTGTCGAAACGCAGCCCGTCAACGTGGGTTTAGCCTATCAACCTTCAGTCGAGGCGATTGTCAAAGCCCAACCAGACCTGATTTTAGCCCCTGACAACACCAACCAATACGAAGCACTCACCAAGATTGCCCCAACCCTAAGTTTTGAGATTAGGGGCGGCAAAACGAATTTGCAAGCGATTGGCCAGGCGCTGAATCGGAGCGATCGCGCCCAACAACTCACAGCTCAGATCCAGCAACAAACCCGGACGGCTCAGACGGCTTTCCAGTCTATTGTCAAAGACCATCCCAAAGTGCTGACGCTCAGCTCTGACGACGCCCAGTCTTTTACCATCATGAGCCACACCAACAGCTTTTGCGGTACATTTCTCAAAGACTTAGGCTTTCAATTTGTCTATCCGAAGAGCTTAACCCCCCGAGATCTTGAGGCCACCCAACATCCCACTATTTCCACAGAGACCCTACCGCAGCTCAATGCCGCTAACTCAATTATCTTGTTTGGCCATAACTTCAACCCTAAAGAAAGGGGCACAGAATTCAGCCGCAATCAGCTCAGCCCGCTCAAACAGGCATGGCAGAAAAATGCGATCGCACAATCTCTAAAAGCCAGCAAAGCCGGGCGAGTCTACTTTATTCCTGCCTATCTGTGTTTAGGTTTACCCGGACCCATCGGCACCGAACTTTACCTGAACGAACTCAAGCAGCAGTTACTCACGCCCCAAACCAGAAAGCATGTGGAAGCACCGAATTCATAAAAACATCGGCCTCAGCAATCCTCTTTACCACTATCTGCTATCCATCTCCTTACGAAAATCCCAGCTGCTTAACCAACTACGACAGGAAACCGCAAAACGTCGTGACGGAATGATGCAGATTGCCCCCGACCAAGGTCAGTTGATGGCGCTGTTAATCCAACTCATGGGAGCCAAGAAAGGAATTGAAATTGGCACCTTTACTGGCTACAGCACCCTTTGGATGGGTCAGATCGTTGCCTGCGATGTGAACGAAAAGACGACAACCATTGCTCGTCGCTACTGGCAAGAAGCTGGCGTCACAGACAAAATTGATATGAGGATTGCTCCCGCCTCAGAAACCCTCCAGCAGTTAATCTCATCGGGCCAGAACGGCTCCTTTGATTTTGCGTTTATTGATGCCGATAAGCCAAATTACCCCACTTATTATGAGCAATGTTTACAGCTTCTGAGATCTGGAGGGCTGATCATCATTGACAATGTGCTTTGGGGGGGCAAAGTTGCTCAACCCATGGTGCAAGACCACAATACTAGAGCCATTCGAGCATTCAATGAGTTTCTTTATCAAGATAAGCGTGTAGATATCAGCACTTTAGGTATTGCAGATGGCATAACTTTAGTTCGCAAACGCTAGAAATAACGAACGCTGGTCTCATTTCCAGACAATCCGCTGGAGCACCTCCACAGAAAATGCGTTTTGGGCGCAAAAATAATGTGTTTTCGCCACAAAATCTCTAGAGAGCAGGCCATCCCTCCTCTAAGCTAGTTAAGCTTTCCATCGCCATCGATTGAAAACCGGAGCCTGTATTCAGGAGCTGCCCCTTTGCATACCTTTTTCATCATCTGGCTGGGGCAATTTGCCTCTCTTCTGGGCTCGGAACTAACCAACTTTGCAACCACGCTATGGGCCTGGGAAATCACCGGACGAGCTACACCTCTTTCCCTCATTATGGTTTTTACCCAAGTACCTAGACTACTGATCGCACCCTTTGCGGGGATTTGGGTTGATCGTTATTCCCGCAAGTACTTAATGCTGCTGGGTGACTGCGTGGCCGGATGTTCCACCCTTGCTTTATTGGCTCTCTTCCTTTCCGAACACTTACAGATTTGGCATCTTTATTTCACTGGCGCCATTAACGGGCTATTTGGCTATATCCAGGGGCTAGCCTATGCCGCTTCCTTAACACTGATAGTTCCGAAACAGCACTACGCTCGTGTCACAGCCTTGGGTTCTGTGCGAACATCGGGCACCTTCATCCTAGCGCCAATTTTAGCGGGTGCTCTCTATGCCAACATTGGGCTCGCAGGTATTCTCGCCATTGATATCACCACCTTTGTCATTGCCATGGCTAGTCTGGCAATGGTTCACATCTCTCGGCCTCCAGAGTCATCGCGAACCAATGAGCAGCAAGCACCTTGGCAAACGCTGACCTTCGGCCTCCAGTACCTTTGGGGTCGGCCTAGCCTAATGGCGTTGCTCAGCTTTTGGGTGATCAATAACTTCGTTGGCAGTGCAACCTTCGCCATTCTGCCAGCGATGGTGCTAGCCCGGAGTGGCAATGATTCAGTCGTTTGGGGAACGTTGCTGGCTTTCTTTGGGCTGGGTGGTCTACTGGGCGGACTGACCCTTAGCATTTGGGGTGGTCCTAAGCGACGGATTCACAGTGTTCTGATTGCCAGTGCCTTATGGAAGGTAGGCATTATTGTTTTGGCCTTAGCGCAACAAATAGCTACCAAAATTGGCACAGCCCTATTTTCTGGATTCTGCTCTCCATTTCCAGACAGTGCGAATCAAGCGATTTGGATGTCAAAGGTGGAGCCAGAGGTGCAGGGACGGGTATTTGCCACCCGCTTTCTGTTGACTCAGTTGAGTAGTCCGATCGGATATGCGATCGCAGGTCCCCTTGCCGATCAATTCTTTGAACCTGCCATGCAGCCTGGTGGAACCCTTGTAGGCTTATTTGGCCCCATTTTTGGTATGGGTTTGGGGGCAGGAATGGCTGTGCAAATCTCTATGTTTGCCACTTGTGGCATATTGATTGCTGTCGGTGCTTATGGTGTGCAGCGGCTGAGGTCTGTAGAAACGCTCTTACCAGACCATAATGGTGACAATGTAACTCTGCAAAATATGCGCTAGCAATTCAGTGTAGTCAAGATCCGGTCATTGATCTGTCTAGCAAGGGCTGTCCAACCTCACTCACCAGTAAAAGGATTTCTCCTAGAATGATGGCGTGATCGATTATTGAAGCAAAGCATGAATTTGTTTGATCCAACTCGACACTATCCACTCTTAGAAATTGCTTGGAACCCCAAATCAGCTCAAACAGCAATTACTGAGATTACACAAGAAACTATTGCTCAACTTCAAACTGCGCCTCTGTTATCTGGACATCCGATGGATGATGTTGGATTTGGCAGCGACCTATATTTTGGCAAAGCGGGCGTATTGTGGGCGATTAATTATTTGCAAACTGTTGAGGCTATCGATAAAACCTTTGATGTTGCTATCCACCTAAATGAAACGCTTGCAAATAGTCGTCAGCAATGGTTAAACCAAAGTCCATACCCCGATCAATCATCCTACCTATTGGGTGAATTACCCCTGTTGCTATTGCAATATAAGTTTTCCCCCTCTGAAGATAAATCGGCCCAAATTTTACAATCGATACATAAGAATGATGCCCAACCTGTTCGAGAACTCATGTGGGGACTGGCTGGCTCTATGCTAGCTGTCCATTTCATGTATCAGTGGACACAAGAACTAAGGTGGAAAGTGGTTTTCAAGACTCAGGCAACTCGGTTGATTAAGGAGTGGCAACCAATCGATGAGGTGAGGCATTTATGGACAATTGATTTGTACGGTAGCCAACGCCAATATTTAGGCCCGGTGCATGGTTTTGCCAGTAACTTGATACCACTGTTAATCGGACGCTCTTTGTTAACCGAGGAGGAGTTTGAACCAATATCAGCCAAAGCGATGATAACCACTGTTCATACTGCAACAGCCAATCAAAATGGTGCAAACTGGCCCGCTGTCTATGATGAAACAAAACCTGGTCAAAATCTGAAGTTGATGCAGTTCTGCCACGGCGCACCAGGAATGGTGACGGCTTTAGCAACACTACCACAGGGAAGTAATGAAGAATTCGATAGTATTTTGGAGCAAGGTGGAGAATTAACTTGGCGAGCAGGCCCCTTAAAAAAAGGTTCAAACTTGTGTCATGGTACCGGTGGAAATGGTTATGCTTTTCTCAAACTATTTATCCGAACCGGGAATCAGCTATGGCTAGATCGCGCCCGAGCTTTTGCAATGCATGCAATTGAGCAGTATCGCCTTTCTCGAAAACTTTATGGGCAATTGCGCTATCCTTTATGGACGGGGGATTTGGGGTTAGCTATTTATCTATGGGACTGTTTGCAAGCACAAGCAAAGTTTCCAACGATTGATATATTTTAGGCTGATCACCACTCAAGGAATACGTCCATCTGAAAGGTCGTGATTGGCCGTATTTAGCAGATCGGAAATGCCTTGTTTTTCGAGAAATCTTCTACAAGTACTTATATTTACTGATGAGAGATTTATCAAGCGATATTGTGGCTGAAGTCATTGCATCTGAAGAGGAATAGTGACTGGCGGTTTATGAGTGGAGCTAGCATGCGATCGCACAATCGCTACTCGCCGTGAGTTTCCTATACTAGACGCACCCCTAACAGATCTACTAAAACTGAAACAGCAGTTTTTTAGCTATAAAAAGAGAAAAACGTTACGATAGAGCTTTAATTAGCCCATATCATTATTTAGGCGAGACTATCGGTCAAATTTATCTAAAGTCAAAGTTATGAGAATACAAAGACAGTCATTCTTGGGGTGGACTGGTGTCTTAATCTCTACAGTATTTATGCTCCTTGCATCAGGTCTGACGCTTTATCCCAAGATCAACAGCGATAACATTCTCACCGCGCTCAGGTTGAGTTCGTTGACAACCGCAATTCCGTTTTTGTTGGTGTTTGTAACTAAACCGCTTACAGCAACAACGGATGAACTGGGACAATGGCTGAGAAATAATCGAAGCTATCTATGGCTAGCTCTGACCATCTCCCACCTCATCCATCTCTATCAGATTGTTCTGTATTACCAACTAGGAGAAGCTTGCCCTTGGACAACATGGCTAGTGACGGCTCCACTCTGGATCATTATGGTGCTGTTCTCAGTCACAGAACTGGTTCGGCCCGAAATTTTTGATTATCTGTGCCAAGCCCATGTTTCTAAGAGACTGAGCATTTTGTATATGCTGGGACTTTGGTATATTTGGCTCGTTTTTACAGTGGCCTTTGGATTAGGAACAGCAGCGCAGCATATCCTTTTCTACAATATTCCGGCATTTATACTTTTTGTAGCTGGTGCAATCTTCAATGGAATCATTTGGTGGCGCAAAAAAATTCCTGCGTAATCCATGCACTGTCACTCCATCACCTCCGGGCATCCTTTGGCTAGCAGTAAGCGAGAGTAAACTCTGATGGGGAGAGGTTATCAAACCAGTAGAGTCAGGTCTCATGTTGACCGACCATCGCGAAAACCTCATCCCCGAATGCTACAGAATCAACTCTCCTTGCTTAAGTTTGGGGTGATTCTGGACTGTCTGATTTGTTAGCTTGAGATGCCTCAACTGCCTGAGCCGACTCTATAGGCTCTATTGCTTGATTTGCCTCTTCAACTGTAGCTCCGTTTGTGTCTTGAACCGCTCCAGGTCCTGGAGCTGCTCCAGTAATAATCGACGGTTGTTGGACAAAGGTTTGCGAAAGCGCTTTAGGAATCTCTTCAAACTTAACGCCCATGGCGCGTAGGCTATGGAACAAATGCCCTTGCAGACAGTAGAAACCCAAATAGTAAGTAATATTGGCTAGCCAAGCTCGGGAACTAAACACGCCATCGGCCAAATCCGCCGTATCCTTAAAATACGGAGTGAGGTTGAACTTCACCTCTAAGGCTGGGCCATAGAACTCCACCGGATAAACAAAGGTATTGACCGCACAGAAATAGGCCGAGATAAACCCCATGATGGCAACGCCACCCAAAGAAAGGCCAATCAAGCCATCGGCACTGTAATTATCTTGTCGAGCCCCCAAGCGCTGCTCCCATTTAAACGGGGGGACCAGAATATGCCAAATACCACCAGCAATATCCAGGAGGCCCACTAGAAAATGACCTGCCGCCAAGTCACCCAAGTTATCAACAAAAAAAGGATTATACCCAGGTGTTGACCAACCATATTTATAGATATGGGTAAAGTTCTCCATCGAAGGCGTAACAGCGCGGACCTCACCCACGGTAGGGTCATACAGACCGTGATATTTCATCCAGCCCACAAAGATCAATGAGGCAAAACCAATAAAGATCAAATGGTTGCCCAGGATATACCCCAACCGTTTTGGATCATCCCATTCAAAGGAAAATTTCGCCGTGTTTCCCCGTCCCCCTTGGGACAGATCAGCAGGTCCTATTTGGGCATGGTAGTAGGCACCAAAAAACAGTACTATACTCGCAACCATATGCACTAAAGCAACTTGGACATACACTGCTGGATTAGTCACCACTCCACCAGCACCGACACCAAAGCCTTCAGCAGCCAAATGAGGAATCAGGACTAAGCCTTGGTCATACATGGGCAAGCCTGGATCAAACACTTGATTCTCAGACAAGGTATTGATGCCGACCCAAAACATG
>JANQPU010000208.1 GCA_028285315.1 Acaryochloris sp. IP29b_bin.176
CGTTTCGTTTCATCAATGACTTGCCAGGTGTAACCGTTCTTCTCAAATCTCATCGGAACCTCCAAAGCCAGACTGGAGCGGCAAAGTTAGGGTTTTAAAGATTTGAGGTCATCATAACATTGCTTGTTCGCTAGAGTTTCGCTAGAGTCCAAGTAATTGGTCAAATCCACGCATTTGCGTGTATGGTTACGGAAACGTCCATTATCGTAACCAAAACCAGAAATGGATCTTGACGCAATATCAACCCCTCAAGATGCGGGCCTAAAAAATTCCTCAGAGTGATGTTCTCAGTGATTTATTGCGGGATAAACGATCTCCGAGTACCCGACGAGCCTACCGCAAAGACCTCACTGATTTTTTCCGCAAAATGTTTACAGCAGATCCTACGCCTGAAAGGGTGGGGCTGTTCCTGGGGATGGATCGGGACGAGGCGTTACAGCTGGTGGCCCGGTACAAGGGACTGTTGATTGAGGAAGAATTGGCAGAGGCCACGGTCAACCGCAGACTATCGGCATTGCGAAGCTTGGTATCCTATGCTCGTCGAGCGGGTCAATGCGCCTGGGGCCTGGAGGATATTCGGGGTGAGAAGGTGATTGCCTACCGGGATACGTCGGGGGTGGATCTGGAGAATTTTCAGAAGATGCTGGCGATACCGGATCGGCAGACGCAGTTAGGAAAGCGGGATTATGCAATCCTGGCCTTACTCTGGGAAACGGCTTTGCGGAGAGGGGAGCTGAATCGGTGCAATGTCAGGGACTGGGAGCCAGAGGAGAAAACTCTGTGGATTCAGGGGAAGGGTCGAGGCACTCAGAAGGAGCGGGTGACGGTGGGTAACGTGAGTGCGATCGCACTGGAGGAGTGGCTAGCGACGCGGAAGCATTTGGAAGAGGATGATCCCCTGATCGTGGCCCTGGATATCGTTCATTGGGGTCAGCGGTTATCGACGACCTCTATCTATAAAGTGGTCAGGAAGATTGCCAAGGAAGCGGGTATCAGCAAAGTGATGTCCCCCCACCGGGTCCGTCATTCCTCGATCACGGCGGCGTTAGATGCCACGGGTGGGAATGTCCGGGCCGTTCAGCAGCTCTCTCGCCATGCCAAGCCGGAAACGGTGATGAGGTATGACGATAATCGCAAGGATCTTCAGGGGGAGGTGACGGGGGTATTGTCAGGGTTGTTGGGAGAAGATTCGGGTAGTGTGGCAGTGAGGGCAATCCATGGAAGGTAGACGGAGTTTAGCTTAGGGTAAGCAATCAGCCTATCAGACGGGTGGGAATTCCTCAATTTTGACTACTCAAAACTGACAATTTCGGTAATCAAGGTGCTGCATAAAGGCGTCAATTTTTCATTGAGTTTTCCTAATTATTAGTCAATATATACGCCAAAGTGGGACAATCGCTATTAGAGACCTACTAAAGTTATCTATAAACAGAAGACCATTATTTATACAAACTTATATCAGATCTAAATAAATATAAGTGTTGATATTGAAATATTTATTTACTTATGATTAATGTATTGTTTATTGTCGATAAGTTATCACTTGGAAATTCAACAATACATGGCGTAACGCAGTTATTTTCATGGTGGATCCCCAAGTTTGATCAAGGTAAGTACAACGTTAGTCTCTGCACTATTAGAGGTAAAGATAAAGCAGGCGAGTATTTAGAAAAAAGGGGTATCAGTGTTATCTATCTTAGTAAAAGCAAGTTTAGTCCATTGATTTTAACTGATTTGCTGAAAATTGTTAGAGATAACAAAATAGATATTATTCATCTTCACGGATATGGAGCATGGACATATGGTAGGCTAATCAGCCTGATTACCCACACACCAAGTGTTCTGCATGAGCATATGGTTGATGAGAAAGTGCAAATATATCAGAGAATACTTGACTACTGTCTTGCACAGACTACAACACGCGCTATTGCCGTATCTAAAGCAGTAGCAGATTTTATGTCTTACTCAAGATTTGTCCCTCCTACACTGATTGAAATAGTTCCTAATGGAGTGCCTCTTGATGAATTCCGACAAGTAAACAAGCAAAAAAGAAAAATATGGCTTGATAGCTTCTCAATTCCAGAAGAGAACCAGATTATTGGAATTGTTGGCAGACTTCATCCTATCAAGGGACATTACTATTTTTTAGAAGCTGCATCTTTGGTTCTAAAGGAATATAAGAAAGTTAGTTTTCTTGTTGTAGGAGATGGAGATATTCGCTCGCGCCTGGAAGAGTATGCGAAGGATTTAGGCATCTCAAAATCTATTGTTTTTGCTGGTTTTTGTGATGATATACCTGTAGCAATTTCAGCGATGAACTTTTTAGTGATAGCTTCTTTATCGGAAGGAGGACCCCTTACTCTTTTTGAAGCTATGGCTGTTGGACGACCAGTTATTTCGACAGATGTGATTGGGCTAAAAGATTGCATTGAAGTAGGCAAAACTGGCTACTTAGTACCTCCTAAAGATTCTCAAGCTTTAGCGACAAAAATGCTTGATCTTTTGCTTGATTCTGATCTATGCAAATCAATGGGAAAACAAGCTGCATTGTCAGTTAATAAATTTGATAGTTCATTTACGGTTAGATCTATTGAGCAATGTTACGATAATGTTTTATTGCACCAATGAAATATGTGTATTAGATTTATAAATTTGCCAAGTATAATCACTGGTATAGGATCTGAACTTTTCACGGTAATTCCTAGAGCCCTTTCCCCATTGAAGTTTTAGGAAATTGTTCTCCATTCAGCTACGATGACCCAATCCTGGGTTTGGAGATTATCTAGGATGCAGACATGGTGGAGAGCGATTACAATCGGGGGAATTGCACAACCACAGAAATTTCGATAATCTGATTTAACCCTGACTACCACCGATTTATGGTGTTTTCAATTCCCCATTCAGAACCTTTGTCTGAGTCTAAAACAGCAAATGTGCTCCCTTTTGGGTTCAACACAATTTTTGTTTTTCTCCATGCGTTTAGCCACCACCATCTCCACAGTCTCCTCCACGTCACTTTCTCCTGAAGCCACAAGATCTGCAACCGCAGCTCCAAGCTCAACAAATTCCTTGTGCGTGGGCATCACATGAGCGTGCCCATCATGGATGATATTTGACTTTGACCTCAACTTCTTCTTTCTATCCCTGGTAATCCTTCGATTCATCCGCAGATCATCTGGTGTCTTAGTGTAAATCTTGAAGTCTAGGCACTTCAGGATACCGATCAGGTGTGGATTTCGTTTCCTCGCAAAGATTGTTAAACAGTCAATTCCTTTGGCCCAAGGATTGGGCACCCTCATTAGGATAGTCAAAGTCGAGAAATCTTCACACGATACTCAAGTTTGACTACTAATCTTAGTGGCGGCAGTAAGCAATATCTGCTACGGAAAGCATTTCAGAGGATAAACAACCATGCCAAGGACATCGAATACAAAAGAGCTAGGTCTTACTGATAGAGATGGTGATTTGTGTTCGGGTTGGTGGATAGAAGAGGGCGCTGCAAATCCTCTACGTATAAATTTTTATGGCCCCTTTGAGAGTAAAGCAGAGGCTGATAACGCCAGACGAGAATCCGATGAAGAGTCCACTAATATTTACTCTTGCAGCAGATTATGCAAACCGCGTAAACGCACAATTAAAGAGAAAGAATTGACCATCCAGGATTTGCAAAGTTGTCCTCCCACATTTTTTGAAGCTTTGTTGGTTGGCCCTCGCATTTATTGAGTCTATTACAACAGATCAGCCTCTGCTTTCTGGGAACTACTTATCCATTCCAATTTACTGGCAGTTCCGACGAGTGATCAGACCACAGACGTTTCAAATGAGCGATCATCAGATCTGTCTCCAGAGCTTCTGGGAGATCGTAGTTGCCACAAGGCATGAGGCGGTAATAACGGCCATGGCTGATCAGTAAGGCACGACCATTACTGCTATCCACTAAAGCTTTAGCCAGGGTGGTCTTACCAGCGCCGCTGCCTCCAGCTATACCGATGATTGTTGTCATGGAGTGTAAGGTTTGAGCTTCATCACAGGTTGATTGAATTGTTGAATGGCAAGCAAATCTCCGAAGTCTGGACAGGACAAGATGGTCAAGTGCGGTTGGAGTTGACAAGCATAAGTCGCGAGACAATTGCTATAGAAGTCCCTTCTATAACAAGGTGACAATTCTCTTGAGGAAATCGATTCTCTGGAAACCTTTTGTTTTTTGGAGTTGCCTGTGCATTCTCCTCACAACCCTTAGTTGTCAAGCTCCTGCTGTGAATGATCCTATGACTCTACAACTATCCTCTCCAGCTTTTGCTCCAAGTCAAACCATTCCAGCTAAGTACACCTGTCAAGGCCAAGATCTTTCACCTCCGCTTGAATGGAAAGGAGTACCACCAGAGACAAAAAGCTTAGCACTCATCATTGATGATCCAGATGCCCCAGACCCAAATGCCCCTAAAACGATTTGGGTTCATTGGATTCTGTATAACATTCCCCCCTCTACTCAAGGACTGGCAGAGGGGATAACTGCCTTACCCCCAGGCACTTTAGAAGGGACCAATGACTGGAAACGGACTGGATATGGTGGGCCATGTCCTCCCATTGGTACTCACCGATACTTTCATAAGCTCTATGCTTTGGATGTAGTTTTGAGCGATCTGAAACACCCGACTAAAGAGGACTTGGAGAAGGCAATGGAGGGACATGTGATTACCTCGACTGAATATGTAGGGACATATCGCAAATCTTAAGTGTCTAGCTCACATCCCCTTAAATCACTTCTTTCATGCCCTACTCAGCTTGCCACTAGTGTGGTTGCATCAGCGAAACTTAGGGCATCAGACGCTGGTCGCATTGTCGGGCTATCTGAAGGTGATGGATGAGCAGGTGGAGGGGATGGTAGCGACGTTGGTGTTTGTCTAGTTAGGATCTTTATATAGCCCAGGGACTGAATATACAACGCTCACCCTATTCTGGTTTCGCCACAGGTAGATAGGTAATCTCATAGGCTGTTGTTATCGCTCGAAGGGAGGGAATTCTCATGGGATACGATCGCATTTTGGCAGCAATGGATGCTTCGTCCATCCAACCTATTGTTTTTGAACACGCGCTAGGAACGACTAAACTTCATCAGGCCGAGTTGAAACTTCTGCACTGTGTAGAAGCAGAAATTAACCCCATGGGTGCATCAACAATCTCACCAGTCGGAACACCCATAGATGCGGGCTACCTCTCCCCATCTGCTATTGATTTTGAGATGGTCCAGAAAGCCTGGGAAGCACAAGTTGCAGAAGCTAAACAATGGCTACAAGAGTATTGCCGAACAGCAGAGCAACAGGGAGTAAGGGCAACTTTTGAGGCCGTACTAGGAAATCCAGAGCATCAGGTTTGCGATCTTGCCCAGGTATGGCAGGCCGATTTAATTGTCGTGGGACGCCATGGCCGCACAGGACTGACGGAGTTTTTTCTGGGAAGTGTGAGCAATCATGTGGTTCACTATGCCCCTTGTTCAGTGTTAGTGGTTCAAGGAGAAAGTGTAGTCTCAGGTGAGTCTACTTGATTAAACCATTGGCAGTCGAGACGAACTGTGCGGTGAACCCACTGCACCAGGACACTCAGAACGGTTGTGAGCATCACTGCGATGATTGGCGCAAAGCGGATCTGTGGGAGTACTGGACTATTCGATCCTGATGGCTAGCTGGCCTGATCGGGTA
>JANQPU010000234.1 GCA_028285315.1 Acaryochloris sp. IP29b_bin.176
CGTGAATAACTTCTGCTTTTTGCGGAATTGCCGACATCTAAGATCACCTCTAGCAGGTTAAAGCGAAACAAGCTCCCTTCCTCTATAGTTCCCAAAAAACAAGACTTTCAAGCATATGAAGAGTTCTAGTTTTGGCTGTAAACTAAACAGAGAAGATAAGCCCAAGCGATTTTTTCGTCGCGACTAAATAAATTTTTCTGGGTTGGAAGACAGGAAAAATGGCAACCATTGCCCACTGGGTGTGCTCCCATACCATATGGGTTCTTTCAAATGCTTGCAGTGACTGAGGTCAACCCGATCTGGCAACTTGCATCACATTTGTTTTATTTACCTAGCCGAAATAACCTATGCTGCGCTCCTTTGTTTTACCATCAACCTTTCTGCTGACCTTATTGCTGATGGTGGGTTTATTCTTCTTCATTCGCGCCTCGGTGAAAGATCGCACAGAAGAGCTGCAATGGCTCTCTACCCAGCCCGAAGAAGCAGTTCTAAAACAAGTTGAAGCCTACCTGACGAATCGTTCCTATCGACTAATGGCTTTGGACAAGGAACTAGAGCAAGTCACCTTTGAAGGAACCGTTCGTCCCAGTGTTGTGTTGGCCTGTTTCCTAACGGTGCTGATGTTAACGGCAACCCTCTGTTTGAGTTTGGTCTTGAGTATTCTATTTCCCGCTGTTGGTCTAGGCTTTACCGTGCTGACCCTCATTTCGCCATTAGCAGGCTGGTTCTACTGGCAAAGAGCCCAACGGCCTGAGCAGGTCAGATTGAAAGTAGAATCTGTGGCATCCTCGACTGCTGACGCAGATACCCAAACCCTACTTACGGTCATTGCCCATCGGGATGAAATCACCGCAATGCGCCCAACGCTGAAAACGTTAGGCGTGATTGCACCATAGCGCCTTCCGCTCGATGTTTAGGGCATCTCCCCCAATTTAATCCAGTATCGAGAGACCCGTTGGCCTGTTTGTGCTGAAATACTCTCGCTAGCGAGGGCCCCCCATTCTTTTGGATGACGCGGGCAGATGCCTGATTGGCGGTGTTGCAAGTCACCAAAACACGCTGAAAATATTATCGCTATTCGTCTTCCCAGGTTTCAACTTCTAGGAAGCTGGCAATGGGGTCTTGCATCGAAAATTCAAAATCGATTAACTCATCTTTGAGGTGTGACCACTTATCGGGAAATAACAAACCAACTTTCCATAAACTATCGGTAGGTTTGAGTTTTTGAGAATTGACTAACGACTGAACTTGGCGTTGTAGTTTACCCATTGGGTGCAGAACCGCCGGAGTTATGGTGGTGTTCGTCATATATAAATTGTAGGAAGATTAAACGGATTGCTAATAGTGCAAACACTAGGGGGAGTTACGTTGCGCTGTCTAAGAAGTGTTGCGCAAGCAGCTAATTTAGCTCGTTCACAATCCTAGCATACGCTTTTGAATTCCTTGAGGGGCAGATTATTGATTTTTCCTTAACAATCATGCTATTCATAAGTTCTTCAAGGCAGAAAACGCAATGCGAATTGGCATTATTGGCTGTGGTGTAGTGGGGGCCGCAATTGCCTTTGACCTCAGTCAGACCCATCAGGTCATCGTTTGGGATGCGCAATCGCAACACCAGTGGCAGGCCACTGGCGCTGCCCTAGGCGTGTTAATGGCGGCTATTACACCGAAGCTAAAGGGCAAACATCTAAAGTTGCGCTTAGAAAGTCTACAGCTCTACGAAACCCTGATACCAGAGCTGGAAGCCATCACCGTCCTATCCCTGCCCTACAACCGCCAAGGTATTTTACGTCTGTGTTTTGATGGCGATGAGCTGAATCGCTGGCATAAAACCCAGCAAGTTCGGGCTCAGCAGGGATTTCACCTGGAGATTTTGGAACGAGAGCAGCTGTTACACACCTATTCCCATTTGAGCACAGCTCATCTGTGGGAGTCTAAAGAGTCCGTGGTGGGTGCCGTCTATTCTCCGCAAGATCGCCAAATTGATCCCGTCGCTTTGTCGACAGCATTGATTACTGCCGCTCAGAAGAAGGGGGCCGAGTTCTATTTCAATACGCCGATCACTGGTTTCAAACCCTCGTCGGAAAATGATCCTCAGTTTCTTACCCATGCCTGTTCATCAACCGAAAGCTATCCGGTAGATTGGATAATTCTGGCGGCAGGGTTAGGATCGATGCCGCTGACGACAACCCTCAAACAGACCGTGCCTATTTATCCGGTTTTGGGGCAAGCGCTACACTTGCGGCGTCAAACGCCGCTCTTAGAACCGATGCCAGTGGTCAATGGTGATCAGGTGCATATCGTTCCGATCAATGCCTCAGAGGTATGGGTAGGGGCTACGGTTGAGTTTCCTACTGAAGTTGGGGAGGCTGTGGAGGCTGACCCTAACCAATTGACAAATCTGCATCAGCGTGCGATCGCATTAGATGCTTCCCTAGCCAACGCCAATATTCTCAAAACCTGGTCTGGCCTGCGTCCCCGTCCCCATGAACGGCCTGCCCCTATCATTGAACGGCTCCCTGACTATCGCAATGTGGTGGTTGCTAGTGGACATTATCGCAATGGTGTTCTTTTAGCCCCCATTACGGCCCAAAAAGTGCGACAGTTGTTATCGAACTAAAGTGAGTTCTTGCTTATGCCCTTTCCCCGAGCGAGTGGCCTTCTTCTGCATCCTACGTCTTTCCCCGGTCGGTTCGGCGTTGGTGACCTAGGGCCAGCAGCCTACCAATTCATTGATTTTATGGTTAAGGGGGGTCAGCAACTTTGGCAGGTGCTACCCCTGGGGCCAACGGGGTTTGGGAATTCTCCTTATATGTGTTATTCCGCGATGGCGGGCAATCCCCTCTTGATTAGCCTAGAGCAGCTGCAAGAGCAGGAGCTATTGCAAGAGGAAGATCTGGAATTAGGCATCGGCTTTCGACCGGAGACGATTGCCTATGAGCAGGTTATCCCTATGAAGCTGGGGCTGCTGCGGTTGGCCTATGAAAATTTCAAAGCTGGGGTATTTCCAGAGCTAACGGTCGCCTTTCAGAAATTTTGCCAAACGAGAGCCTGGCTGGAAGATTTCGCCTTCTTCATGGCTCTCAAAGATGCCCATTGGGGAGCGGCGTGGAATACTTGGCCTCAAGAGATTGCCCAGCGACAGCCAATGGCTATGGTGCATTGGCGGCAAAAGCTGCAGTCCGATATCGAGAGGCACGAGTTTTGGCAATTTCAATTTTTTCAGCAATGGTCCAGCCTGAAAAAATACGCCAACGATAACGGCATTCAAATTATCGGTGATATTCCCATCTACGTCGCCCATAACAGTGCGGATGTCTGGGCCAATCCCGATCAGTTTTTCTTAGATCCAGAAACGGGTGAACCAGCCCTGATGGCTGGGGTGCCCCCGGATTACTTTAGTGAAACAGGGCAGCTCTGGGGCAATCCCATCTACCAGTGGGAGCGGATGGAAAAGCAAGGCTTCAAATGGTGGATTCAGCGCTTTCACACCATGCTGGATTATGTGGATTTGATTCGGGTGGACCACTTCCGGGGTTTTCGGGCTTTTTGGCAGGTCAAGCAAGGGGAAACTACCGCCATGAATGGGGAGTGGGTCAAAGCCCCTGGCGACGAGTTGTTCGAAGCCCTCCGAGATGAACTGGGCAAACTACCGATTTTGGCTGAGGACTTGGGTATCATTACTCCTGATGTGGAAGCACTCCGGGATAAGTTTGAGTTCCCTGGCATGAAGATTCTCCATTTTGCCTTTGGCTCCGGCTCTGGCAACCCGTACCTGCCCTACAACCATGTTCAGAATTGCTTGGTCTATACGGGTACCCACGATAACAATACGACCGTGGGCTGGTTCCACGATATGCCCGAGCATGAGCGGGTGTTTGTGGAAGGCTATATCGGTGGTCTGTCAGAGGAAGGCATTCACTGGGATTTAATGCGACTGGCCCTGAGTTCTGTCGCCAATCAAGTGATTATTCCCGTGCAAGACCTGTTGGGGTTGGGGATGGAGGCCCGTATGAACTTACCCAGCACATCTGGCGGAAATTGGGTTTGGCGGTATCGGGCGGGGGCATTAACGGATGCGATCGCAGAACGGTTACGACAGCTCACTGACACTTACGGGCGTGCCCCAGTCAAAACAGATGACTCCTGGGATTAGTGGAGTGTTTGGACCTCAAAACTTTGAAGTCTTGAGTTCTTACCCCCTGGAAACAGCCATGCTTATCCGAGGCTGAAGTCTTCACGCTAATCCTAGACGAGATCGAACCGTAGAAAGGGGTTCTGACCAATAGTCTTCGAGCGGGTGAGCGATGACGCAGGCTGCTTGCTGTCCAAGTCTACGACTTTGCTGCTCGATTGCGCGTAGTTGTCGGTATCGGTGCGGGATGACGAGAGGATATAAGCAATGGGCTAGCCAGGCTGCTGTCTTATAGCTGGGACTATAGTGCTGAGCATCGACAAAAGCCCATACCCCCATTTCTCCGACAAGGCTGGTGTCATACCCTAACAGCACATGAAATACATCATGGAGGAGGGTATAGCGAAGTCCCAAAGATTGGTCTGGCAATGCAGCTATAACCTCTGAGCTAATCTCCAACGGTGTGAGATGGTATTCATCCATATGCTGGGCATAGATCCTCCCAAAGGTTCCTTCTGGTAGGGCTCTTAAGGTAGCTAAATCAATGTTAGGAAAGCAGGTTTTTAATCTAGAGAGCTTTTCAGCAATCTCTGGATAAGCTTGAGTGCCTAATAATGCAGACTTATAAGCGGCAACATCCCCTAGTTTGCCTTGGCGATAGGCTTGTATGGCTAAGGAGAAAAAGGAGAAACGCTGCCTAGAGGCTAGCGGATGACTGCTATCCATATCTTTTAGATCTCCTGGGCAAGTAACAGCGACACAAGCACCCTTAACTCTGGAAAGGCTAAGGGGGTTAGTTCACCAGATGGGTAAGTTTCTACAGAACGATAGTTATTTGATTCAGGTTGTCGATAGACACTGACTTGTTGTTGGCGTAAATTAACAATCCAATATTCAGGAATCCCATCGCTGGCATAGATTTCGAGCTTATAGCTAGAATCAATCGCCACACTAGAGTCAGAGATTTCGATCAGCCAATACACCTCACTGGGGTCTGGATGACGCTGACGATATTGGGACCAGGGTAAGCGAACAATGGCGAGATCTGGCGCCGATTCAGAAGTGTTTAGGGTAATTGGGCGAGCCTCTCGGATCCATGCCTGTCCTTGAAGATTTTGGCGGAGAAACTGAGCGGTGCCTTCTCCACTGTGGGTATGGAGTGGACCTTCGGGTGTCCTATCGACAATTTTGCCTTGGAGCAGTTCTACATGACAATCGCCAAAAATGCCGGCTTCGACCATGCGGTGATAGTCAGCGACGGACCAAAGATGGTCAATCGGTTGAGTAAGGGTCGAGCTTGAAGGCGTCATATGCTGGATGACTATGCACTGTCACTATTGTATCGAGGGTCAGAAAAGCTTCAACTTCGGGCTCGGCTATTTCTTTGGAATGACGTTTGTTGTGGCAGAGGATATTACGTCTTATCCACTACACGTAGTTTTCTCGGTGTGGTAAACGTAATGTGAACAAAGCCTTACGTCACGGTCTTGGTCTAAGCGTTTGCAGGGTTTGGCTGGTGGCATGGAGTGCCTTGTAACAACCGATATTGAAATTTATGCGGTTATTTTGCCCATTTTCTTCCTTACTTCATGATAAATACATCTAAAATGCTTTTTCCATCTTATGTACAGGAGTTCAACTTCAAGTTTGCTTATGGGAAAATTTCCGTACTACTGAGAGGCTGTTTGAAAAGTCTTTGGAAAACCTTGTCAAAGCTGGCTTTCAGCGATTTCGACTATTTTGGCTAAAATCCTTGCCAGATAAGGCTTCTGGAGAACTTTTCAAACAACCTCTAAGTCTTTATGTCGTGATGCTAATGTAGGGAAGGCTTGGCTTTAAGAGGTAAACAAGCTTCCCATTTGTTTCGTATTAAGAGGAAATTTGCCTTCTAATTATAGTTATGCATCCGAGAAGACCTAGCGTACAATGAACCTCATCGGCTACTGGATTCGTTCTCTGGCCGATGACGAATACCCGCCACCGCAAGAACTCGTTACGGATTACGATCCCGCAACACGCGATCAGATCGCGGCGTATCTGGATGCGGGGTCAACTTTTGCAGTTTACCGTGGACTATCGTGGTGTCGCTTCTTCTGCGACCACCCGATGGGCAACTGCGAACTGACTGACGGTGAATGGGTTTGGCCGCAAGACTTGTCCCATTATGTTCGCAACCACGACGTCCGCCTGCCCGACGAGTTTGTTGATCATGTATTCTCAATGCGGCCACCAATGGCCGAGACCACAAACGATTGGTCAACTGTGACTCCAGATGAATCGTTTTGGATTTCGTGGTGTGCCAAACATCGCTCCAATTCGTTAGTGGCCAGAATTCAGTCCGCGCGCGAAAATGCTGATACGGAAATACAGAAATTTCGAGCTGAGGCAATCCGAGAACGTGAACAAGTGGAAGGTGTAACTGATACCATTTGCCAATGGTCTGGCTGTGATAATCGCGCGTTGGCTGGTCGTGTCCTGTGCGCGTCTTGTTTACTCAAATCCGAATCATCGTCGCTTCTGATCGAACCATACATGAACTTGCGACCCATAATGGATGCGTAACAACGGCATGAACGCGGAGCCGCCGACCGCGCGTTTTCAAGTAGAGCATCAGCCGCGGCGGCCCAGTTATGTCAGACGTTATGCGGCTTAGTCTTTCAGTGGGTACATAATTGCACAGCTATCGGTTAGAGTTTCCCGTTGATGTAGATCTGTAGTTAATGGCAAGGGGGCAAAGTGGAAAAGGTTAAGCAGCATTTTGAGGAGGAAGCCCAGGAATTTGACGCGATTATTCGGCGTCTTATCCCTTATTACGAACAGATGCTTGATGCACTCGTCCTCACTCCTCCGTTTAAGCAATCTCATCCTATTGATGTAATTGACCTAGGATGCGGGACGGGCACGATTGCAAGACGAATTAAGGATGACTACCCTCAAGCTCGAATCACTTGCGTTGACATTGCAGAGAAGATGTTAAACATCGCACAAAAAAAACTTGGCAATAGTGGAGATGCGCGCTATCAACTTGCGAACTTTGAAGACTATGAATTTGATTCAGCTTATGACATAGCAGTTTCCTCCTTGGCTTTACATCACCTAGTCAGTGAGGATGACAAAATTAAGTTCTACAAAAAGATTTATGCTTGCCTAAAACCAGGTGGTGTCTTTTATAACGCCGACGTGATTCTAGGCTCTAGCTCCTATCTCCAAGAGCGTTACATGGAGAAATGGCGAGAGTATATGCGTCTGCAAGTTTCGGAAGAGGAAATTGAGCAGAAGTGGATACCTCAACACTATGACGAAGATCACCCAGCTAGTTTGATGAGTCAATTAGCTTGGCTGCAAAATATGGGTTTTGCGGAAGTTGATGTCATTTGGAAATACTACAATTTTTCTGTATATGGAGGGCGTAAGCCAGTCTCAGCATAACAACGCTGTTGCAGCGGACTGGTTAGATCGGCCGTTGTTGCGGCAGGGTTATCGGCAGTCGCTGAACATCAACGTTAGAATTTCGTTATATAAATCGCATATGAAGTCAGACGTTTCAACAAAACTATCAACGGACACAGCATTCTTCAGCGATCTAATCTCTGAGATTAGAAAGGGAGAAATAAAAGTTCCTCAGTTCCAAAGAAAATTTGTCTGGAAGGATGAGCAAGCACTTGACTTATTAGACTCTGTAGCAAATAGGTATCCTATCGGCAGTGTGTTGCTGTGGAAAACGAAAGAGAAACTTAATGCAGAGAGAAATATCGGAAATTTCAAGCTTCCTGAAACAGATGATTTAACTCCTACTAATTATGTTCTCGATGGTCAACAGAGAATGACTGTCATATATTCATGCTTAGGTACTTCAGAAGACAGCGATGGATTTAGCGCAGGATATGATTTGGAAAAGGAATGCTTTATAGAAATAAAAGACTCTCATCCCTCTGCTGAAATATTTCCACTTCGAAAGATATTTAGCACTACCAGTCTTTTGAACTATAGAACTTCATTACTGAGTTCATCAAACTCGAATACGCTCCAAGATCGCCTAGATGATCTTATTTCAGCATTTACTCAATATAAGCTGCCAGTAGTGACGCTCAAAGACCTAACAATTGAAGAAGTTTGTCCGATCTTTGAGCGAATTAATAGTTCTGGTACAAAACTATCAACCTATGATCTCATGGTTGCGGCAACATGGGCGGAAAACTTCGATTTAAACGATAAGGTTGATGATATCCTTCAATCTTTGGAAGCTAAGGGATATGGGAACTCCAGTCGAGCTTCAATATTAAAAGCAATATCAGCAATCGAGTTGGAATCCATACAAGATAAATCACTTCGTTCACTTAGAAACCTTTCAACATCAACAATTGACGATCTTATCTCTCGAACACGGCTAGCAATGCTTTCTGCAGTGGATGTATTGAGTACACAATTCGGGATCTATAGCTGGGATTTTCTCTCCTACGAAGCAGTTCTTATTATTTGCACCTATATATTTCGAGAGGTAAAACACCTCACAGCTGACCAATCAGGCCGTCTTAAACAATGGTTTTGGCGTTCTTCATTAGGTGAGAGGTATAAGGTTGGTGGAGAAAATTTTGTTTCGAAAGATATGATTTCTGTATCTAAATTTGTGCTTGATGGAGAAGGTAATCCAGAAGGTTTTGGGAGAATACCATCTGCAAAGGAATGGACGGAATCTCAATTCAGGAGTAATGTTGCTAGATCTCGCACCTATATCTTGGCACTTGCAACAATATAGTCCAAAGAATCTTACCAATAGACTAGACATAGATATTTCACATGCTTTATCGGCATACAACAAGAAGGAGTATCATCACTTCTACCCGAGAGCATATTTGAAAGGAATTGGAAAAAGTGAAAAAAGTAATGTGCTAGCGAATATTGTTATGATAACTTCTGCGGCAAATAAGTCTATATCAGACAATTCACCTTCTCTTTATGTCCCGGCTCTAATTGAGCAGCTTGGTGATAATTGCGATAAAGTTTTCAGATCTAATCTCTTGCCTTTACCAAGTCAATTTGACTATGAATCAGAACAATATGAAAGATTCTTAGCTGAACGTGGTAATGTGCTCTCCAATTTTATTGAATCAGAACTCGTATCTTGAGTTCTAACCTCTGCTGCAAGGGACGCTAATACCAATTCGGCATAATTTTGACCTATGTTAGGGGAAATCAATAGTCGATACTTGAATTCCCCTATGCCCAGTGTTTTGAAAATAGAGATTGCAG
>JANQPU010000237.1 GCA_028285315.1 Acaryochloris sp. IP29b_bin.176
TAGAAAGCGTTAGCATCATTCTAGTGGAGGAAAATTTTTACCTAACATTACCCTCTTCAACTTGAATGGAACAACCTCCCTGAAACAGCTATTGAGCCAACACTGTAAGTTCGTAAGTCCTGATCACATCTTTGCTTGGAGGTAGTTTAGAAATCCTCCATGGTTGTTTAGTAATGTGTTGTTCTGGCTGCTATCCTACAGGGCAAACGCATACTCTCTTGAACAAACTCAAGCGTATATCCAGAAAGAATTACAAGCTTTCAATTTAATCTATTTATTAACTTCAATCTCAATAAGCGATTGCTGTAGCCCCCTAAATGCGTTCAACTTTGCCACAGCTCAAATCACTAGAGATAGGGCTGTGACAGCAAAAAAGCCTTATCAGCTAAGCGATTGGTCATTCCCATCTAGTATGCGTTTGCCCTGTGCTATCCTACGCACTACTAGCCAGTATGATTGAATTTGTGATAATCTCTCCTGACTCAACATCAGTGAACAATACTTGAAGAATTATGCAGTTTGCAGGTTGAGTAAGATGGCGAACAGCTAACTACAGTGATTTCTGGAGTGCATGTCCCTCTATGGAGCCAATTTTTCAAACCTTTTTGGTGACAGGGCTGACATTACTCTGTTTTGTTTTTGAATGGCTACCCCCTGATCTGACGGCTATCTGCGTCATGGTGGCCCTCATGTTGTTGGGACTAGTCACTCCAGAAGAAGGATTGTCGGGGTTTAGCAACTCTGCCACAATCACTGTTATGGCAATGTTTATTCTCAGTTCTGGGATTGCGCGAACTGGGGCAATTCAAATGGCCAGCGAGTTTTTGCTCAAATGGGGTGGAAAGCGTCCTGCACAACACATGCTGATCATGGGGGCTGTGATTGGCCCCTTCACTGCCATCATTAATAACGTGGCGATTGTCTCTGTGTTTCTACCTGTTGTTGAAGATTGGAGTCATCAACGCCGCATTCCCGTCTCAAAATTGATGATTCCGCTGTCTTACATCACTATTTTGGGCGGGATGATTACCGTTCTGGGAACGTCAACCAGTGTGCTAGCTAGTGGTTTGTCGGCGGATTTAGATTTAGGAGCATTTGATATTTTTCAATTCACAGCCCTGAGTTTATGTACCTTTGCAGCGGGTTTGATCTACATGGCAACGATTGGTCACCGTCTGCTCCCTAATCGGAAAACCTCTGATAGCTTGAGCCAAGGGTATGGACTGAAGGACTATGTCAGTGAGGTTGTGATTACACCTCGATCGAATTTGGTGGGGCAAACGGTTCGCTCCAGCCAGATCCAGCGAATTTATGATGTCGATATTTTGGAGATTATTCATGACGGTAACCATTTTCCCCAACCCTTAGCAGATAAAACCTTATCGGCAGGCGATATTTTGCTAGTTCGAGGGGGGCGGGAAGACTTACTAAAAATTCGAGATGGTCAAGGTTTAGAAATTCTGCCGGATGTACAGTTTGGCCAGAAATCCTGGCAGGCGGACATGAGCGACGAAGAGGGCGCTGCTGAAGCCATGGTGTTGGCAGACTCCAACCTGATTGGCTCGACCCTCAAGGAAATGCGCTTCCGCCAACGCTATAACTGCACTGTGCTAGCTATTCGACGCGGGCAAGAGTTAGTTCGTGACCGTCTGGGGAAGGTACCGCTTCGATTTGGCGATTTGCTTCTGGTACAGGGACCAAAACAAAGTTTGATGGGTTTGCAGACCAGCAAAGAGCTGTTGGTGATGGAACAGCGGGATATTGAGAATCTTCGCCGTGACAAAGCTTGGATTGCGATCGCAATTGGTCTCTTAGTGGTAGGCGTCGCTGGAACTAAACGATTTTCCATTGCAGTAACAGCATTGTCTGGAGTGATGCTAATGGTCTTGACCGGATGCCTCAAGCCAGGAGAACTTTATCGGGCGGTGCGTTGGGATGTGGTGTTTTTACTAGCAGGCTTATTCCCCTTAGGAATTGCTATGAATAAATCGGGAGCGACCCAGCTCTTAGCCAGTCAACTCATTGCTGTGGGAGGTCAATTATCGGGGTATGGACTGCTGACTCTGTTTTTTGTCATAACGGCCCTATTGACTGAGATTTTATCCAACAATGCCACTGTTATTTTGCTGCTCCCTGTTGCCGTGCAGGTGGCCCAGCAGCTGGGCTATAACCCTTTTGCCTTTATGTTTGTGGTCACGTTTGCTGCCTCGAATAGTTTTATGACACCCATTGGTTATCAAACCAATACGATGGTCTATGGAACAGGGGGCTATCGCTTCTTAGATTTTCTGCGAGTGGGTGGCCCCTTAAGCTTATTAATGGCTCTGATTACCCCTCCACTCATTATTTTGCTCTATGGTTTACAGCCCCTTTCCTAGAATTGAGTTGTGTCCCTATGTTTAGGAGTCAGGGACTTTGCCAAACGATTTGGCCCGATGGATTGACATATCCTTCCCGTCCCCCCATCTTAATCAAGGCCAATCCTTGGTTGAAATTGCTGGCTTCATCAAACCGAGGTGAAATCACGAAGGCTCCCGTTTTGTTGATATAGCCCTGCTTGTTACCAACGGTTACCCAAGCCTTGCCTTCTGAGAAAGAGCCCGCTCGATCAAACCTGGGCGTAATCACCCATTGTCCAGCTTTGTCAATGTAGCCATATTTCAAGCCGATACGAACCAATCCTAAGCCATCACTAAAAGCCCAGGCCCGATCAAATTGGGCGCTATGGGCAAATTGGCCATTGGTCTGGATGTAGCGCCATTTCTGATTCGTTTCCACCGCTGCCAGTCCCTCTCGGAAAGGGGAGGCTTCATAGAACTGGGGGGCAATGACGGTTTGCCCCGCTTGATTAATAAATCCCACTCGGCCATTGAGTTGAACTTTCGCTAACCCATTGGAAAAATCATGGGCCAGACTATATTGAGCCGGAATCACCACTTGTCCTTGGCGATTGATAAAGCCATATTTTTTCCCCACTAAGACCCGCGCCATGCCTTCTGAAAAGGGACCGACTAAGAAGAATTGAGGTTTGATCACCCATTGCCCAGCAGGATTGATATAGCCCAACTGATCGTTGATCATCGCCGCAGCCAAGCCTTCAGAAAAGTCTTCTGCCAGCTCAAACTGGGGCTTAATCACCCATTGGCCTTGGGGGTTGACATAGCCATATTTCTCTCCAGATTTGGCGACTGCCAGTCCTTCTGAAAAGTTATGTCCATCCTCATACTGCGGTGGAATCACAGCTTGCCCCGAGCGATTGATAAAGCCGATTTTGCCATTCTGGCGAATTTGAAAGAGGGAATTACCCTGGGGAGCTTGAGACTGACTCGCTGCCGAAACGGGTTGGGCTAGGGTCGGCAGGGTGGGAGAGAGCAGGGGCAGGTTTGCGATCGCAATTCCCAAACCTAAAACCGACAAACTGCGGGAGAGATAAGTCATAGTTCGATGGAGAAGAAAACAATAGAGAGAGGATAGACGAGATTCAGGTAAAGCGCTCACACACTCCTTCAGATCTACAAACAGGCTCAATCTTTTTATACAGTCATCAGGTATTGAAGAATTTTGACGCTCAACTCCAACCAATAGTTGCTCGATTATGCTCCATAAACAAGGTACGGTAGAGGTCAACACCCCAGTATAAAAATTAATGCCAACATTCTGGACATCCATCGTCACCTTTGCCCACACAGTGACTCAGCAAGTGGGAGAACGATTATTAACCGAATTTGGGGTGGTCCAGCCGACTTCTAAATCCGATGGTAGCCTAGTCACTCAGTCTGACCAATGGGCTGATCAATTCCTCCGCCAGGCCATTGCAAAGGCGTTCCCTGATCATGGGGTGTTGAGCGAAGAAGCAGAACATATCTTTCCCAGTAACAACTGGTGCTGGATTATTGACCCCATTGATGGCACCACCAACTTTGCGCGAGGCGTTCCTATTTGGGGAATTTCTTTAGGATTGCTCTATCAAGGCGTTCCTGTATTTGGCTGTGTTCACATCCCATCCTTACAGCAAACCTTTCATGGGTTTTGGGCAGCCCCAGATCAAAAAGATGGTGCTTTTTGCAATCAAGTCCCTATCCACACTCGCACGGATGCCCCAGCTAGTAATCAATTTTTTAGTCTCTGTGCCCGTAGCCTCTCCGTGCTGCAGAACCCATTTCCCTGCAAAATTCGGATGCTCGGATCTGCCAGTTATAACTTATTAACCGTGGCTCATGGCATTACCATTGGTGCGGTAGAAGCAACCCCGAAGATCTGGGATATTGCTGGAGTTTGGCCGATTGTCCAAGCCGCTGGAGGGACCTGGGTGGCCTTAGGGACCGAACCCATTTTTCCCCTAGTCGTCGGCCAAAATTATAGCCAGATTCCTTATCCCACCTTGGCGGTCAGTCAAGCCCAGTGGATCGAGCAATTTGTTCCCCTTGTCCAATCGATTGGGCAACCCCAAACAGAACCCTAATTGTCCTCTAGCACAACCATCATCATGCCCCTTTCCCCTACGGTTCAACAGTCTCAAACCACGCTTGCCCAGTTTGCAGGACTGGAGTCTCCTGTCTTATCTGCGGCTGATGAGCGAGAGCAGGTGAAAACCGCTTTATTAAGCTTAGCCAAAGCGACGGACTATCAAATGTTTGGTATCTTGGCTGCCACCTGTGACCAAGCCATCACCACCTTAATAGCTTATAACCAAGCGTTTGGCTATGAGATGCCGACCACTTGGCAACCCATCACCGGGCCAACCTACCTGAAGTTCAACCCCAACTTGGGAAGTTGCTATACCAATGGCTATACGGGCGACCATCGAGGCGTGTTGGTCTCCTTTCAGTCCGCCACAGAGGAGGCGATGAATCAAACCTATGGTCATTTCCCCCTAGATTTGTTCTCTGGATCTTGATCCATTTCCAGAAAGTGTCACTACCAAAGCGTTGAGTTTGACCCGAATCCCATAGAATTCATGCAGCTTATCTCTACTGCCCCCCACCCTAAATAAAGGAGACTGTGATGTCTACTGGCGAGGTTCTCTACGAAGGGAAAGCCAAAATTATTTATCGAACAGACGATCCAGAGATCCTGTTGGCGCAGTATAAGGATGATGCGACGGCCTTTAATGCTCAGAAACGCGGCACCATCACAAATAAAGGCCAAATGAATTGTGCGATTGCCACGCATTTGTTTAAGGTGCTGGAAGCGGCAGGGGTGGCAACACATTTTATAGATCAACCCAACCCTAACCAGATGCGGATGCGAGCGGTCCAAATCGTGCCCTTAGAAGTGGTGGTTCGGAACATTGCAGCCGGGAGTCTCTGTCAACAAACAGGACTGGAGTTAGGTGTTGCCTTGTCACAGCCGTTAGTTGATTTTTACTACAAAGATGATGCCTTGGGCGATCCGCTACTGACGCGCGATCGCATTTTCCTGTTGGAACTCGCAATGCCAGAGCAGCTAGAGCAGCTGCGCCAATTGGCCCTGCAAGTCAATCAAATCCTGATTAATTTTTTTCATCAATGTGAGATCACCCTCGTAGATTTCAAGCTGGAATTTGGGATGACGTCGGACCAACAGCTGTTGCTGGCAGACGAAATTAGCCCAGATACCTGCCGTCTCTGGGACGATACCGAATCGGACCCCGATCGACGGGTAATGGACAAAGATCGCTTCCGGCGTGATTTAGGAGAAGTGGATACGGCTTACGCTCGGGTGATGGAGCGAGTTCTAGCCCAGAACATATACGTTTCCTAGCTTGGTGCGATAAAATACTCCCTGTTTTGGATTTTTTTAAGGATTCCTTTAGCAATCATTGTTGTTCAGTTGCATGTGGTGTGTGAAGTGACTCAATCTCAATCGATCAAGACTCTCAGTCTTCCACCGATTCTCGGTGCAACCGTGATGACGGCGGCCATGCTGAGTGGTGTAGCGCCAGCACAAGCCAAAGACCAGCCCTCTTCTGACAAAAATACCGTCCAAGAACAATTCGAACGCTCTGCTCTGGTTGCCCAACCGCTTCAAATCGGGCAACTGCCGACAGATGATGCGCCCAGCCAAACCGCCCCAGTTTTCCCCCTCCCTTCACAACCCGATCAACCCTCCACGCCCGAGGTGCAGACTCCTTCATCTACTAACGAGGATGCAGATTCTGCAGCAGATGAAGCGACCCCGACTCCCGGAGTACCGGACGAGATACCCGCAGCCGAAGACGCCACTCCCACCCTGCCTGGAGATACACCTGCGACAGAAGAAGCTACCCCAGATACAGACGGACCTGGAGATACCCCAGCAGAAACACCTACAACCGAAGATGCTGCTCCAGCAGAGACACAAGAGGCCCCTGGACTCCCGGTTCCCAGTGGTGATATTCCCAGTGGTGACCCAGGAGAAGTGCCTGCCCAGACTCAACCGCCCGATTCTGTTGAATCTCCAGGTGCACCGCCACAACCCCCTACGGAAACGGCTGAACCGGCTGCTCCAGAGCCAGAGGTTTTGGTCTCAGAGGTCTTAGTAGAGGGGGTAGAAGGTGATTTAGCTATTAATGCCTACGAGGCCATCAGTACGCGACCTGGGCAAACGACGACGCGATCGCAAATTCAATCCGACATCAATGCCATTTTTGGCACTGGCTTTTTCAGTAATGTGCGAGCAGAACCGAGCGATACCCCTTTAGGAGTAAGGGTAACCTTTTTCGTCCAGCCTAACCCTACTTTGCGAACCGTCCAAGTGGCCGGAAATCAGGTCCTCACTCAAGAAAAAGTAGATGAGATTTTTAGACCTCAATACGGCAAAATCCTCAACTTGCGGGACTTGCAGGCAGGGGTCACCCAAGTCAACAAATACTATCAAGATGAAGGCTATGTGCTGGGTCAAGTCGTGGGGGTGCCCCAAATTGATCCGGATGGCACAGTAACCTTACAGGTTGCGGAAGGCGTTGTCGAAGATATCGATGTTCGCTACATCAATGAAGATGGCGAACCGACTAAGGGTAAAACTCGCAAGTACATCATTACGAGGGAGATGCGGACTGAACCCGGCATCCCTCTGAATCGGAACAAATTGCAAACCGACTTACAGCGAGTCTTTGGGCTAGGGTTATTCGAAGATGTAAAGGTGGCTTTAGAACCTGGCCAGGATCCCCGAAAAGTCGTCGTCAACCTGAATGTGCAGGAACGCAGCACGGCTAGCTTCTCCGCAGGTGCTGGTTTTAGCTCCCGTAGTGGTTTCTTTGGGACAGGGTCCTTTACCCAAAGTAATTTCAGGGGAAAAAACCAAAACATAAATGTACAGGCTCAAGTAGGCACCAGAGAGTTATTGTTTGATGCTGGCTTCACAGATCCTTGGATTAAAGGCGATCCTCACCATTCTTCCTACAGTATCAACATCTTTAATCGCCTCACTTTGCCTCTGGTGTTCGATGAAGGTCCCATTGAAGTGGATCTTCCCAATGGAGATACCCCCCGGGTCAACCGCTTAGGGATTAGTGGCGTTTTCAATCGCCCCTTCACGACAGATTTAGATAATCTCAGGCAAGCCTGGACCGGATCCATTGGCTTCCGCTACCAGCGCATTTCAATTCGCGATAGTGACTTCTCTATTTCCCCCGTGGACGAATTGGGCAATGATCTGAGTTTTAGTGGGTCCGGTACGGATGATCTGCTCACGGTGCAGTTAGGAATTGGTCGCGACCTACGGGATGATCCAGCAGACCCGACCAAAGGATACGCCTTGCGCTTTGGCGTGGAACAGTCGGCCCCGATTGGCTCAGGGAGCATCTTGATGACTCGGCTACGGGGTAGCTTCAGTTACTTTGTACCGGTCAAGCTCACGAATTTTACAGATGGACCGCAGGCCTTGGCCTTTAATGTTCAGGCGGGAACCATTTTGGGCGATCTACCCCCCTATGAAGCCTTCTCCTTAGGCGGGAGTTCCTCGGTGCGGGGTTATGGTGAAGGAGACTTGGGCAGTGGTCGCAGCTTTATGCAGGCCACGGCGGAATATCGCTTCCCGCTGATTAATTTCTTAGGCGGTGTGGGTGCCGTGCTTTTCTTTGATGTTGGTAGTAACTTAGGAACACAAAGTAATGTCCCTGGGCGCCCCGGAATTGTGCGAGGTAAGCCAGGTGTTGGGTTTGGCTATGGTATTGGGGTTCGTGTTAAAACCCCCATTGGTCCGGTGCGGCTAGATTACGGCATCAATGACGATGGGGATAATCAATTCCACTTTGGTTTTGGTCAGCGATTCTAACGCTCTGGGGCTTGCCAGTCTCAGCGTTAAGACTCAGATGAATTGGAGGTCGCTGTGGCCCTTGAAGGAGATGTGACTGTCAATAACCCGGCGGGGGTTAGAAGGTTCGAAGGGGCGATCGCATCCCTCTACCAGCACACCTTAAACCACAGCTTTGCCCTGGCAGGCATTGGCTTACATACCGGCTCTGCTGCACAGGTAACGGTGCATCCTGCCCCTGCTAACCAAGGGCGATATTTTGTACGCACGGATTGGCCAAAATACCGCATAGCCGCTCGGCTCTCATCGGTGGACCAGACCCAGTTCTGTACAACCTTGAACCAAGCGGATACCACTATCACCACAGTAGAGCATCTACTGGCGGCCTTAGCAGGGATGGGGATCGGCAATGCCCGCATCGAACTACAAAGGCCAGAGATACCTATTTTGGATGGATCTGCTCAGATGTGGACGACTGAAATTCTTAACGCAGGATATCAGGCTCAGTCTGAACCTCGCTTAGTCCCTGCACTTCATCATCCCGTGCTGGAGCAAAGGGGGGCTGCCTTTGTGATGGCCCTGCCAGAGCCCCAGATCTCGTTTAGCTACGGCATTGATTTTCCAGAATCGGCCATTGGCGAACAGTGGTGCCGATTTAGTCCTCAAGATTTTATCTCCGACATTGCCCCTGCCCGCACCTTTGGCCGCGCAGAAGATTTAGAATCCCTACGAACTATGGGGTTCATCAAAGGTGGTAGTCTAGACAATGCTTTGGTTTGTCGTCAGGATGAATGGTTGAATCCGCCTTTGCGATTTGCGAATGAGCCGGTTCGCCACAAACTGCTGGATTTAATTGGCGATTTAAGTTTATGCGGGTATTTACCGTCGGCGCATTATGTTGCGTATAAAGCCAGTCACTCGCTCCATATTCGCTTTGCCAAACGCCTTCAGCAAACCTTGCTGGGCTAACTGACTCCAATTTTTTGTTAAATCGTTATTGCTTATTATGTCAAATCCCAATTCCTCTGATGGTACGACTGATACCCCAACAACCTTCATGATTGAGGAGATTCACAAGCTGCTGCCCCATCGGTATCCTTTCCTACTCGTGGACCGCATTATTGACTACAAGGAGTCTGAGCGAGCGGTGGGCATCAAGAACGTGACGATGAATGAAGAGTTCTTTCAAGGCCACTTCCCAGGCCGCCCACTGATGCCAGGGGTACTCATTGTTGAAGCAATGGCTCAGGTGGGAGGAATTGTGCTTTCTCAACTCCCCGATATTCCTTCGGGCAAATTGTTTGTATTTACAGGTATCGATAAAGTCCGGATTCGCCGTTCTGTTGTACCCGGTGATCAGCTTGTGATTACGGCTGAACTCCTGTCTTTAAAGCGGAAGCGGTTTGCCATGATGTCAACACGGGCTGAGGTAGATGGACAACTGGCCTGTTCAGGAGAGTTGATGTTTGCCATGGTCGACTAATCAACCGCTGTTGGGCCTGAGTCGTTTTCACGATTCAGGTGTTCTTGACCCTGCAATCCCTAGTGCATCTTAATCATTAAAAACTGGATATAGTCGCTTGAGCTTAAATCGTGCTTACTCAGTACTCATATGGATTTAAAGTTGATTTTTCCCCAGC
>JANQPU010000244.1 GCA_028285315.1 Acaryochloris sp. IP29b_bin.176
AGTCGGATTCGTAAGTGTTTGGCTCAATTCGATACGCTGCGTGAAGCAATGGAGCATGTGCTGAAGGCTGCGTCCTAACTTACCTGGCGATTGCTATAAAAGCGGTATCTTCCATGCCAACTCGTTTCTCTTGCCAATTAAAGTCTCGAACGATCGGCACCGTATGATCACCCCCCATGATGATAAAGCCGATCAGGAGTGTGAGAACGGCCATCGTGGTAATGGCAATCCGATCCAGGGGGTAAATCCGGTGCTTCATAGGGCTGTATATGGAAACGCTGACAATAAAGGCTGCAAAAGCATCATCTACTGAGGAGTCGTTTTAGCAGTTAGGGTCATTTTCAGCCCAGACAGAAACGATTAAGGCTCGCCTAATCACCTTTCTTCAGGCTGAAACCTCTACTTCACTGCAGTTCTGGCACAGACCCAAGAAGTCTAGGGTGTGGTAAAAAATTTGAATTTTCTGTATTTGCGTAAGTTTCCGTTCTAACTCGTAGACTAGACAGTTCAGTCATGGCATGGAGTTGACACAGGTTAGATGATGTCGATAAGGGGAGCACCTCGTTGGCTAATGCACCCGAGAACCAATACCCTCCCCAGGCCAAGATCAAGGAGAAGCAAGTTGCAGCTATTGCCTGTCGCCCCATTAACGCCAGCGCAAATCGGAGAGACTGTTCTCGGGCAATCGTGAGTGCCGTGACCAAACAAGGCAACAAGACACCTGCCAGGTAAACCCCTGTGAGAATCTGCAGCGGTGTGAGAGCGGAGAGGGTTTTGGCTTCAGCAAAGAGCAGCAGACCATCTTTGCGAATAGAGGCCAGGATCATGGGCAACGCTGCTTCTGGAGGGAGGCGAAAGATCTGCATCAGGGGATGAATGATGGAGGCAGCAGCAGTCAGAAGACCCAGCTCGTCTAAAATCGATGCGATCAAGGTAATGGCCACAAAAATGGGAATGGCATTGGTAAAGAACTGATGGAGAGTACCCTGGGTTTCTCGCCAGATGGTGGCCAAGCGTGGTCTTTCCAAAAACGTACGGTGTTCAATCATCAACCGGTTGTGAAGCGAACGGGCCGACTTGGGGGCAATCAAGCGAGTGTAGATCAGCGTTGTCAAAGTTAGATAACCCAAGTAGGGAACCACCAAGCTAGGCCAATGGGCTGCACTAAACACCGCCAGCGTGGCACCGAATTGGTAAGAACAGGCGGAACCAAAGGCAATCGCCGAAATACAAGTTTTTCGAGCGCAGCTAGAACAGGCACGGGTACTGATCACCGCTGGCACATTACAGCCAAATCCCATTACGACCCGCACCAGATCCCGTCCAGATAAACCCAAGGGGTGCAAAAGTGGATGTAGGGCAACCGTGATCCGCTCTACCAAGCCGCTGGCCTTGTAAGTTCCCAGGCATAAAGCATAGAGAATGACGGTCGGCACAGCCCAGACCCATAGCAACGGTCCCATCGTCAGCAAGCCATAACGTCCAATCAACATTGCTTTGGGCAGAGATAGGGGGATATTAGCCAGAACGTCTACCAGGGGTTTGATCAGCGTTTGCACAAGGGGATCGGCAACTGCCGCAAAGTTATTAGCAAACCAAACCGCAAGTAGGGTCGGCAGTAGTAGAAGAATAATCGCCACCAGCCAGCCAAAATGTGGGTGTTCTAACAATGTTGGTCGAGGTTCAATCCGCCATCCAGCCGGAATGGGTTGCCATTGCTGGGAAAATACAGTCGGATCTTGCAAGGCTGCCCGAATTTCGTGGTGCTGTCCTGGGGTCAGATGTCTCGCATCAATGGGGATAAACGCCAGATTAGAGGTCTGTTCCCAGCATTGGACAATCTGCTGGGTAAACCTAGCGTGAGACAATTTGTCCCAAAACGTGATCACAACAATGCCCCGCTTTCCCACCACCAAGGGCCATAAATCCGCTAGATCTTCATCAACATGGGTTGCTTTGATCACCAGCAACACAGTGTCATGGGTTTTTAATTGCGCCAGTGCAGCTTGCGTGGTGACCCGATCAGAACGGTACAAAATACCGGGGGTATCCACAACAGTCAGTCCGTCTCCGACATAGGTGTCACAGGCAATCGTAGAGCCACGGAAGTTCATGCTGTAAGGTAAACGTCCCGTGAGCGAGGCAACCAGTTGAGATTTGCCCGTATTCTCTTTACCGATCACGACGATAGAGCGCTGGGCTGGTGGGATAAGCAGGGGCATAGCAGATATTGGAGGAGTTGAGCAATCTAGAATCTTTTCAGCATATATAGTTGTTAGCAGATACAGTCGTTGTCACAACAAGACAGGTCATCTAGAAACATGCCTTGCTGGCGGTAGGTTTCTAAGGGTGCAGGGTCAATGCCTAAACGACGAGCGATCGCATCAGCCACCACCGCAAACCGCTGACGAAATTTATAGATAAAGCAAAAAATAATATCGTGATGACGGACTGAGGGGCCAACCACAAACAGACCTGGCGTGAGAGTAGACTCATCTTGATCATTCAACATGGCATAACCCTCCGACCAATCGAACAGCGATGCAATCTGCTGCAAGCTAGTCTCAAAGCCAGTACAGAGAATCGGGGGATGAACCGTCAGCCATTTATGGTATTCGCTGAAGACGACATAGCCCTCTGACACTTTTTTGACTTCCTCAATGGAGACATTGCCAATCAGTTCGAGACGGCCCGTTTGAACGGCTAGCTTTACGCGCTGCACTGTATAGGGTGACAACGAAATACTCGGATCCGTCTCTTGGTTTCCCCACACCCCGGTGCGATCTAAAACCCTGACGTTCTTCCGTAAGGCGACTAAGTGGGTCGCGGCATCCATACCACTTTCATAGCCACCGATGATCGTAAATTCATCCCCTGGCAAATGGGTCCAAGAGCGAATCTGAGAATTGTGAATGCAATGGTCTGCTCCCACAAATGGATTTAACCTTGGGTATTGGAATTCCCCAGCGGCCCAGATCACAAACTGGGTTTTGAAGTCTCCGCCAGGAGTCCGTAGGATGAAGCCGCGACACTGAGAAAGGGGCTCAATATCCAAAACATTCGTTCCTGTCTTCACAGGCAACTGGAAGTGATTGACCACCGTTTGCAAGTAGAGCGCATACTGCTGGCCGTTCAGATGTTCTTGTCGAAAGGCTAGCGCTGGAGATGTTTTCAAGGTAATGGCATTGAGATCAAGTAGGCCAAAACCATGACTCGGAAACGAGGGGGTAATCAATTTCATCTCTGCTGGCCAGCGGCTAAAGGAGGCTCCCACCTGCTGCCGTTCCAATAGGATAAAGTTTTCCAGTCCCAGCTCTTGAAGCGCGACCGCACAACCCACCCCGGCTGGCCCTGCACCAACTATCACCACGTCATAGGAAGAATTGGTCTGTTTCATGAATCGATTTGCTGCCAGCAGGATTTTAGTATAATGATTATCATTATCATAGTTAGAATCAGCCAACGCTGCATTCACGTAATCGATGCCCGTCCTATCGACCCTTATGTTGATTTGCTAACGTCCTCATCCCATCTGGTACAGAACGGGTAAGCATAAGCTGACGGGCCAAATTCTGTAGAGAATTCAAAATTGATGACCTGCCAGCGGGAATCAGCATGGATAGCGGGGCTAAATTCTAAGAGGCTGTTTGAGAAGTCAGGGAAGCTCTCAAGAGAGTAATCTGTCACTGTAGAATTTCTGACAGGATCTTGAGAGCAATGTCTACAGCTTACGATAGCGACCTAACAGCAGAGCAATGGGAATTACTCGCCCCTCTAATACCCGCTGCTAAACCTGAAGGCAGACCTCGAACCACTGATATGCTCAGTGTGCTTAATGCCATCTTTTATCTCGTGGTTACCTGCTGTCAGTGGAGACAACTACCCATGATTTTCCCTGCTGGTCAACGGTGTATAGCTATTTTCGCAGGTGGCGCGATGATGGTACTTGGAACCATATCAATGAACATCTAAGGATGCAAGTGCGGGTGAGTGAAGACCGTCATCCAAGTTCCAGTGCCGCCATCTGCGATGCTCAATCGGTCAAAGTCGGCAATCCCCGATGTCACTCCCTTGGATTTGATGGTGGCAAACTCATCAAGGGCCGTAAACGTCATGTGCTCGTTGATACCTTAGGACTGGTTCTGATGGTGATGGCCACCGCTGCAAATATCTCTGACCAACGAGGAGCCAAAATTCTGTTTTGGAAAGCGCGACGCCAAGGTGCAAGCTTGAAACGTCTGGTTCGGATATGGGCAGATGCTGGTTATCAAGGACAAGCCTTTATGCAGTGGGTGATGGACCGTTTTCAGTATGTCTTGGAAGTGATCAAGCGCTCTGATCATTTAGCTGGCTTCCAGGTGGTTCCCAAACGATGGATTATAGAGCGGACGTTTGGGTGGTTGTTATGGTCTCGGCGGCTCAATAAAGATTATGAGGTCTTGACCAGAACATCTGAAGCTCTTGTGTATGTCGCGATGATCCGACTGATGGTTCGAAGGCTGGCGCAGGAGTACTAAAACTTCTCAAACAGCCTCTAAGGGCAGTCCATAGAGCCGGGGTTTAGCATAGTAAATCTGTTGCCACCAGTCAGATTGGGATTCTAAATGGGGCTGGACTAGCGTTTCATATCGGTGAGCAAGGGTAAGTTTGATCGCCCGAAAGCCCTGGTAATGCAGGTGATCAAGTGCTTGGTAAACTTCTACCTTTAGCCCTTCTGGGTCGCGGTGCTGCTGATACCAGTTGCCTTGCCAGTGATGCCAACATCGCTCCGAATCGGGGTGGACGAGAGAGCCCGTTATGGGATCGGCTTCAAAGACCCCATGACGAGGGCAAAGATACGCCTCGGTTAGCATGAGGGCCGGACTCTGTCGGTGGCAAATCGGACAGTCAATATTACTCCCTCCCCATCTGATGATTGAGAAAACAACAGAGCTTATGAGCTAGTATTTTTCGATTGATCCGGCTGGTTAAATGCCATCGGTCCCTAGCCCAGA
>JANQPU010000245.1 GCA_028285315.1 Acaryochloris sp. IP29b_bin.176
TTCGGGCCAACGCATCATGCGAACAGTCTCGTAACATCTGACTTCATCGATTAACTTAGAAAGCGTTAGCATCATTCTAGTGGAGGGAAATTTTTACCTGACATTACCCTCCTCAACTTGAATCAAGCAACCTCCCTGAAACAGCTATTGAGCCAAAAGATATATCTCTCCATTAATGCCTTTTATAAATACTTTGCCTATATACAAGCCATTACATAAACTCCAGAGCAAATTATAGTTATTTGCCCAAAAACTCTGGCGCTGCTAATCGTATCAGAATTGATTGTTATAGTTTATGATTGGCCCCCTACTGCTATATGAGATTGCTGTCGGTCACAATAAATCGGGAGAATATTTGCATAATGCCGAACAGTTGCGATCGCTATGGAACGATACTGAGTTCATACTTAATGGGGCCACTCCAGATGATCAATCACCAGTAACTTCCACGTCAGATTGTTGGGCAAAACGGCACAGTCTATCGCCGAGATATTGATCAGAACAATTTTAATTCCAGGGAGCAGAAACCAATCACAATCACTCGAACCCCATAAATATCAAAGGGACACATTCTCAGGAATTTGTATCATGGGAGGCTGTTGCCACCTTGGGGAAAAGACTCATGGAGTCAATACTGATCTACCCTCATCAGTTATATGGACGTCATCCTGCTGTCACGCCAGGTCGAATCCTCTTTTTGATTGAAGAGCCTCTCTTCTTTCGCCAATACCCTTTTCACCAAAAGAAAATTATCCTGCATAGAGCTTCGATGAAGAGCTATGCCGATCGATTGGTAGAGCAAGGCTTCACTGTCCGATATCTAGACAGTCATGAACTGGAGTCCTCATTCGCCGTTTTTCCCATTCTCAATAGTCAAGGCATTCACTGTGCTCATATCTGTGAAGTAACCGATGATTGGTTAGAGCAACGCATTACCAAAGCAGCGCAGAAATTCGACATACAACTGTTTTGGCATCCAACTCCCAACTTTTTAACCCAAACCTCAGAACTAGAATCCCTATTACCTGCCAACAAATCCCTAAGGATGAATTCCTTCTACATCAAACAGCGTCAGCGATTAGGAATTCTACTTGACGGAGATAGCCCAGTGGGCGGCAAGTGGAGTTTCGATACGGACAATCGCAAGCGTCTTCCTAAGAAAATTAAGCTTCCTCCCATTCAGTGGCCTGCTGCCAATGTTTATGTCAAAGAAGCCGTTGCTTACACTCAGCAGCACTTTGAAAGTAATCCAGGCAGTAGCCATACATTCGCATATCCGATTGACCACGATAGTGCTCGTAAATTCTTACACCAATTTCTTGAAACCCGTATTGACCAGTATGGTGTCTATCAAGATGCCATTGATGCAGAACAATCCTACTTATTCCACTCCGTTTTAACGCCCGCTTTGAATATTGGCTTGCTGCATCCAAGAGAAATTGTCCAAGCTACGTTGGATAGACATGCAGATCACCCCATTCCCCTAAACTCGTTGGAAGGGTTTATTCGTCAAGTCATTGGCTGGCGGGAATATGTGCGAGGTGTCTATGTCCTAAAAGGACGAACCCAAAGAACCACTAATTTTTTCAAGCATCACCGCCCTATTCCTGAAACATTCTGAGGTTCAGATACAGGAATCCTACCCTTTGATGTAGCAATGCAACGGGTACTGGAAAGTGGCTATGCCAACCATATTGAACGATTAATGGTGTTTAGTAACTTATTCTTGCTTTGCGAATTCGATCCAGATCAGGTTTATCGCTGGTTTTCATCTCTATTTATCGATGCGTTTGATTGGGTCATGGTTCCCAATGCTTATGGCATGGGCCAGTATGCAGATGGGGGTCTGATGATCACCAAACCCTACGTCAGTTCTTCCAACTACCTGCGCAAAATGAGTTATTTCAAACAGGGAGACTGGAGCATGCTCTGGGACGGGCTATATTGGCGCTTCATGCATAAGCACAGAGAACTATTTGAACGCAATCCTCGCACGCGGATGACCGTCAGCCATCTCGATCGAATGGGCAAAGACAAGCTAGACCAGCATTTGCAGGTATCCACAGCCTTTCTTGGCAGTTTTTAGTTCAACAACCAGCCCATCAGCAGGCTGTGATTAGCAATGGGCAGCAATTTGGCAAGTGGTTTCGCGCGGGGGATAGGTCAAGACAGCAAACAGCAGCACAATCACATCAAACATAACTTTCAAGCTGAAGGTTACCAAGTTTTTCAGGACAACCAAGCAGCCCATCAACAAGAGTTTCAGCAGCACACGGCCGGACTGAGCCACTGCAGGCGTTGTGGAGGTGACCCATTTACCTGGCAAATATAAAAAGAGGGATAAAGCTAATAAATTCACGATCAGAATCCCAATGAGCAGATAGCTACCCAGGCCAGCTAACAGGGAGCCTTTTTGCACTGAAGGCAATAGCTTATCCAAGATTGACACTACTCCGACCATGCTGAGAGGTGCTAGCCATTGAGGTAGACTAATTCCCTGCGCAAATTGCTTCAGTAAGTGGAGTCCATTGTTCAGCACAACCGATAACCATTCGTCATTCCGATCCGCCATAAACTAGCCCTACCCATAGATGTTGAAGCTATATTACACATGATCTAGAAATTGTCAATATTTTATCTCTAAAAAGAGAAATCAATGAGAATCATTTGCTCTTAGTTGCATAAATGCGGCGAAAAAATTTTTTCAGAGTTATTTTAGTGGAGATGTTAGGGGATTTTGGAGTAGAGCATGGCGAGTCGAGAGCATCTAGATATCCTGAACCAAGGGGTTAAAACCTGGAATCAGTGGAGAGATGCCAACCCGAATATTCGTCCTGATTTGCAACTGGCAAACCTACATGGGAAAAACCTAAGCAAGATCAACTTGAGTCGGGCTGACCTGAGTGGTGCTGATTTGAGTGGCACTGAACTACAGCATGCTCACCTCATTGGTGCCAATCTTAGTCGGGCTTTTATGCGTTGGGCCGATCTCAGCCGAGCCACATTGAGAGGGGCTTATTTGTGGGGAACCGATTTGAGTGGCACAACCCTTGAGCAGGTGGATCTTAGCTATGCCAAACTACGAGGGGCGACGATGCGTTGGGCCGATCTCAGTTTTGCCAAACTCACGCAGGCCAACTTGCGAGGGGCGACCCTCAGCGGGGCCACCCTATGCCGTTCGATTCTCAGAAAAGCGGATTGTAGTTGGACGGAACTCCGTTGGGCTGACCTGCGTGGGGCCAATTTGTATGAGACTGATTTGCGTTGGACCGACCTGCGCGGGGCCGATCTTCGATACTCATCGTTGGATTATGCGATCGCACTATCGTCTGACTTTACTGGCGCAACCTTTACCGGGGCCTGTATCGAAAATTGGAAAATCAGTAATGAGACCAAATTAGACGAAGTTGATTGCGCCTATATTTACCTCAAATCTTCCAAGCGAGATCGCCATCCATTAGCAGGGGATTTTGTCTCAGGAGAATTTGTTGACCTCATTCAAAAGCCCCTAAGTACAATTGATTTGCTATTCGTACAGGGTATCGATTGGCTGGCCTTTGTCGCTGCATTTCAATCTCTTACCACTGAATTTAATCAGAGTGACATCAACATTCAGGCTATTGAGAAGAAAAGTGGCGGTGCTTTTATTGTTCGATTGGAAGTCCCCGTTGATGCCGATCAGGAAGCGATAGAATCTCAAGCGAAACAATATTACAGCGCTCAACTGAAAGCAATTGAGAGACGATATAAATCCCAGCTCAACGCAACAGATGTGGAATTAAAAATCTATCGTCAGAAAAATGCGGATATCAAAGAGATTACTAAATTGCTAGCCGTTAGACCTTTGAAGATTAGGAATAAAGCCTCCCTCCAACCTCGCCCAAATTTACGAGTGACATCCTGATTCTTGATGGGTGTGCTTCAAGTACCTCAATCTGAATCTTCGGCAGAGAACAAGTTTGAACAGGCCACTGACGACAATGTTTCAGACCAGTCAAAGCGATTCTTCACTAGCGTGTCCAAATACGGCGATTCAAATTGAGATCTTGAATAATACCCAGCATGAGTTGGAAATTATCGAAGTAATCTTGCATGGGCTTAAAACTCAGCATGGTTTTGAACAGCCGAGCTTCAAACAAATCCCGCTCATGATGGATAGCAATGAAAATCTGATTTTCGGAGAAGGAGATAGATACTGGACGTTGGGCTTTCTTTCTAAACTTAACTAGGCGTTCCATCAAGCTCGTAGACAGAATATAGCGAGCCTCAATCTGATCGTCACTGTATACGGTATAGAGTCGATTGAACTCTGGATCTTCTAGTTTAACTAGATTACCGGGTCGTCTAAAGCGCTTTAGTTTTGAGGCTATTGAACCTGTAAATACGACCGTCTCTCCCTGAAAGTTCTTGTTAAACTCCGATCTAAAGAACAATCCTTTAAATACTGGACGGCGCGTAACCTGGTTTCCGACTTGCTCCTTAAAGCTTTCATAGTCAAAGCGTTGACCCTTAAGCATTTTGCTGAAGATGAAGGGCGCTGCTTTCAAGAGGCTGAACAGTAATAACAGAAAGAATAAGAAGAGTGTTATCAAGTCCCCTCGCCCCCTCATTAAAAATGGAGCTATTCTTGCCATGAAAGGGTGATGGATTTCATGTTCAGCTACTACTTCTGAAAGGAAAATATTCACTGGACCAATATTGCCAAAAATACAGTCATCCTGCTGGAGATAAAACGTGGTGTTTAGCGCTGGAAATAGACGACTTCTGAGCATTGCCATCCTGGTTAAGTAGTTGTCTCCATAGGTAGAATAGTTCAAGTCTTGATCATTATTGATAAACCCAATAATCTTCTCGATAATTCTGGTTTTGAAGCCACGCTCATACATCTCTGTTTGCACACTGTAGAAGATTGCCCAACTCCATAAACAGCCGATCAGCCCGATCAGGGATATAGCCAGGGTAGATAGAAGCAACTGAAATTTCTTTGTGGGATTGTGGCAAGTTGCTTGAGCTTGAGAATGAGTCTGTGGTATGGATGGCGTCTTGGGAGATCGTAGCAATCCCGGTCGCTTAAGCGATGCAAATTCCTGTTGTCGGCACTCGCTTGCAGTAGGAGGAGGAGCGTTGAGAACCTTCATGAAGATTCTTGGAGCCACAATTAGGATCAAAATCACGATGGCTGAGATAATAATTCCCACAATACTGAGGGCTTTCAGTGCTGACTTTCGTTTAGTTTCATATTCCTTCAGGTCATCCACTAGATTTTGGTGACAGAAGTCTTTAAACTCTGTCAAGCTTCGCTGTCTAAAGGCAGGTTCTTCTGTCTCTGGCGAAGACTGAGGTAGCGGAGCAGTGCTACCCTTTAATGGTGTTGAGGAAGCTTAAACAGTAGTGAAAACTTGGGTAGCAACTAGCACGCTGAGGCTTTGTAAGAACTTTTCTGCCCAGTCTTGCGTTGTCGGGTTATCCGCTAACGCCCGCCCCAAGCATTGAGCTGGCTGAAGTTGCCCCGCTTTTTAGTAAGCAGTTGCCAGCCACATCTGAGCTTGGTAGTAGTCAGGATGGGAAATGTCGCTACCCTGACGGAACTAAAAATACATTCGCCAACAGGAACCGCTACTATTGGAAGGCCATAATGGGTGAAATGCTCCGATGTAAGCACCGTACTATCTCTCTAATGCTTCTAGGTCTCAAATTCGTCAATCTGAAAAATAACTACTTACTATACTAGATTTTGATGAAAACCTTAATTCAAGCTGGATTGCTTTATCTCTAGCCAAAATACAGTCTAAGAAAGCACTACTCTTCATCAAGGATGTGCTTGACACAGAGGAGTTCTTGGGCTCATGGATTTAAGAGCAAGCTTTAGCTTGCTATGAATCAAGTACATAATTGGTATGCGAAATTTTTTATATTTCTCTATTTACAGTTTCGCATCACCAACAGTGGTTAAGACCGAGAAATATTTAAATTCATAGGATTTGAAGTGGGTAAATTTCAGCTTAGTTTTACATTACTTATAGCTTATGCAGTGCCTGGACTACTTGGAGTCTACTCACTTAGCCTCCACTTTGAGCCTATCAATTATCTATTTGGCCTAGACACAGCTCATTCATCTACTACTGTAATTATTCCATTGACACTTTTGGTGCTTGGAGCAGGAATAATTATAAATGCGCTTACCTGGGCTTTTTTGCGTCCATTGATTCATCTCTTTGGAGTTAAAAAACCAGATTTAGATTATTCCAAGCTTACAAAAGACAAGATTGAACAATATAATATTATTGTTGAATCAAGCTATCGTTGCTATCAATCATATTCAAATTTATTAACATCAATATTAATTTTATTGATTGCAATTTTTACTTCTCAAGATGGAATAAGCATGAAAGCAATTGCGCCATTCTGTATTGTTATGCTAGTATTGCTTGCAGCATCACGAGATTCATTATTACGTTCTTATGAGAGGATGAGTAAACTACTCATCTGAAGGAGAATTATACATGACAAATGGTGATCCAGGTCCAGGTTCAAATACATTGAAATCTTCATCAAGAAGTAAACATACTGACGACCAAAATTCCTCTTCTATCGAATCTATACCTTTGACTAATGATAATAATGAATTAGCCAATCCAGATACCCTAAACGGAAATAAGTAAGTATAGAAATCTGAAGTGATTTGTGAGAATCACAGTCAACATGAATTAGCATTGGCAAGGATTTCAGTCTCATGAAATCTCATAAATGATTTTAGATTGCTACAACTGATTTCGGATTTTTATATGGTTAACCTGAAATATGGGCTGTTAAACCCAATATGAATACCTGAAAAAGATTAAACAGGTAGTTGCATCGCCCC
>JANQPU010000255.1 GCA_028285315.1 Acaryochloris sp. IP29b_bin.176
TGCCCATGAATGACCATTCATTACAAATCCATCGTTGACCGCTATGACGTATTTAGAATCCGCAGCAGAGTTTTACAGTCAAGTCGCTGAAACCCCAGAAGTGGGGTTGTGTTGTGTTCAAAGTACTCCCCTACAACTGCCGGGCCTGGTAGTGCCTCCCCAAATGCAGGAAATGAACTACGGTTGTGGCACCACGGTCCATCCGACTGAGTTATCAGGTAATCCGACTGTGCTGTATGTCGGCGTTGGGGGTGGATTGGAAGCCCTGCAATTTTCCTACTTCTCTCGCCGTCCTGGTGCAGTAATTGCCGTTGATCCGGTGGCAGAAATGCGCAAAGCGGCAGCGCGGAACTTAGGCATTGCGGTCCAAGACAATGAGTGGTTCGACCCCAGTTTTGTCGCCCTTAAGGAAGGAGATGCCTTTGCTCTTCCCGTCCCTGATAACTCTGTGGATGTGGTCGCTCAAAACTGCCTGTTCAATATCTTCGAGCCAGAAGATCTCTCTTGTGCGCTTCAGGAGGCTTTTCGGGTACTTAAGCCTGGTGGACGCTTGGTTATGAGTGACCCCATTTCGACTCGCCCCATTCCAGAGCACTTACAGCAAGATGATCGGCTACGGGCCATGTGCTTGTCGGGAGCCTTAACTTACGAACAATATGTTCAGCGGATTATCCATGCTGGGTTTGGCCAAGTCGAGATCCGTGCCCGCCGCCCTTATCGCTTGCTCGATCAGAAAAACTACAATCTAGACCAACATTTATTGCTGGAAAGTCTGGATTCGGTTTCCTTTAAGGTTGATATTCCCGATGATGGTGCCTGTGTGTTTACAGGCAAAATGGCGGTCTATACGGGACCGCATGAGTATTTTGATGACCAAGCTGGCCATATTTTGAGCTTGGGGGTTCCCCTGGCGGTTTGTGATAAAACGGCGACCAAATTAGCGAAAGCTCATCCTCAAGCGATTATGGTGACCGACTCTACTTGGCATTACGACGGCGGGGGATGCTGCTAAGTTAAGTCGTTTGTTGTTGTGGATCGAGCTGTTATGACTGTGTCAATCAACCCCTCTCTAACCCCATTTACTCAAAAGCTATCGTCACCGTTGACCAAACAGCCGATTTCCGTCCTACAAATCAATTTGGGGCGACGGTGCAACTTAGCCTGTAACCACTGCCATGTCGAGGCGAGTCCTAAGCGTACAGAAGAGTTGTCTCCAGAAGTCTGTGAGCAGTTGATTGAACTCATTCAGCAATTTCCTCAGATTGAAACCGTAGATCTGACGGGAGGAGCACCGGAGATGAATTACGGCTTTCGCCCATTAGTGGAAGCCGCTCGATCCCACAACAAGGAAGTGATTGTCCGCTCGAATTTAACGATTTACTTTGAACCCGGTTTTGAAGATTTACCTGAGTATTTTGCCCAACATCAACTGCGAGTCGTGGCCTCGTTGCCCTGTTATCTGGAGCAAAACGTAGACAGAATGCGGGGGGATGGCGTCTTTGACGGCTCCATCAAAGCGCTACAACGACTGAATCAATTGGGATACGGTTTTGATCCCAATTTAGTGCTGGACCTGGTGTATAACCCTCAGGTACCCACAACGACGAACTTTGCCTTAGCCCCGGATCAGCTGCCCTTAGAACAGACCTATAAACAACATTTAGGTGAGCAGTTCGAGATTACCTTTAATCACCTATTTGCGATTACCAATTTACCCATCGGTCGCACCAAGTTCCATCTGGAACATCGCCACCTTCATCAGCCCTATCTTCAGTTCTTGGAAGGTCACTTTAATGCCTCTACGGTAGAGCATTTAATGTGTCGAAATGAGCTGTCCGTCGACTATTTGGGCAACATCTATGACTGCGATTTCAACCAAATGGAAGAGATCCCTGCCACTACACCTAAAGGTGAGCGGTTGACAGTGGCAAAACTGTTAGCGGCGGGCAGTCTCGATTTGATTGAGGAAGTAAAAACGGCTCCTTATTGCTATGGCTGCACCGCTGGTAGTGGATCAAGCTGCGGCGGTTCTTTGTTATGACATCACCCCCATTTTTTGAAGGTAAATCTATGAATGTTCGTCACTGGAAAAGATTTCAACCTGTTTTACTAGCAGTGATTACCTTTTGGGTGATTACGGCTTCTCCGGCCTGGGCAGCCGATGGCGGTGGGTTCAATCCTCAACAACTCCTGCGGGATGCGCTGCTATGGGTTAAGGAATTAGGTCCAGTGGGTGCGATCGCATTTATAGCCATTTACATTGTTGCCACCGTCGTCTTTTTACCCGGATCAATTTTGACCCTTGGAGCCGGGGTTGTTTTCGGGGTGGTGCAAGGATCTATTTTGGTCTTCATTGGGGCCACCATTGGCGCTACCCTCGCTTTCCTAGTCGGTCGTTATGTGGCTCGGGGCTGGATCTCCAAAAAAATTGAAGGGAATGATAAATTTGCCGCCATTGATCGGGCTGTAGGTAATGAAGGCTTCAAGATTGTTCTTCTGACCCGCTTATCGCCTATTTTCCCCTTTAACCTCCTCAACTATGGAATGGGGGTTACAGGGGTATCTTTGAAAGATTATTTCTTCGCTTCCGTCGGCATGATTCCTGGCACAATTATGTATGTCTACTTGGGGTCACTCGCCGGAAATATTGCCACTCTAGGAACTGGAGACCAACCCTCTAATCCCACGATTACCTGGGCCATTCGCATTATTGGCTTCGTTGCCACCGTTTTGGTCACGGTCTATGTCACCCGAGTTGCCCGGAAAGCCTTGGCAGAAGCAGTCCCTGAAACGAGTAGCTCTGTGGTAGAGCAAGAGTTAAGCTAATGCTTCACGGAGGACTCCGCCATCGACACCGTCTAGTGAAAGGTCGTCAGCGATTACTGGTAGGCACTTTAGGGGTGATATTACTCCCCTTTGCCGCCCAGTATGTTCCCTTTCTGTTTGACCAAATGCATTTGGTGGAGCTTGTTGAATCCCATGGTTTATGGGGTTCCGTCATCTTTATTCTGCTGCATATTGTGGCAACGGTGCTAGGTGTACCAGGTGTGATCCTCACGATCGTGGGCGGTATTCTGTTTGGCCTCATCTGGGGTAGTGTCTTATCGCTAGTGGGCGCAACATTAGGAGCCATGGGAGCTTTCTGGATGGCTCGTTATCTCTTCTTGGATTGGGCGCAGAAACGAGTGCGAGACCGCAAACTCCTTTGCTCTTTCAATCAAGCGGTGCTTCAATATCCGTTTGGCTTTGTTCTCATCGTCCGCTTTGCTCCCATCTCTCCCTTTAATTTGGTTAATTTCCTGTTTGGAATGACCACCATTCACTGGTTTCCCTACAGTATGGGCACTTTGATTGGTATCATTCCTGGCGTGATTGCTTATACCTGGATTGGGGTCGCAGGGAATGACGCCATGCATGGCAAAGGCCCTTGGCCCTTGATTATTGCCTGTACCTGCCTAGCAGTGTTGTCGGCCATGCCTCTATTACTGAGGAAGCGTTCTTTAACTTAGAGTGCGAATGTAAGGCGATGTGCGACTTAATTGAGAGACCGTGAAGATAAGGAGGCCCCAGCATCATAAGCTTCTGAGATAAAGCAATTCAGAAACTGATGTAGGGCA
>JANQPU010000263.1 GCA_028285315.1 Acaryochloris sp. IP29b_bin.176
TGCACCGTAAGTCGTAACTATAGGTCTTGGGCATCACAAAGACAAACAATGAGGGGGCATCTCTATCTTACGTCTTACACAATATGGCGATTGCTATAGCTGGGTTAACATTGGAGAAGGATGTCATCAATCAGGTTCTGCGGAGGGAAATCATGCAGCAGTCTGTGATTTATCAAGAGTGGAAAGAGGAATTTCTTCAGCAAGGTGAGCAAACTGGTGCTCTTCGGGAAGCTCAATTGCTCATCCTCCGCCTTCTTGATCGCCGTATTGGTGATGTTCCTTCAGAGGCCAGATCGCAGATCCAAACCCTATCTCTCGAACAGCTTGAAGCGCTGGGTGAGGCTTTGCTTGACTTCTCGAAATCTGCAGATCTAGCAAACTGGTTGCAGGATAACCAAGTTGGGTAAAAGGACTGAGGAGCTGATGGAGCTGTTCGAGAATTAGCTCATCAGCAATGGGGGCACGGGTAGCTCTACTGAGGAGAAACACATGCTTCTACTTATGTTGTGCTTTTCACGCTACCCAGAAGTAAGTCTGGCAAAGCTTCTAAAATAAATTGCTCGCTCAATGGTCCGCGAACGTGATTACCCCAAATATAATGGTCAACAAAAAATACTCGACCTTGCTTGAAAGCTGGCATAGCGTTGAGTATTGGCTTTTGCGCCCATATCTCTCGTCTAGGGGCTTCAGGATTCATAAAACGATCATCGTTCCAGTCGGTAACTATTATTATATCTGTCTCAATTTGAGGTAATATTTCCCAAGAAATATCAGCAAAATCACCTACTACCCCTTCTGGCTGAACGATGTCAAAACCAATCTCTTTTAGTAAACTACCTGTCATATTTTTCGATCCCAACTTAACCGTAGCCCCCCCATCAGAACTAATCAATAATATGCGAGGATAAACCTGCAGCACTGGTTGTAATGCTTCTCGTGCTTGAGCGATGTAATCGTCGCGTTTTGACAATAATTCTTGCGCCCGTTCTTCTCGCCCCAAAGCGCGAGCAAATCCCTTAATACTCTGCTGCCAGTATCGCGCTTTGCCATCCCATATAAGTCCATCAAATAGTACGGTAGGCGCAATTTGAGTCAGTAAGGAGTATTGAGCATTTTGCCACTCTTCTCCCAAGATTAAATCTGGTTTGAGTAGAGCAAGACTTTCGAGAGAAGGGGATTCGCGAGAGCCTACTACCATTGGTTTTGTCGTTATCCATTTACCGAGATAGGGAATTTGTGACGTTGGATTGTCGTAGAATTTAATTCTGGGAGCGACAGATTGAGCAAAGCCTGCTGGCTGAACACCCAGAGCCAATATACTGTCTAAAACGTGGGGACTGAGAGCTACAACTTTCTCTGGCTGATCACATACCTCTGTTTCTCCCATAGAGTGTTCTACAATACGGCAGTTATTAGCAGTAGATGTTGTACCCGATTCAGTTGGAGGTTGTTCTACCGAGGACGTTTGACAAGCAACAGTTAAAAGCATCAATAACAGAACTAATAGTAGAAATCGAATCGGTCGGTGAATTTGACGGGAAATCATTGTCATCAGCGTTGAGCTAAGGGATGGGGGGAACGTTTTGACACATTAGAACACGGGTAATGAAAGCTCAGGCTACAGCTCCACTGAAATAGTGCCAATGACGGTGAACCCCTGGCCGGGAAAAATTTCGCTAATTCTGCCATTCTCAGAGCCTTGAATATAGTCCACATCAAACAAATTGCGAAAATTGAGGGCGGCTCGCCAGTTATTGCGTTTGTAAGCGATCGCAGCATTGGTCAAAAAATAGCTATCGAGGGTAAAGCTATTGGCATTGTCACCAAATCGCTCGCTGAGAAAGTTAAAGCCTATACCAAAGCTGAGCCCCTGCAAGGCTCCGGTTTGAACTTCGTAGTTCGTCCATAGGTTAAAGTTGTGCTCTGGGACGTTGAATAGGCGATTGCCCACTGGGATATCATTATCTTCAGTAATTTCAGCATCAACATAGGCATAGTTGGCGATCACTTTCCAGCCTGGTAGCACCTCTCCCGCAATATCCAGCTCTATGCCGCGACTCCGTTGCTCCCCTGTAGCAATTGAAAAGTTTGGATTGTTAGGATCGGTGGTGGCAAGGTTCTGACGAGTGAGATTAAACAACGCCAGACTGCTGGTCAGCCGACCATCCAAGAACTCGCCTCTAACACCAACCTCGAACTGTTCGCCTCGCTCTGGCGGGAGTATTTCACCTGTGACCGTGGTGGCAGAGTTGGGGAAGAAGGATTGGCTGTAGCTGCCGTAGAGGGATAGTTCCTCGATGGGTTGATAGACAATGCCAAACCGTGGGCTAAAAGCATCCGTGAACTGAGAGGTCTCTGTAAGAACTGGAATCAAGGTTGCGGGTCGGAGGGTTCTCGTCTGCCAGACGGCATCGTAGCGAATACCGGCCAAGAGTTTGAGGTTATCTAGCAATGTGATCTGATCTTGGAGGAACACCCCAAGACGATCAGCCCGATTAGCAAAATTAAAATAGATCGGATTGTCTTCTAGAGCAGGGCGAGGAACCGCACCATATATCGGGTTAAAGATATTGATAGGAGTGATAGTATCAAAATCTCCTCTAAATATTGAAGGGCCATCATCACGACGCTTGAGATCGACGCCAACTAGGAGTTGATGTTCAATGGGGCCAGTTTTGAACTTACCTGTGAGATTAGTTTGGAGTTCATATTGAGTACTGGGTTGATTTCCGTCCTCAAAGAAACGAGATAAGATCCCAGTGGTTTCATCAAGTTCGAGAGCTGTTGCAGTCGGAGATATCGTGTCATAGGTCAAGAAATTAAAGGCGTTTTTGAAGGTCCAGTTCTCATCGAAGCGGTGTTCAAACTGATAGCCTGCTCGAATTGACTCAGCAGTGAGTTCATCATCGCGTTCCCCTAAATTGCGATCAAAGGGAATATCAGCCACGCGATCGCCAATGGCGACTAGGCCAAAATCAGCCGGACGCTGGTCATTGAGATACTCAAAGTTGAGCAAGAGATCGGTGCGATCGCTAATCTTCCACTGCACAACTGGCGCAATAAAAAAGCGCTCAACCGCAACATCGAAGTCTCGGAAATAGTCTTCCCGCCGATAGAGAGCATTGAGCCGATACAGTAGCCGACCATCTTCCGTTAAGGGACCCGATAAATCAATACTGGGTTCAACCAAGCCCCGGTTACCGACGCTGAATTCAAGGCCATAATACGGTTCACTTAAAGGCTTCTTCGTCACCAAATTGATGATGCCCCCTGGCTGACTGGTGCCAAAGAGAATGGCTGCTGGTCCTTTCAGCACTTCTACCCGTTCAATATTTGCAAGTTCCTGAAATCCAGAATTCCCGAAAGAGCCTCCAAAGGTCAGATTAAAGCCATCTCGCAACACGCTGGCGCTGTCAAAGCCCCGCACTTGAAATCGCTGGCCCCTCGGATCGGCACTATTTTGAGAAACACCGCTAACGTTACGCAGCGCATCATCCAGGCGAATCACCTGTTGATCTTCCAGCACCTCGCGGGGGACCACCTGAATGGACTGGGGAATATCTCGCAGTGGCGTATCTGTGCGAGTGGCTGTCGTTGTATCCGGGACAGTATAGCCGTCTTGAGTCCGCTCTGCTGTGACTGTAATTTCGACCTCAACATCTTCCGTGTCTGCCACATCTGCAGTGTCTGGTGTAATGGCAAATACCAATCCTTGTCCTGTCGATTGAATCTCAGCCGTAGGAGGTGCATCAGTTCCTGACACCGTGACTCGAACCTGATCTCCTGGCAAGCTCGTCACGCTTACCTGCTCAATCCCTACCACTGGATTCGCCGCCTCGAATACCTCTCCCTCCGGCAAGCTCAGCACCGCATTGGAAACATCTGCGGTCAGGACATTATCTGTTACTGTGGTTGTCGGTGTCGCCAGCGTCCCCGCTGCCGTTTCTAGAACGACCTGAAGACCCGTCTCCGTTTCCTCTAGACGGACCCCAGTAATCTGTACCCGTGTCGCTTCAATTTGCGCCATCCAGTCTTTAACAGTGGTCGCAGGCGATCTCCCTGCGGCAGATTGCTCTGCTGGCGTCAGCTCCGACTGAAGAGATGTCTCTGCTGGTACTTCTAGCGGATTAGCCCAGACTGCAGGTGCGATAGCCCACCCCCCAATCACCAATAGTCCTAGCCGCAGTGATTTCATTGCGATCATTTCCCACACCTCTGTTAACCACACCACGCCTAGCTGCAGGATATAGATAAGAATTTTTAGCAACTAAGCATTCTTCAGGGTATCGAGTGGAGGGGAGCTTGTTTTTGCTGAGCCGGATTATTATTTTGCCGAGCCGGATTATTTTTCGCTTCCAGACGGGCTGCTCTGAGCTATCCCTACAGTGTTGCCAGTTGATACGCCTTCGGGGAAACCCCAAAGTGTCGTCGGAATGCCCGGCTGAAGGTCGCGTGGCTTGCATAGCCAACCACCGCAGCGACCGTTGCGATCGACTGCTGCTGCTGAAGTAACTGGCAGGCTGTTGCCATTCGATGCTGGAGTAGATAGCCAAATACCGTGGTCCCAAAGACTACCTTGAATCCCACCTTAAGCTTGTAGTCATTTAAACTGACCTGTTGCGCCAACTCCATCAACGATGGCGGGTCCTCAAAGCGTTCGAGCAGAATGTCCTTGGCCGTATGGATGCGTTCAATGTCGTCAGCACTGAGGGGAGAGCCATTACTATAGGTTTTCTCAGTGTCCTTGATTTGCTCGATCTTGAGGGCAATTAGCTCCAAACACTTACTTTCTAGATAAAGCTGCCGAGTCATTCCCTCAAACGGACAGTGGAAGATTTGCTTCAGTGCCAGGCCCATGGCTGGAGTGATGACGTTGACGTTAAAGAACTCATCGCTACATTTTTCAATTTGGCAGCGCTCGGAAACGGGTAAGGCCGCCAGGGTTTCTGCCATGAGCGCCTGGGCGCGATCGCCCGCCTTTAGGTGAATATCAACCTTGAGGATGGGATCATTGGCATAGGTGATCCATGTTTCTTCTTCGTCATCCTCATTGCCCTCCCACAAAACAAAATTTTCGCCAGTTCGCAAGCCAGCTCGATTGCCCGACACGTTAAACCCAAATTCACAAGCCTCAGTTTTCTTGGGCTTATCTCCTGTAATGTAGATATCCTCATCAAACTGAGCGTTGAACAGCAGCAAATCAATGTCCTGCCACTGTAGCCGCTGAATGTAGCCCTGCCCCAACTGTAACGGTACAACCTCGCGGCTCTCTTCAAGCCCTGCTCTTTCTGAGTGCTGAGGGTTTGGATTAGCCTGCTGCCAGAGGGCATCGTACTCAGTTTGTGAAATCTCAATTGCCATATGTGAGTGGGGGTAGAGGTTCAACTAGTCTTAGAGAACAGATCCTTACTAATGAGAATAATTTTAACTAAGTATTTGTCAATGGCTGGTGAGTATCCGAGCTGATATGATCCCGGCATGTTTGACTCCACCTGTAAGTTCCTCTCAGAGAGCTTTTCTAGTGATTTTGCTTCCTGGCTACTCGGCGAACCCATTGCGCTCACCCAACTGAGTCCTTCAGAACTGTCCCTTGAACCGATCCGCGCCGATGCCCTGATTCTGCTGAGATCTGAAGATTACATTCTGCACCTTGAGTTTCAGACGGAACCCGACTCGAACATGACCTACAGGATGGCAGATTACCGTCTCCGGGTTTATCGTCGCTTTCCCCGCAAAGAGATGAAGCAAGCGGTCATCTACTTAACGCCATCCAACTCGGATTTGGTCTAACAGACGACGTTTGAGATTCCGGGAATGCGTCATGAATTTGAAGTAATTCGCTTGTGGGAGCAGCCGACTCAACCGTTCTTAGAGTCTACAGGGCTACTGCCGCTTGCCGTTTTGACCGACACCCCAAATCGAGCACAAACGTTACGACGGGTGGCCGAGTGTATAGAAAATGTACCAGACGTAAGAGTTCAGAGTAATGTAGCGGCCTCAACCGGGATTCTAGCTGGGTTAACATTGGAGAAGAGCTTCATCAATCAGGTTCTGCGGAAAGAGATCATGCAGCAGTCAGTGATTTATCAAGAGTGGAAAGAAGAGTTAGAGCAGAGTGGGGAAACTCGGTTAGTTCTCCGTCAACTGACCCGCCGCGTTGGAGATGTTTCTTCAGAGATGCGATCGCAAATCCAAGCCTTATCTCTCAAACAACTTGAAGCCCTCGGTGAGGCGTTGCTTGACTTCTCGGATCCTGTAGATCTGGTCAACTGGTTGCAGAATAACCAAGCTGAGTCAGCGGTGCCTGACTCTCAGGGATTCAGAAAGGAGTGTGCTACAGGTGTTACATCAATCAATGACTCATCGATCTTCTCTAACAAGGGATGCAGTAGCTTAAAGGCGAGGCAGGTCAATGCTGGTTTGTTTTGCGCTTTTTAACAGGGATTGGCGCACCTCATCGATCATCAATTCTGCAGCAATGGGTCCGGTAATTCGGCTCCAAAGCTGATAGTCAACAAAATAGACCTGTTTTGCCTTACTTGCAGGTAACCTTTGCAGAATCGGATGGTCTTGCCAGAGTGTTTTAACCTGCTCCACACTGCTGCTGCCGCTAGCCATTACAATAATGATTTCTGGTTGGAGCTGAGGCAAAGTTTCTAAGGAAATAGTGACAACTCCAGATTCCAGTGGTGCTGGTTTGGGAACGATCAGTTGGAAGCCTAGGTCTTTGAGCAAATCACCAGCAAATGTTTTATCCGTAAAGACTTCTATAGCGCCTATATCAGACATTGATACGAGCAGGACCTGTTGAGTTTGGCTGATGGGCTGGAGTTCTAAGTTAATTCTGGAAATCTCTTGCTGGTATGTTTTAAGCACCTGTTGAGCCTGGACCTCTCGCTTCATGACTTGTCCTAAAATCAGGATGTCTTCCTGCCACTGGTCAAAATTTCCGTCCAGGTTAGGGAGGATAACGGGGGCAATCTGAGACAGATGATCATACAGAGTTTGATCTAAATACTGACGGAGAATCAGATCGGGCTTAAGCTTAAGAATAGCTTCTAGGGAAGGAGACTGCCAGGTTCCTACATAAGTGGGTGGATGGGTGATGCGATTGCCTAAATATTTGACGCTCATGGCCCCTCCGAGATCTGGAGATCCTACCAAGGCGCGACTATCTTCGGCATAACCCACGGGCTGTACACCCAATGCGAGTGAGAGATCTAATTCATAAGGACTGAGAGCAATCACTCGCTGAGGTTGACCACAAATTTCGGTCTTGCCAAAGTCATGACCCACAACTTGACATGCTGAAGGGGTTAGAGAATCAGCAGCACTGTCGTTCTCCTTCAGGACTGGATCAGAAGCAGTGTGACTCACACAGGCAGAGAATGACAATGCAGTACAGCCTATGACTATAGCAAACTGGACCCACCACAAGTGGCTGGCAACGCGTCTTAACCCCATTCTTAAATGTCTAAATTGAGCACTCATCAAAGTTAATCAATCTCAGAATCGATATCAGATTTTCTTAGATAAAGATGATAGTTTTCAAAATTGGATTGAAACTTTACCAACCAAGCTTAGGGGTGTTCCGGGCTGAACATTTTCCCGAAATTCTGCTACTTCAAAGTAGCGGATATCAAAAAGATTTTGAATATTGAGACTGACTCGCCAGTTATCGTGCCGATAGAAGAGAGCTGCATCGGTACGGACATACCCAGGGAGGCGAAATGTATTCTCAAAATCGCCCTGACGTTCACCCACGTAGAACAACCCTGCCCCAAACCCCAAGCCTTGGAGTGTTCCCGACTGAATTTCATAGGTACTCCAAAGGCTAGCACTGTGACGAGGAATACTAGCAGGCCGATTGCCAGTCGGGAGAAACTCATCTCCTTCTGTGACTCTGGCGTTGGTGTAAGCATAAGAACCAATTATTTTCCAGCCAGATAGAATTTCACCGCTAACATCCAACTCTATTCCTTGGCTTTTGATTTTGCCTGCAGCAATTGAAAAGTCTTCATCTCTGGGATCGGTAATCGCCACATTGGTTTTGGTTAAATCGTAAATAGCCAAGGTTGAAGAGAGCCGTCCTGGGATCAGTTCTGCCTTGATGCCTGCTTCAAATTGTGTCCCACGCTCTGGTGGCAGGGGATTGTTGTCTAGGTCCACAAAACCAACGTTAGGAGCAAAGGAACGACTGTAGCTGGCGTAGAGAGAAACGGGTTCAATGGGTTGATAGACAATCCCCACCCTTGGACTAAAGGCAGTATCGGTTTGCGTGACCGTTTCGGCGAATAAATTATCCGTGGTTTCATTACGGATGGCATCAAACCGTCCCCCCACCAGTGCTTTCAAGTTTTCTAGCAAGGTGATCTGGTCCTGTAGGTAAATACCTAAAGCATCTAAACGTACAGCAGTGTCAAAGAAAACAGGTGGATTGGCTGGAATAGGTGCACCGTAGACTGGATTAAAAATATCAATGGGAGCGAAAGGACGAATGCGACGACCAGATTCGTCTTCTTGAATCCGGTTCAGCTCTATACCCAATAAGAGTTGATGGTCAATGGAACCTGTTTTGAACTGACCTGTCAGATCAGTTTGCAAACTGAAGCTACGCCTTTGCCCTTCTGTGGTTCTAAATTCCCGCTCAAGAATTCCTGTGGTTTCATCCAACCCCCGTGGACGAAAAGCTTGCGTCTCCACGTCAGAAAAATCAGCACGAAAGGTATTACGAATTTTCCAATCGGCGCTGAAGCTATGCTCCAGTAAATATCCCAGACCCAGATTCTTATATCGGCGAAAATCACCTGGCTCTCCTAATCGACGGCTAATGGGCAAATCAGCAACACCATCCCCAAAGGCTACTAAGCCATTATCAAAGGGACGTTCATCATTAACATAGTTCAAGTTGAATGTGAGTTTAGTTTGATCACTGATTTGCCAGGATAGGACAGGGGCAATAAAGTAACGTTCAATCTGGGTGAAATCTCGAAAGCTAGAGGAGTTCTCGTAAACCCCATTCAAGCGATACAGCAGGGATTTTTTGCGGTTTAAGGGGCCAGATAAATCAAATTGTGGTTGATAAAAACTAAAGCTGCCCACTGAAAACTCTGCTGAGTAATAGGGATCGCTCAAGGGCTTTTTAGTGACAATATTGATAATGCCCCCTGGCTCTAGCGTGCCGTAGAGAACAGAAGCTGGGCCTTTAAGTACCTCAACTTGCTCTACATTAGCGGGTTCAGCAAGACTGGAGAAAGCAGAAACAAATTGACTGCCACGAAAGCCATCCCGCAAGATATTTGGGGATTGGAAGCCTCGGATGGCAAATCCATCCCCCGTTCCCGCAAAATCATCGGCACGAATCACCCCACTGACATTACGCACCACATCTTTAAGTTGGTTAGCACCCTGGTCTCGGATCACCTGCTGCGGGACAAGTTGAATCGATTGGGGAATATCGCGTAGGGGCGTATCAGTTTTGGTCGCCGTTGAGGAATTGGGTACGCGATAGCTGTTTGTTTGTTCCCGGTCTGCCGTTACCGTAATCTCTACCTCCTCGTCTTCCGATGCCACTACATCCCCCGCCCGCGGCGTCACCGCAAGCACCAATCCCGCTTCTACCGCAGTCACCTCAGCCACAGGCGGCGCATCCATCCCCACAATCTCCACTCGAACCTGACCACCTGGCACATTCGTCACCCTAATCTGCGCTACCCCAGCCACCGGATTGACCCGCTCAAATGTCTCCCCCTCCGGTAATGCCAGCACCGCATTGGCAATCTCCGCTGTAAACGTATTGCCTGCCACAAAAGTCGCAGGCGTCTCTAAGTTACCCGTTGTCTGCAAGACCAAATCCAGCCCCGTTTCAGTGGCATTCACCTCCACCCCTGTAATCTCAGTAACCTCAGCAACTTCGGCCTCCTCAATCTGCGCCATCCACTCTTTCACTGTCGTTGCAGGCTGCCTCTTTTCTCGATCTGACCTAGCGACCTGTTGCGATCGCTTAGAAACGGCCTCTGCCTCAGTATTCTCAGCCGCCCGCCCTTCCTGACCCACACTTAAAAGCATTGCACCTGACAATAGCGTTAGCCCCCAAAGAGTCTTGAGTTGAGAAGATCGCGCTACCACTCGGCCCATTAATCCTTTCATATTTCCCTCACACATCACCAGCCGTTCCCAGAGGATTTGCTAGGAACTCTTCTCAAGAAGATATCGAGTAATGGGGTTGCATAGGGGGATGCGATCGCACCCAAACGGATCGATTTGCGCCTTAGCCGGATCTTTTTACTTTGCAGAGACTTTGCTCAGTCGCAGATTTGTCTTTTAGCCTGCATCACACCTGATCGGGATCAATACCCTGAGCTTTTAGAAGAGCCGCTAATCGGTCGGCCCGCTGACGTTCATATTCAGCTTGCTGCTCTGAACGTTCCGCTTTTTCATCCCCCGTCAACAAAATATTGCCCTGAGCATCGCACCAGCGTAACCAGGTCTGTTGGCGTCCTTCAAATAGCCCGGACCAAAGCGTTACGCCGAGATTCATGGGCTCCAGCCACAGCTCAGCGTGTTCTGTATAGTGTAGACCTCGCAGCTCATAGAGGTGCAGGGGGCGATCGCTCAACTGCTGAGCCGGATCATAGACAATATAGTAGCTCACCCGCATTTGGGCATAGGTCTGCAGCTTGTCTGTGAGTTCATTGCCCACTCGGTTAGAGACAATTTCCAACACGATTTCTGGGGGCTTGCCAAAGTTCCACACCAGATAGCAGCGATTGGTCTTCTCCCACCAATCTTCAGGCACCTGGACATCCAAACTGACAAAGATATCAGGGACGATCGCGGGCCGACTGACGGTGTGATAAATGCCGACATTGGCCTCCGCTAGAAATGGCTCTGGTCGCCAAGAGCTATAAAGACTGCTGACCAGGAGCCGCTGCTGCTTGGCCGAGGCAAAATTGTCCACGGGCGTATCATCCTCAGTAATCAGTTGATTCGCATCTGGGAAGGTGACCTCATCGGAGACCGCAAGCGGATTGATCATGGCGAATTGCCTATGCCAGAACTGTCCCTATTATAGAATTCATCTTGATCTCGAACGTTGACCCACAAGATAAGCCTTGGGATTCAGGCCAAACTGCTTCCGAAATGCAGCAGCAAAACGGCTCTGGCTGGCATAACCCACCTGCTGTGCGACTTCTTTAACATTCAGATGCCCTTGGCCGAGCAACTGGCGGGCTGTCTCCATGCGGTGCTGGTGCAAGCAACCAAACACCGTGGTACCGAAAACCGCTTTAAAGCCCACCTTGAGTTTGTAGTCATTTAAGTTAACTTGCCGCGCCAGGGCCATTAGTGATGGTGGTGCTTCAGGGCAGGTGATGAGAATATCCTTGGCAGCATAGATGCGTTCGATATCATCGGCATTGAGGGGATAGTCGTTACGACAAGCTTGCCCAGTCTCCTTGATTTGCTCAATTTTGAGAGCAATCAACTCTATGCACTTGCTCTCTAGATAAAGCTGCTTGGTCATCCCCTCAAACGGACAGTGAAGAATCTGCTCCAATGCGAGGCGCATGGCTGGGGTAATTGCGTTAATATTGCAAAACTCCTCCCGACGATTTTCAATCCGGCGGCGTGTCGATGCAGGCAATGCTGCTAGGGTTTCAGTCATAATAGCCTGAGCGCGATCACCTATCTCTAGGTGAATATCAACCTTAAGGATCGGATCATTGGCATAGGTAATCGACGTCTGTTCGTCATCATTATCCTCTAATCCCCACTCCACAAAACTTTCACCTGTCCGCTTGCCGCACAGATTACCAGACAGATTAAACCCAAACTCACAAACGACCTCAGTTTCCTCTAAATTCCTTCCAGTCTTGTAAATATCCTCATAGAACTGAATGTTAAATAGCATTAAATCAATGTCGTGCCAGAGTAAATGCTGGATATAGCCCTGCCCCAACTGTTGTGGTACAGACTGTCGGACCTCTACACAGCCCACTGACTCTGATTGTTGGAGAACAGGATTGGCTTGCTGCCAAAGAGCATCATACTCGGCTTCTGTGATCTCAACTGCCATGTTGGTAAGGCGTAGCGCTTCAAATAGTTTGAGAGAATCCAATCTTCGTTAATAAGAATATTTTTTAATTAGGCGTTCGTCAATAGCTAGGGAAGTCACCAGTTAAGCCAGATGGCTATGGCAGCCAGACAGATGACCCTTAAAAAGGGTCGGATCGTCTTATCGTAGGGGCCACACACGCTAGAATTGAGCCACGATTGTGCAATCCGTTTGGCCTATGATTCCCCTTGTTCTAGAAATGGAGACAGCGGAAATTCACCTGAGCAATGAGCAGTTTTATCGGCTTTGTCAGGTCAACCGAGACCTGAGGCTAGAGCGCACTGCCAAGGGAGAGTTAGTCATTATGCCGCCAACGGGGTGGGAGACCGGGAATCGAAATTCAAGACTCGTTCAACGGCTGAGTAATTGGGCTGATAGAGATGGGAACGGCCTAGTTTTTGATTCCTCTACAGGATTTGTGCTGCCGAATGGTGCGATTCGCTCACCCGATGCAGCTTGGGTGAGACGAGAGCGATTGGATGCCCTCCGTCCCGATCCCAATCGATTTTTGCCGCTCTGTCCTGATTTCGCGATTGAGCTGCGCTCTGCCAGTGATGACCTCAGCCAGGTCCAAGCTAAGATGCGAGAATATATCGAAAATGGCATGCAACTCAGCTGGCTACTCAACCTTTATGATCAGCAGGTGGAACTCTACCGCGCCGGTCAATCCGTCGAGGTGTTGCGATCTCCAACTGAGCTATCAGGCGAAGCTGTGCTGTCTGGGTTCGTTCTGCCGCTGGATGGAATTTTGCGGTAGAACTGCGCGGCATGGGCAGTGCGATCGTATCCTCTGAACTTGCAATTGGGCAAAACACTGCTACAAAAAACGCTCAATGGGGCAGCTAAAGCCGGGTAACAGCAGGGAAGTATTGGCTTGATCCATCAAGTTCTAGGGAGTGGCGATTAGGTATTTAAACAAATCATCTAGGATCGCATTCGCCGCCAGCGGGCCACTGCCAATCCAATAGCTCGGGACAAAATAGACGCGATTGTTTTGTACCGCATTGAGCTGCTGCCATAGTGGATCGGCCTGTAGTTCCTTCCACTTGTGTTGAGCGGCTTGATTTTCTTCAGGGGTACTTTCGGAAGTCCAGACAAATAGAGCATCCCCATCCGCTTGGTCAAGGGCTTCTAGGCTGATGGAGGCTTGAATTGGATTCTGGTAGCGATCCTGGGCTTCTGACGCCGATATATCCTGTGCCTCTGGTCGAGCTAGCCCTGCATCTCGCAAGACAATGCCGGGAAAGGAGTCACGGAAATAGAGGTTAATCCTAGCGGGATAGATGCGAACCACGGATACCTGAAACAGTGCTGGTTGCTTGGGTGTTGATGACACTTCAAAGCGTTGCTTAAACTCCTGTAGCCGTTGACGATAGTTAGCCATCACCTCTTGTTCAACATCCTCGCGATGGAGGGTTTCACTATAGGCATGAAAAACCTCTTTCCACAATCCACTATGCTCAAACTCAAGAAGAACAGTCGGGGCAATTTGAGCAGCTTGACTGTATATATGTTGGTAAGAGCCAAGCCCAAGAATTAAATCCGGTTTCAGTGTCAGCACCCTTTCTAGATTAGGTTCACCGGATTCCCCCACATCGATGACCCCTTCAAGCTGATCTTGCAGATAGGACGTTAGCCTCTGTGTATCGACCGTTCCTACAGGTTTAAGACCAAGTGCGATCGCGTTCTCAAATGAGGGAGAATCTAACGTCACCAACCGTTCAATCTGATCTGGCACACAGGTTTTGCCAGCCACGTGCTCAACCCAATGACATGATTTGTTGGAGGGTAACTCACTTTTCTGAGGCTGGCAAGCAGCGAGAACAACCACTAAAAGATAACCCAGCACAAAGAGCAAAGCGAAGCGAAAAGCCTTAGACCAAGTACAAATCATGGTTTAAAAATCAATTGAGAATGACGCCAAAACACTAAAGGGTGCCCCCGGATAGGCTCTCAATCGTGAATCGGCTGCAGATGTGAAATATTCAATGTCAAAGAGATTCTCAAAGTTAAGCTGCAATCGCCAGTTATCGCGTTTATAAAATAGAGCTGCGTCTGTACGGAAGTAGCTTGGCAAGGTAAATGTATTATCTAAATCTCCTTGCCGATCATCGACATAGAATAGTCCCAACCCAAGCCCTAGTCCCTCTAAACTACCCTGCTGAATTTCATAAGTAGTCCATAGACTAAACTGATTCTCAGGGACATTGGGTAGCTTGTTACCAACGATATCGGTATTATCCTTGCTGACAAAGGTATCCAGATAAGTATAAGCACCTGTAATATTCCAACCTGGCAGCACTTCACCGCCGAGATTCAATTCAAAACCCCGACTCGCAACCTCCCCAGTTTGTAAGGAAAAGTCAGGATTATTGGGATCAGGAGTATTGACATTTTGCCTCCGAATATCGAATGCAGCCAGCGTCAAACTCAAACGGTCCGTCAAGTCAGCTTTGATACCCACCTCAAACTGTTGGCCAGTTTCAGGCTCAAACACTGAGCCGTCAGAATTGCGGCTAGCGCCAAAGGACGGGTCAAATGAAGTTGTGTATGACGCATAAAGTGACACAGGCTCTATCGGTTGATAAACCACCCCGAATCTAGGAGTGAAGGCACTATCCCTTAGCTCAAAGTCTTCCCTAGGGCTGTTTACGTTTGTTCGGATGTCTCTCACAGTTCGGAACTGATCAACATAGTCATACCGAATTCCTGCTAAAACCTTGAGCTGAGGGACAATCTCAATTTGGTCTTGAAGATAAACGCTAATGGTATCAACATTGTCATCACGGAAAAAGTTTGTCACTCTCGGATAAGGTACTCCTGTATAGACAGGATTGAAGACATTGATCGACGGGTAAGAAATTCCGAGCCGAAATTCTGGCGTTTCCGCATCATGACGATATTCCACCCCAGCTAACACCTGATGCTGGATGGAACCCGTTTTGAATCGCCCCGTTACTTCAGCATTAGCGAAGAATCGGTGGTAAGTTCCCCCTGCAAAGTACGCATTTCGTTCTAGGTCCCCTGTGACTTCATCAAAGGAATCAAATAGGGGTGCAAACCTCCTCGGCTTATATTGCTGATATTGCACTGTATTTCTAACGGACCAATCATCGTTAAAGTCATGCTTCAAGCGATAGCCAAGCTTAAATTCATTTTGCGAAAATTCACCGAAATCTTCGCCTAAAAATCGGCTGCGGGGAATATCAACAATGCCGTTGCCAACAGCAGGTATACCGTTATCAATGGTTTCGCGGTTGTAAACATACTGTCCGAAAACATCCAGTGATGTGTCGGGGCCAATATCCCAAGTGATGATGGGAGAAATAATTAACCGCTCTCCATCCACAAAATCACGGAAGCTACCGTAGTTCTCATAGGAGAGGTTCAGTCGATATTTGACCGTCTTAGATTCATTCAATGGCCCCGACAAATCAACAGCACCGCGATAGGTGTCAAAACTCCCCACAGTTCCTGAAATCTCGTAGAACGGTTCATCCAGTGGCTTTTTAGACACTAAGTTGATAATGCCACCAGGGTCACCTTGGCCAAATAAGACAGAGGCTGGGCCTTTTAGTATCTCTACTCTTTCAATGTCGTTGGTTGATAGAGGAGAGAGAGAATGTGGTAACACCATCCCGAAAAAAGCCCCTACTCACTGGAAAACCTCGAATCAAAAAATTCGGACCGAAAACGCTTGTGCCTCTACGTCCTGCAGGAACAACTCCCCCAGCAGTTTCTAGGGCATCACCTAGCTCTGTCACATTGCGATCCTCCAACACCTCCTTGGGAATCACCTGGACCGATAGGGGAACATCTCGCAGCGGCGTATCTGTACCCGTTGCAGTACTGGAGTTTGTCGGGTTATAGTCTGCCTCTCCGCGCTCTGCTGTTACCGTAACTTCTAGCTCTGCATCTTCACTGACCGGAACCACCCCTGGTACTACGCTCAGCGTTAAACCTGTTGCTCCCGGCAGGACCTCTGCTGTCGGGGCCGCTTCTGTCCCAGCAATCGTCACTTGGACGCGATTATCAGGCAACTGGGTTACCTGGACCTGAGTAATACCTTCGATGGGGTCAATCTCCTGAAACACGCTACCTTCTGGCAACATCAAGACTGCATTGGGAATTTCCATTTCGAGGATATTGCCTGACACTTTTTTTGTCGGTGTTACCAGCTCTGTTGCCGTCTCCAACACGACCTGAAAGCCTGCCTCAGTCGTGTCTAAACGGACCCCTGTTATCTGTGCCTGCGAGGCTTCAATCTGCGCCATCCATTCAGTTACGGTCGTTGCTGCTGACTCTTCGGGGTTAGCCCATGCCGCAGGTATCGTCGCCGCAGAAAAGACGCTGGTGATGACCAGCAAGTGCCGTAATCTCATCATTCCTCACACCCCATGAAAACAGACTTTATCAGCCTTATTGATATTTTTTCTTAAAAAGAGCTTACCAGCAGCAGCTAGCCATTTCAGGCTAGGCGCGAACGCTGCCCGGAATTATTTGAACGCTAGCCGGAATTTTTTGTTTAGCGGAGATAATACTTGGGTGAGACACCGTATTTTTTGCGAAAGGCGGCAGCAAAGTAACTGCGATTCGCAAAACCGACGGAGTGGGCAGCCTCAGTCACATTCAGAGTGCCTTCTTGTAAGAACTGACGGGCTTTTTCAATTCGATAGTCGTGCAAATAACCAAAAGCAGTTTTGCCAAATACTTGTCGAAAGCCCCGCTTGAGGGTGCAGTCATTCAACCCAACTTGTCGAGCGAGGTTAAGTAAAGATGGGGGGCTGCTGTAGTTTTGGAGTAGGATATCTTTGGCATGATGAATACGCTCAACGTCATCAGATTTGAGAGTTGGAAGCGATTGCTGAGCCTGCGCTAGCTTTAGCTCCTGGTCAATCAGCAGCGCCATCAGCTCCCAGACCTTGCTTTCGAGATACATTTTTTTCGTCACTCCCGCAAATGGGCAGTTAAGAAGCTGATGGAGCGTGGTCAGCATAGCGACAGTTGGCGTACCCGCTCGCTGATAGTAAAGCTGCTCAGACTGAATCAGGTGAGCAAGCCCCGCTGTTTTAAGGCTGAAAGATTCGCCTAAGTAGGCTTGCACAATAGATGGCTCCAGATGGACGTTGACATTTACAACAGCCTGACCTGCTGGTTTTTGCCAAGTTTCAATAGGAGCCGTACCGCTGCCGCGGAGGAAATATTGACTGGCAGATCCGCAGCCTGTAGGGAGGTAGAATTCATACTCGACGGGATGCGATCGCTCTGGTGACCGCAGCACTAAATCATCATGGAGTTGATAGTGATCAATCCGCAGCTCTATCCCTTCACGCAGTTCTACTGAGCGAAAATGGCCCTGACCCAGCCGCTCTGGATAGGGAGAGACCATCTCAAAAGATTCGGCCTGCTTGGCCTGATTCACTTGAGATGCGTCAAGCAAATCGTGATATTCCTGCTGAGCAATGGTAATCGTCATAGAAGTTGAAGGGATACACCCAGAAAAAGAAATTTCTAATGACTGACTTTCAAATAAAAATAATTCTCAACTAAAAAAAGCAAGGCGTCAAGATAGCTATGGTTAGATTGCTATAACGTCACAATCAACTGAGAGGGCGACATGTCCCGTGAACACCTTGCTACTTGGGCAATAACCAGATAGACAAGAAAAAAGATGGGCTGCAAATGATGTATCTCCAGCTCA
>JANQPU010000264.1 GCA_028285315.1 Acaryochloris sp. IP29b_bin.176
TAAATCTTTTATGATGAATCGAAGTTTTAACTTAAATTCACAATTCGGTTTAACCTGTTGTTTAAGCAATTAGAGTAAAAACAATATGCCAATCCAGGATAATTATCAGAGCACGGTCGCTGTAGCGGAAGCACAAACACAGAGGACTGTCTCAACCCTGCAAACCGCTCCTACAGTGGCAGACATTCAAGCCTGGTTAACACAACACTTGGCAACTTCTTTGGAGATAAGTCCAGAAGAAATTGATATCGATGTGGATTTCATTGACTATGGCATGAATTCTGTGGAAGCCGTCAACGTTTCAGGGGAACTGGAACATTTTCTTGGCCGTCGATTGGATCCCATGTTAATTCTTGATTATTCCAATATTCGTGAATTATCAGAGCACTTAGTAACCGATAATGAGGGCAGTTCTCCCACTACTTCAGCCTTGCCCACAGATGCCGATGAACTCCTATCCAAATTGGATGTTTTGAGTGACGATGAAGTGGATGGTCTGCTGAACGCGATGTTGTCAGAGCATAATGTTGCCCATGAGTAATTTGTCTAATTCCCTGGATCATCTCTCCGCAAAAGAAAAGCGCGAATTGCTGGCGGAATTATTGCAAAAAAAAGCAGAAGCCGAACCCGAGATTCCACCCGAGCACTATCGCTTCGACCTCTATCCTGAATATCTCCAGCTCAAAGAACAGCAGGCCCAACTGCAAGCCAATGAGATTCGCAACCCTTATTTTTCCATCCATGAAGGGATTGCCAGGGATACAACGCGCATTGATGGCAAAGAACTCATCAACTTTTCCAGCTATAACTATTTAGGGCTAGCAGGACACCCAACGGTTTCCGACGCAGCCAAACAGGCCATTGATCGCTATGGTACCTCCGTATCAGCCAGCCGTCCTGTTTCCGGGGAAAAAGCCCTACATCTAGAACTTGAACAAGGAATCGCTGACTTTATTGGGGTAGATGACGCCGTTCTCTACGTTGCGGGTCATGGCACCAATGTCACTACGATTGGGCATCTATTTGGCCGTGATGATCTGATTTTGTACGATGCCTATAGCCACAACAGTATTTTTTTAGGTTGTATGCTCTCGGGGGCCAGGGCAATTTCCTTTGCCCACAATGATGATGCTGACCTCGAAAGACTCTTACAACAACATCGTCACCGATATCAGCGGGTTCTTGTGGTCATTGAAGGGGTATATAGCGCCGATGGCGACATTCCCGATTTACCCAAGTTTATTGAACTCAAAGAACGTCACAAAGCCTTTCTCATGGTGGATGAAGCCCACTCAATTGGCGTCTTAGGAGAACATGGTCAGGGCATTAGCGAGCATTTTGGCATTGACCCCAAAACCGTTGATATCTGGATGGGAACCCTTAGTAAGTCCTTTGCCAGCTGCGGTGGCTATATTGCCGGTTGCCAATCGCTGATTGAATATCTCAAATGCACAGCTCCTGGATTTATCTATAGTATTGGCATTACGCCAGCTAATACGGCTGCATCTTTGGCTGCCCTGCAAGTCTTGAAGCAGGAACCTGAGCGTGTGGCTCAGCTCCATGCGCGCGCCCAGTTGTTTCTTAGTCTAGCAAAGGAGAAAGGATTAGATACTGGCACCAGTCATGGGTCAGCTGTTATTCCAGTGGTGGTTGGTGATACCTTGAAAGCGCTACGACTATCCCAAAAGTTGTTTCATCAAGGGATTAATGTGCAACCCATGACGTTCCCAGTGGTGCCCCAAAATGCGGCCCGACTGCGCTTTTTCATTAGTAGCACCCATACGGAAGACCAAATTCGCCAAACCGTAGAGACCCTCGCAAATGCTCTGACTGCTATAGAGGCTGAAATTCCTGCCTAATCGGGGTTGCAAATATGTCTGAAGTGGTTTGGATCGCGCGGCATGGTCATCGACAAGATTATGCTGATTTAGGCTGGCGACGGCAAGCAGAACGTCCTCACGATCCAGGGCTGTCAGCAGCAGGTGTGATCGAGGCTCAGGATTTAGCTCAGTGTCTAGGAGCAGAATTAATTGAACATATTGTCGCCTCGCCTTTTTTGCGGACAGTCGTGACAGCGGCTCATGTTGCAACGGCTCTAGATCTGCCGATTAATCTGGAAGCTGGATTGGGTGAACATATGAGTTCTAAGCTGTTTAAGCGTCGCCCAAACCCTTTGTCTATTGGCGAAATGGCCGATCGCTTTCCCCAAATTGATCGGCATTATCACAGCCAAGTTATTCCCCAATTCCCAGAGACTAAAACAGAGGCCATTACCCGTGCAGGTCAAACGATTCAGCAATTGGTCCAAACCTTTGCGGGTCCGTTGCTGATCGTCACCCATGAGTTAATTGGCAAGGGAAGTGTTTGGGGTTTAGTTAACCAACGCCCTCCCGTTCGTTTCCCTACTTGTGGATTAACTAAACTGGTCCATGAGCAGGGACAATGGAAGATGGCTTTTACGGGGGAAACGTCCCATTTGAGCCAACCTCGTCACCCCATTCCAGAAATATGGAATTATCTGTTACGGCAGATCATTCATCACTAGGATGATGACTTTAGAGAGAAACTTCTATATCTATGTTTGAGGACAGTATTTGAGCCAACGAATGGACTTTGATCGACGCCATGCCATTATTACGGGTGGATCGAGTGGCATTGGCAAGGCCACTGCTTCCCTATTAGCGAGTCAAGGTGCGAATATCACCCTGATTGCTCGCACACCCCGCCAATTAGAGATAGCTGCCCAGGAAATTGAGGCAGCACAAATTGAGGCTGATCAGCGAGTCTTAACTTTGGCCGCAGATGTAGCTGAGGTAGGGGCATTAACTCAAGCAATCCAAGCTGCGACCACCCAGCTTGGACTGCCCGATATTTTAATCACCGCCGCAGGGATAGCCTACCCAGGTTATTTCCAAGAAGTTCCCCTCGAAGTCTTTGAGCAAACGATGGCCGTCAATTACTTTGGATCCTTGTATGCCGTTAAAGCTGTTGTGCCGCTAATGGAGCGACGTCAGCAGGGACATATTGTGTTGATTTCTTCGGGGGCCGGATTAGTGGGGGTATTTGGCTATACCCCCTATAGTCCTAGCAAATTTGCACTACGGGGGTTGGCCGAATCCTTACGAGGAGAATTGAAAGGGACAGGCATTGGCTTGTCGATCGCCTATCCTCCCGATACCGATACTCCTCAACTGGCAGCGGAGAATCAAACGAAACCCCTAGAAACGAAGAATATTACGGCGTCTGCGGAAATGTGGCAACCAGAAGATGTGGCTCAGGAGATTGTCAAAGGGATTAAAAATCAAAAGTTCATCGTGGCCCCTGGTTTAGAGATGGGGCTATTGGCTAAGCTGCATAGCGTCTTGGCTCCAGGACTAAACTGGTATTTTGATCGCATTGTCACTAGGACACGATCGCAATCCTCTTAATGAACACCCAAAATCCCAAGGACCTGAATCTGAACCGCTTGCAGGAGAGCGATCGCAGTTTTCATGATTGGTATCGCTTTATCTTGTCTTTTCCGCCCCATTTGGTACGGACCTATATCGATAAGTTCGGTCTAACCACAAATAGCACGCTCTTAGATCCCTTTTGTGGCACTGGGACAACAATTGTAGAAGCCAAGAAGCAGGGCATTCCTGCCGTGGGGGTGGAGGCAACACCCATGTCCTGGTTTGCCTCCCGCACGAAGACCACTTGGACGGTTGACCCCGATCAGGTGCGAGTAGCAGCAGAACAAATTTGCGATCGCCTCTCCCATTCTGCGGACTTTATACCTAAAAATGATGCTCACCTAAAAACACTGGCACCGGAGGCGCGATCGCTCCTGCTCAAAAACTCCATTGGCGATCTGCCCCTCCATAAATGTCTGGTCTTACGGGGCGCTATCGATGCCGAGCGGGAGCCTCAACTGCGACATCTGCTGCAACTTGCCCTCGCCCACACCAGCGTCCATACCGCTAGCAACCTCCGATTTGCTCCAGAGGTGAGTATTAGCCGACGACAAAAACAGGATGCTCCAGTCTTGTCCGCTTGGCATCAACAGGTGCAAACCATGATAGCGGATTTAGAGGAAGTGAAGGGTCTGCCGCCACCGACTCCTTGTTATCGCCAAGATGCCAGGGATTTAACACGGGTAATCGAACCCGAATCCATCGATGTGGTGATCACCTCTCCCCCCTATCCCAACGAAAAAGACTACACTCGCACCACCCGCTTAGAGTCTGTTCTGCTGGGGTTTCTCCAGGATCCATCGGACCTCAAAGCCTACAAACAATCACTCCTCCGATCCAATACCCGCAACGCTTTTGCTGCTGATCGGGATGATTTATGGGTGGCAAAAACACCGCAAGTCACCCAGCTCGCCGCCACCATCGAAAGCCGCCGCTTAGAATTGGGCAAGGATTCAGGATTTGAGAAGTTATACCATAGGGTTACCTCCCTCTACTTTGGGGGCATGAAGCGCCATTTTGCGAATTTGCGCCCCATCCTGAAACCGGGAGCCCAATTAGCCTATGTGGTGGGTGATCAAGCCTCTTTCCTCCAGGTTCTAATTCGCACAGGAGAGCTACTGGCGGCCATTGCCCAGGAACTGGGGTATGAAGTCCGGGCCTTGGATTTATTTCGAACTCGCTTATCCAGCGTCACGGGCGAACAATTGCGGGAAGAAGTCGTTGTGCTGGAATGGCCTGGGTATGAGCGGCTGACCTCTCGCTAATCATAGATGGACAGCGACATGATAGCTCCGACAACAACTCAGCCCGATCAGGGGTCGCAAGAGCAATGGGCGTTGACCCTTTCTATTATGGGGTCCGCTGTTTTTGCGGTCTTGGGTGGGGTCTTAGGGCTATATACCCATTCAGGAGCCATCTTGCTAGATGGTTTCTACTCTCTAATGACCATGACCATGAGCTTTGTCAGCCTTAAAGTGGCAGCGCTGATCCAAGAAGGTCCTAGTCGGCGTTATCAGTTTGGCTATTACGGTTTTGAACCTTTTATTAATACGATCAAAGGCATCATTGTGCTGTCCGTCAGTTTGTTTGCCTGGGTCTCTGCCCTAGAAGCCTTGCTGCACGGCGGTCGAGATTTAGTGGTGAACTTGGCCTTGGCCTATGCCACCCTCTCAACCCTAGGGTGTTTTACCTTTGCCACCTTGATGTATCGCTACGCTCGAAGACTGAATTTACCGTTGCTAGAGGTTGAAGCCCGAGACTGGATGGTGGACGGCTGTATCAGTAGTGCGGTGGCGTTGACCTTTGTGGTTACCTTACTATTGCAAGACACCTCCTGGAGTATTTACCAATCCTATGTTGACCCGCTGCTGGTCTCCATTTTGGTGCTAATCATCATCCCCCTACCATTACGGACAGTATTTGACGGGGTCAATCAGTTGCTGGGGGTTGCCCCAGAAAGTGCGTTGGATCGAGAGATTCGCCAAACTATTTCCCAGGTAGCTCGCACTCAAAAACATCCTATCGATCGCTTCCACTTGCAAATGATGGTCCAGGGACGGGTGCTGTATGTGTTTATCCAGATCCTGGTTCCTGCAGAGTTTGTGGTTGAGCGGGTGCAAGAACTAGACCAGTTACGGCAGCAGTTTGCAGATGAGATCGCAGATTTACATCCATTTCCAGAAATCGATATCGTCTTTACGGAAGATCCCTACTGGCTTAAAGATGGGCAATAGATAGGTTCTTTGCCGCAATGGAATTAGATCGACATTCGCCTCTCACCACATTTGAAAAATCTATACTTGGGATTCAGTCACGGTTTAAATAGGAGGCGAAAAACTCATAGACACCTGAACCAAACCAAGAAGCCACTCATAAAACTGTTCCTGGATATGCAAAGCAAAATCTAGTACCGACTAGCAATCCTATCCATAAAGTACATGCTGGCATCCAGCTATGTAGGTGGGAAGAGTTTTTCTGCAATACTAAAAGACAGACCACCCAGAATAATGCCGCCCAATGCCCCAGCCCTAAGTTTGAATTTGTGTTCCTTATCTTCTTCCATTGTTTGGGTCATTCGATATGACTAGATAGCTCATGAGCTCTTAACGCTATTCAAGAATTAGGATAGCCAGGTGTAAATTGAGCTGAGCGAAGTGGGATACCCTGCTTAATAAATGAGATAAGAGTCCATCACACTGTTCTTTAGTGATGGCTTAATTAACTATCAATTCCATGAATAATCAGCAGCCAAAATTCTAGACCCACGACGATCAGGGGAAAGCCAATTCCTGCCAGACCGATCCAACTGCCCACATTCCCTAACGCAACTAAGAGCCTTTTATGAGGATCGGTCTTATGAAGTCGCACATGGCAGTATTGAAGCCAGCTTGAACAGATACCAATAATAATGGCTCCCAGAATTCCCAATGGTGCACTAATCAAAATCCAGGTCAAGGTTTTGTTGTCCCCAGAAATGAGTGTGAAGTTGGGCAGGAGAATAAAGCTAAAACCTTCGAGAATAACCCAAACCAGTAAGGCGCTTAGAATATCCTGCTGAGTGAGAAACGAGTCAATAACTTGAACGGGGGGCTTAGGTTTTGTTGGAGCCATAATCCCTGATTTGTATTGGATAAAAGGGTTGTCAGGTTACCAAATAAAGTCTGTTTTGGCCCTAACCACAGGTTTCCCATTCACTTGTCAGATTCGACACGGTACGTTACAAGGAAGAAGAGGTTGATTCGGGGAGAGTCTTAATGGCAAAAGCAGTTTGGAATGGTGTAGTCGTGGCTGAAAGCAGCCAGTGTGAAGTGGTCGAAGGGAATCAATACTTCCCCCCCGATGCTGTCAAATCTGACTACTTTAAGGCTAGTGATACCCATACGACCTGCCCCTGGAAGGGGGTTGCCAGCTATTACAGTCTTGAAGTAGATGGCCAGGTCAACAAAGACGCCGCTTGGTATTACCCTGACCCCAAAGATGCAGCCAAAAATATTAAGGGGTACATTGCGTTTTGGAAAGGGGTGCAGGTTACAGCCTAATTGGGTGGTGTTTCCAGAATGCTTTCCCGAGGTGGCCTGTCTACTCTAATGCCTCTCGGATGATAGTGGCGTCGATTTCGACTAGCTGATCTGCATATCCTAATTGAGAGACGCCTAATAATGTCGCAGGTGGTACGTCACCGTCAAACCACTGTTCAACAGCATTCCAGGCATGGGCAAGATTAGCCTGTTTACCGACCACATAAATGGTGAGCTGCTGAATGTCGCTTTCGCTAAATCCATGCACACCGAGAAGTTGGCGAAGATTGGCTAAGCATTGAGTTGCTTGTACTGAGGGAGCAGATTTACCAACCAGTTGGGCATTGGAATCATGCGGAACCTGTCCGGCTATAAACAACTGATTACCTACTCGCTTGGCGTAACGGTAGTTTGACGTTTTCGGGAGTCCCGCTGCTGCTTCTGCTTCGTTCATTCAATAGAACCCACCACAACCTGAGAGGGCGACATGTCCCGTGAACACCTTGCTACTTGGGCAATAACCAGATAGACAAGAAAAAAGATGGGCTGCAAATGATGTATCTCCAGCTCA
>JANQPU010000266.1 GCA_028285315.1 Acaryochloris sp. IP29b_bin.176
AATGAGCTGTCCCTGAGGGTGAAAAGCAACGGGTAAGGCCCAATCAGTATGGCCTTTCCAGGTTCTTAGGCACTGGCTGGTTTGCCAATTCCAAAGCCGTACGGTTTGGTCGAGGGTGACACAGGCTAGGGTTTGCCCATCGGGATGGAATGCCAGGGAGAAGATCTGGTTGGTATGGCCCTGTAAGGTACGGAGACATTGATCCGCCTGACAATCCCACAGCTTCACGGTTTGATCGCCGCTGCCGCTAGCCAGAATAGGAGCCGTAGGACTAAACGCAACCGAATAGACCCCACTCCGATGCCCTTTATAGGTTTGCAAACAGAGCGCAGTTTGCAAATCCCACAGTTTGACCGTGCCATCATCGCTACCACTCGCCAGATAGTCACCGTGATGGCTAAAGGCGACGGAACGAACCCGTCCATGATGCCCTTTTCCCGTTTGCAGGCATTTACCGGTCGTCAGATCCCAAATCTTAATCGTCTGATCTTCGCTGCCCGTCACCATCGCAGAGCGAGATGCTGTGCCTGATTGGGTACCGGGCTGGGGAGGCATTGCGACAGCCCGAATCCAACCTTTATGTCCCTCACAGGTCAATAGACATTGTCCTGAGTGGGTTTGCCATAGCTTGGCGGTACCATCCCCACTCCCACTCACTAGCAGGGTGCCATCATGATTAAAGGTGACGGAAAAGACTTCATGGGTATGACCCACCAGGGTTCGTAGGCATCTGCCCGTTGACACCTGCCACAGCTTGACGGTGCGATCAGCACAGGCACTGGCGAGTAAATATCCCTCTCCTTGAATCTCTGACGGTCGGGGAGAAAAGGCAATGGCTCGAATCCAGTTTTGATGACCTTGGCAGAGGGTGACTTGCTGCCCCGTCTTAATCAGCCACAGCCGAATATTGTAATTATTGTCGCAGGTTGCCAACAATTCACCATCGGGGCTAAAGGTCGCTGCGAGGATATTGCCTAGAATTTCCGTAAAAACCGTTCGACTTAAGTCGGCGTTCCTAAAATTGACCTGAGTTAAGTTCACCCCCTGTAAATTAGCCTGCCAAACTGATAGGGACGAAAAATCATATCCACTTAAATCAACCTCTAGTCGCTGGAGCAAGTGCAGGACATTACCAGCGATATAGGCGGTATCCTGGCAGGACTGCCCGTGCAATGGAGCCAACAGTTGCTGGCAGTGGGATTCAATAGTAGTTTGTGTACCCAGTACATCCAGCAATTTATCCGTAATGGGTTTGAGGATCAAGGACTCTTGGGTATTGCGAATATAGTCTTGGGCTTGGGCTTTGACCAGTGCATGGGTCCTGAGTAAATGAGGGGTCACATCGGTCATTTCTTGGGTAACCGATTCAATCAAAGTCTGGGTGACAAACTCCATGACAACGGGCTGTTGGGTAAACCCTGTGCTTGTTTTTTCGATCAGGGAGCGTCGCTGTAAAGACACCAAGACGGGCATCAGATCGTTAAGAGCAACATTGCCCACTAGATCAGATTTGAGATCTGCAAAGGAGACAGGTTCTCGGTTAATGGCCAGCCAGTACATCATTTCTTGTTCACAAGCGGTGAGTCGTTCAAACTGGCGGGCAAGCAAATCGCGAATATCATCAAAAATAAAGAGTCCTTGCTGAATAAACCCTAAGAACTGGCTAATATCACTGTCAAAATAATCTCTGATGGCAGAAGCAACGATTTTAAGGGCGAGGGGATTGCCCGCATAGCGCTGAATGATGGCTTGCCAATCTTCTTCCTGAGCGACATATTGCCCTTTGGCCTTAAACAGCTCTCGTCCTTCTCCGATGGGTAATCCCTCTAAACGTAAACACCGAACAGGAAGATTTAGCCCTTCCTGGGCAATCAGTCCTTGGGGTTGTTCCCGTGAAGTTAAGAGTAAACAGCTTTGATGGGCCGTTTCTCCTATCCACCGAAAGAATTCTCCATAGTCTTCATACCCCACCCTATAACGACCCTGGTGATCGCCTCCTTGCAGAATAGATTCGGCATTATCGAGAACTATTAGACAGTGAGCATTGCGCACATAGGTCATTAGGTGTCGCAGCCGATGCTCGTTATCGGGGAATTGCTCTGTTTCTTGTTGACAGCTCAAAAACTGAATCAGTTCGGTCAGCAGTTGTTCTAAGGGCGGAGCGTTACGGAGGCTGCGCCAGATCACCCATTCAAACTCTTGCGTTAGGCTGTAGGCCAGATTGGCGGCTAAGGCCGTTTTGCCCATGCCTCCCATTCCCAAGACCATGATCAAACGACAGTGATCCTGGAGCATCCAGTCGCTCATTAACGCCAACTCGGGTAGACGACCATAAAAGTCGTTGAGGGCAGGGGCATCTCCCCAATCTTGTCGGGTCAGGCTGGGCAACTGGGGAGTTACAAGGGTAAAAGAGGAGGCTGATGTCCCATCGGCTGGCGCGTCTTCCGGTTCAGCAACCTCCTGCCAAGCCACCCCCACTGCCTCGCAGATGGCAACAAAGGTTTCACTGCGAATCGCAGCCCCTGACCAAAACCGATTGAGGGTGGACCGAGACGTATAGGACTCGCGGCACCAAGCTGAAGAGGTTTTGTTCCAACGCTTAATTCGTCGAGCCCGATCAATCAGTGTCAATCCCCAATCGGATGCTTTGAGGGAATCGGCCATCCCTAGCCTCCCTGCTTAAGGTCCTGCCTACCTTTGATTTGTAAGATATGCTGCCTCATTAAACTAATCTTGTCTCACCTGCAACATGGTTATGCTAAATCGAATGGTGGGGATAGTGGGCTACCTCCCTCATAAATCTTGGTCTGGAGAGAAGACCTACCAAGTCCACATCACCGGATCATCGTCCAGATGGTCGGTAACGGTGCGTCCAATCTGATCGATGTCTGCTAAATCCGTTGCGGATAAAGTCTGATCACTGGCCTGAGCATTTTCTTGGGCCTGTTCAGGATGTCTTGCGCCTGCGATCGCACAAGTTTGGGGCTGAGCAATCAGCCAGGCAAGGGCCAGTTGGCCTAAGGTAATGTGATTACGCTCTGCAATGGGCCGTAGCCGATCCAAAGCCTGCTGCGCCCGTTGGTAATGTTCCCCATGAAACAGCTTATTACCCGCTCGATTATCCCCTTCAGGGAATTGATGGTCTGGACCAAAACGGCCTGTCAGCAATCCTTGGGCCATAGATGAATAGGCTAAGATCGAAATCTGGTGCTCCACACAATAGACTTGTAGCTCAGCTTCTGCCCAGCGCCAAAACAGGGAATAAGGGGGTTGGACACTGTCGATACGGCCATATTGGGCGGCCTCCACCAGCTGAGCTTTAGAGAAATTGGACACCCCAATCGCCCGAATTTTTCCCGCTTCCTTTAGGTGATTAAGGGCGGCCATGGTATCGGCGATGGGCACCACTTCCGTATCAAACGATCCGGTGGGCCAGTGGATTTGGTAGAGATCGATGTAGTCCGTTTGCAGGTTTTGCAGGCTGTGATCGCAGGCTTCGATCACCTGCTCATACTTGAGGTGGTTGGCAAAGACCTTGGAGGCGTAGACCAATTGAGATCGCTGGGCAGAGACCGCTTTGGCAATCATTTGCTCCGAATGTCCATCCCCATAGACTTCCGCTGTATCAATGGTGGTGATGCCAGCGTCCACCGCTGCTTGAATCGTATGGATGGTTTCGGCATCGTCAATGCCCACCCACCATCGTTTACCCGCTTGCCAGGTCCCCATAATGATTGGGGTAACCTGAATAGTAGTGCTTCCCAGCAATCGAGTTTTCATTTTCGCCGTCCCTTCCGCTTCAACGCTGCCATTTTCACCCATCTATGAAGGTTTCTATCCCTGTTCTGTTCTTCAGTCTTCTTCTTACCCTAACGCCATTCTCAACAAGGGCTCAATCCAGCGTTGCGGGTCTTAATCAACAATTACAAGACGCAGTCAATCGCCAAAACTGGTCCCAAGCCATCCAGGTGATCGATCAATTGATTCCTCTAGCACCTGGGCAAGCTGCTCAACTGAAACAGTACCGCAGCCAACTCAAGCAGCTGCAGCAAACCGGTTTTAAGGGCACTGCTTCTCAGCCTTCATCGGCCAATCAAGCAACGAGTAAAGTGGGGTTAGTTCCCATCAAGCGCCGTTCAGCAGGGGTAGCCATTGTAGATGTGAAATTTAATAATCGCCGGACCTTTGAAATGATGGTGGACTCCGGTGCCAGCAGAACCGTCATTACTCGCCCTATGGCCAGAGCTCTGGGGATTGGTACTGCCGATGTGGTGGGAACGTTTGGGGCTTCAACGGCTAATGGCTATGCTGAATTTCCGATCGTTTATGTGAAGGCCATGGAAGTGGGCGGATTGAAGAGCTATCAAGTGCCTGTTGCCGTAGCTGGACCCGATATGGACATTGGATTATTAGGCCAGGATTTTCTCCAAAAGTACGACTTTACCTTCCGGGGAAATCGGATCGAGTTTCACAAGCAGTAGGCAATGCTGACAGGGGTGTGCCAGGATTGAAGGTGCATTGTTTACTCTTTTCTCAGCCTCATGGCAGATGCCCTTAGCATTACCCAGCATTATCATCAACGGACAAAATATGATCCAGAAATCCTCTCCCAGCGGGGACGCTCCCTGGATTTCAGCCAACAGCCAGTTCCGTTCAAGGACTATAAGCTTGGCACCACCATTGGGCTAAAAGAATACTTAGAGCAAGAGGTAGACGTTGCCCAAGTTCAGTGGCAACGGTTGTCTCGCCTGTTGTACTGTAGCTATGGCATCACAGCTGTCATTCCCTATCCAGACAATCCTCTGTATTTGAGGACCGCACCATCTGCAGGGGGACTATATCCAGCGGAGCTATACGTGATCGCTGCAGAAGGGACGTTCTTGCCTGCCGGGCTCTATAACTACCAGGTGAGAACCCATTCGTTATTGCGGTTCTGGGATAGCCATGTTTGGTCGGCGCTAGAATCTGCTTGTCTTTGGCATCCTGCCCTTGCGCAAACCCAACTGGCATTAGTGGTGACCGCTATCTTTCAACGGTCTGCCTGGCGGTATGAGGACCGCGCTTATCGGCGGATTTGTCTGGATAGTGGCCACTTACTCGGCAATATTGAGCTAGCCGCTTCGATTTGTGATTATAAAGCCCACTTGATTGGTGGGTTTGTGGATCAGCCCTTTAATCAGCTGTTATACCTTGACTCAGATCAAGAAGGTGTAGTTGCGGCTCTCGCCTTAGCAGATTTACTGGATGTCAACCAAAATTTACCCCCCACGCCAACCCTGTTGCCCTCTCCAACAGTGGAAGATTTTCCGAAGGTACCAGATGGAGAGCTGCTTTTATATACTCATGCGGCCACCAGCATTGGGTCGGATGACGTTACCTACAACAGTGAACTCCCTGCTCCTGCCAAAGAAGATAAGTATAATTTCCCCTTCTGCTTGAAGGTGCCCCTGTCCAACACCCCCGTCAACTGGGGAGCGAACTTAATTGACTTGAAGGAAGCTATTCTCAAACGCCGCTCCACTCGGAAGTTTACAGGGGCTCCCCTAAGTTTACAAACCTTGAGTGGTCTGCTTAGTTTTACCTACTGTCCAGAAAACTACCAGGACCAAGGATTAGATGGCGACCCAGGCTTTTTCGATTTAGGTCTGATCCAAACCTTTATCGCCGTTCTCGATGTCACAGACTTGGAGACAGGCTGTTACTACTATGCGGTTCAGGCCCAAGAGCTGCGTCAAATTCGATTCAAGAACTTTCGCCGGGAAACCCACTATCTGTGTTTAGGCCAGGATTTGGGCCGAGATGCCGCTGCGATTGTGTTTCATACTGCTGACTTGCAAAGTGCGATCGCACGCTACGGAGATAGGGCCTATCGCTATCTACATATGGATGCAGGTCACTTAGGACAACGCTTAAATTTAGCGGCAATTCATCTGGGGGTTGGGGTCAGTGGTATCGGCGGATTCTTTGACGATCAGGTGAATGAAGTCTTAGGCATTCCAGAGGAAGAAGCGGTGCTCTACATTACAACCTTAGGACAACCATCTCCTCCATCTCAGGCATAAGGAACATGCGTGTATTCCAGCCAACTGAGGGCTGAGCGTCGTTGAAGCCTCACCTTTCGATGTAGTTTTAGGTCTGTCCGTTAGCGATCAAAAATGGCTTGAATGCGCTCCAGTTCAATCTGGTACAGGTAATCGACGCACCAATTGGCTTGCCGTTGCAGCATATGGAATGGAAAGGTATGGGCTACCCCCACTACGGGAATCTGGGCCTGCTTGGCGGCCTGGATGCCAGCAAAGCTATCTTCAATGGCTAGGCAATCGCAGGGATCTAACGCCAGTGCCGGGAATTTGCGATTGAGGCGCTTAATGGCCAATTGATAACTGGCTGGATCAGGTTTGCTTTTTTTGACATCGTCCGACGTTACGATAATCGGAAAAGCAGACTCTAATGCAGTTTGCTTTAAGACCATTCGCACTTCAGCCCGGAGGGCTCCACTGACAATGGCTAGCTTGATGCCAGCTTGCAGCAATTCTTCGACTAGCTCTATGAGCCCTTCAAAAAGGGGTAGGGTTTCCAATGACTCTAAATATTGGCGATACGCTTTGGCTTTTAAGGACAACAGTCGGCGGAGCTGAAACTGGTTGAGCGGTTGTTCTTGGCTGGCAAAAAGATCTTGAAAACAAGCTCGATCGGTTCGCCCTAGGCAGTGATGCTGCAACTCTTCTTGGGTAAGCGGCAGATCTTCTTGCTCCATCATTTCCCAGATAATCTGCTGATGAATGCGCTCGTCATCTAGCACAACACCATTGAAATCAAATAAAACGGCCTTCAGGGACATGGGAGCCTATCAAAATACAATAACCAAACCGTAGCGATTGCTGCTACACTCATGTCAATTTAGCGGCAGGTCAGCAGACCGATCCAGGCGATGCGATCGCAAATCCATTTCCCGAATGCCTACTTGGGCGTGATCCGGGTTAATAGACTACACTGGATTGAACAGTAACGCAAAATCGGATTTGGGGAAAACGATATCAAATCTATCATACGGCTGCTTACTGCTTGTGATTCTCTGATATGTCCGCTGTTTGAACGTTGTTTTGGAGAGGCCCATTATGTTAGACCGCAAGATCTACCAACTCTACAATGACGGTCAAGAAGTTTGGATTTACTTACGAGACCAACAACGTTGGTTGGATCGGGCTCGAATTACGGGTTTGGAAGGCGACTTAGTCACCATTCGCTATGAAACCGAAGAAGAGGATGAAATTTGTTCATGGGAGGAGATGGTTCGCGTTGAAAGCATTGGTGCAGTAACGATGCGCCTTTCGGCTGTGCCAAAACACAACGTTGAGCCGATGGTATCGGATGATTGCCCCGAAGCAGAGCAACTTCCCAACCCCCACCCTGAAAATAATTCAGATTAAAGATTTGCTTTTAGCCCTCTGCGGCCGACGATCTTGTCTCAGCAGCAGAGGCATCAACAGGCTCATAGACAGGACAAACACCTTGGGGCGAGACCTTAAAGCCATAGAGTGCCGATTCAGACTGCCAACAGCGCTGGTTCCGATAGTAATGGCAGTTCGCGCAACAGGTACGGTTGCTGTCTAACGTCTGCTGACTAGCACTGCTACGTAATAATTCTGCCTGAGACAATCCGCGAATCACCAGTTGATGGCCCTGCCAGACGGCTTCAATCAATCCGGTATCGGCAAAAGTTTGCCAGCGCGGATCGTCGAGAATATGAGTAGACAAACTCAGGGTGACGGCTGACTCTGCTTCAACGAGCTCTCCTGCGTAAGTTTGAATCGGCGGTGCCAGTTCCTCGTGGGACTGTCGGGAACTGAGGTCTTGAGGCAACTTCAGCCGCTCTCCCCTGGCAAGTGGATACAGTTGGTAGCGATGTTGCAGATCGGCTATTTGAGTTAAATCTTCGACGACGAGGGGTGATCGGTGATAGAAAGCTACATGGTGAGGCCGAATATTATGAATCAGTTGAGTTGTACTAGGACCATCACAGGCTTGAGCGAGTAGAAAGGACTGTGTTTCCCAGGTAGAAGGAAGGCTGGCTGTCCCCAATGCTGTGTTACTGGGGACATCACATAGTACCTGGGGATACTCAGGTAGCGTGGGTTCCATGACCAGCACCTGATCTCCCAGGGTCCGGGCATATGACTGTAGGCAGGCTTGGTTATGAGCTAGTAGTATACAAGGCAATTGAGAAGTTGACGCAAACCTTCGGACCTGAAGTCGCCCTGTAGATTGCCAAAACAAAAACTGCTGATGGGCAAAATTTTGAATTGCAGAAGGGAACGAGGACAAAATCTGTGCATAGGCATCGCATCCTTTAGCCACAAACTCATCCACCCAAACGGTAACAGTCTGGCGGGTAAACTCTGCATGAGTACGCAGTAACATCAAAATTTCTTGTCCTAGACCCAATTGAGGGACGGGTATCAAGATGGATTGTTCTGCTGCTAAAGCCCGCAACAACGTTTGAATGAACTCACTTTCTTGTTGCTTACGCGGGGGATGTTGGAGGGTGCCATAACCTCCCTTGATGATGAGTAGATCGACGAAACGTCCTTTCAGGCATGCCGTTGGTAAGGCGGGGGCAAACCGAGTATGGGTCAAATAAAAATCTCCAGTATAAGCCACGGTATAGGACTTGGGTCTGTCGGACTCTAGATTGGGTGGGGTGTAGGTGAGCAGACAGACAGCGGCTCCCGGTAGCCAACCAGCAGGAATGAATTCGATGGTTAAGTCTGTGGATAAAGCAAGAGGGGTGTTCCAGGCGACGGTGTTACACGAAGAAGTCCATTCATTTGCAGAAAGGTGACTCAGTAGCTGTTGAGTTTCGGTGCTGGTGTAGATCGGTAATGTTGGATAGTGTCGGTGTAACGCCTCTAACCCACCCGTATGATCGGTATGAGCTTGAGAGCACAATACAAAATCTGCAGGTTGTTCAGAAGATTTTTGATCAAAGACGTCGTCGGGCAGCGTCAAACTTTTCTGTAAGCGGGAAATATCTGCTAACCCACAGTCCAGCAAGATGCGATACGGACCCAGTTGCAGTCCGAAGCAAATGCCTGTCTGTGAATCGACACCGTAGGGGAAACATTTAACCGGAATTGAGGACATGAGTTTTGACGCTTGCACAATAGATAAACCAAAGCTTCCCAGCTAGTTCAAAGGAATGGAGACCCAGATTTTTTAGTAAATGGTCCCCTGCATATCGCTTCAAAGACAAACCTAACAGTTGAGTAAGGTCAACAACCAACAACCTGTGACTCAATACATTTAGGAGATCGTCATGCAACACCATCAAACAGTGGTTAATCGTCAGACATTCAAAGTTATCAGAGTTCTGCGTGGAGCCATCAGCACTACCCTAGGCGCAATGCTTCTCACGAGTTTAGTCCCCTCCTCTGCGGTCGCTATTTCTGGCCAAAAAACAATTCCAGCATTGCAAGTTGCCCAAATGATCAATGGCACCTTTACAGATGCCAAGATTCGCCTGAACAATGTGGATTTGAATGGATATGGTCGTTATCTGAAAGATGATTGGTACAAACCCAATGATTCCTATTTTCAATTCATGGGCAAGAAACAGCCGATTGCCCTTCAGCATTGGACGGGCCGACGAGAAAAAGGGTACATGCGATGGTACTACTACATCAACAATGTCAATACAGAAGCGGTGACCCTGCGGCATGAAAGCAATCGCTATGTGTTCCGGGCCTTCTTTGAAAGTAGCGATCGCGAAATTAAAGGGCTCTGTCGATGGAAGAAAGCGGTGGGTAAAAACAAAGGGAAATATACCCAATGCAAACCCAGTGGCAATGATCGGCCTGCACCCGATGGCGACTTTAACCATGCTAAGGTGCAGATCGCCCTTAAGCCCATTGTTCGTAATGGCGGTATTGTCCTGACAATCCCTCAGCGCAACGATGTCAAAATTGGCGGCGATTTGCAAATCCAGGGTGTTCTGGGTTGGTTTAATCGGATTGAAGATGCGGTTGAAAATTACGGCAAACGCAAAGTCGGAGACGCCATCTTCCATGCGTTTCAAGACCCGCAGCGTCAAACGACAATGCAACAGCGTACAGCTCAGGCCATCAGACGACTCAATGCGTTTTCAGGATTTATCAATGTGCGACCCGTGCGATTTAAGCCCAATGGTGATTTGGTGGTGGCCTACAATATCAAAGTGGATAAAAGTTTAGTCTCAACGGCTTTGAAGCAGGTGCAGCATCCCCGCCAGGGTAAGGCTTGTAAGGGCACGATGGACTTGATGGCAACGTTTAAGTCCCGGTATCCTGCCAAACTCACCTATCAGTTTGAAGGTGAGAATGGAGCACTGAGCCAAAAGCAAACTCTGGCCCTAGCCAGTAAAACGCCTAAAACAATCACCTTGAAGCGACGAACGGGTGGACCCGGCACCACCAAGCACATGGTTCAATTGCCTAGACGAGGCAAGCGCCTCAAAGTATCGGGTAAGAGCCGTGCTCACTGGTCATTTGTGATCGATGGTCAAAGCGTATCTGGTAAAACGCCTTGGCAACCCTATGCCATTTATTGCCCTGTTCCTCAGCAATCTCCTGCTCAACTGCGTGAATTGCAGTCTTAATCTGTTGGTTGTGAGGGCTCAAGTATTCGCTCGATAACTATCAAAGACAACGCATCAATTCATGACTGAAGTTGTAAGAATTATGATTGCAGCTTCAGTTTTTTTATCCGCAATCTATTGATGTCTATCCAACTAAATATTAAGTAGGGTTTTCGGGTCAATAGTTCTAGAACTACAGCTTGATTTTATCAGTTCAAGCTTGAGTGTCTTGATTTTAGAAGGATGGGGTCAAAGACTGTTGGATAGGATGTTTCAGAGAACAATGTCTATCAAACTCTAGTCTGAACCATTGCTCCCAATGCTTCCTTGATCCGAGTGCATTGAACTCAAACTGAGGATGGAGGAGAGAAGATATCACGAGGAGGGCAGTATGGACTAGACCATAGCACCAAACGGCACCAGACATTCCGTTCTGGATCCTGTATTCGAGAGTCTAGGTTTTCAAGGTTGCTTGCATGCCCTAGTTCTTCTTCCTCTGCTACCATTGGCCAGTGAGTAAGAATGTAGCTCTCACCCAGAGTGTCTAAGGAACCTAGATAAAACCTCAGGCGATAGATATCTGGTGCAAAATAAATGGGCTGGGCAATATCATGATCCATCAGACCATGAAGATATAACTCTCCATTAGATAAATCAAAACTCACTTCTGCAATATAAAACCACCTTGACAAGTGATCTACGTCAAGATCTTCTGGAGGGGTATCCCAGAGTTCTAGGCGCAAGGGAAAGTCGATTTCATCGCAGGCTACGTATAAGCAAATGGCCTGAGCTGCGATACTGATACCTTGGAGGCGTTCATGGGAAATAGTTTGGGGAGAGCTAAACTCTTGAAGTTCTTCAGCAACAGCACTAGGATGCCCTCCTGGGGTTTGGGGAATGTCGTAAAAATTGGGAAGCGGAGGTAGTTCTGCTTCTCGATGGCTGGAAAGATAGATAGTATAAAGCTCAGAGTCAATATTAAAAAATTCTTCTCTAAGTTGCACCATACTCCTACATCTAAACGTTTAGCTCTCTAGCAGTGGACTGTGGAACTCTTTAAATAATACGACTCTGGATGTATTAGTTATTAAAAACTGGAAGATATCGTTTTAGAATAGCCTATTTCTTTCACCAATCATGAGTGAATATGTAGGTATTGAGTGTTTTTATTGGCCTCAATTGAGTGTTTTTATTGGCTCCATAAGTTTTCCTTTTTGATGGAATTGTGGTGAGAAAATTCATATGGGTAAGCTGAGAGGGCGACATGTCCCGTGAACACCTTGCTACTTGGGCAATAACCAGATAGACAAGAAAAAAGATGGGCTGCAAATGATGTATCTCCAGCTCA
>JANQPU010000290.1 GCA_028285315.1 Acaryochloris sp. IP29b_bin.176
GCGGAAATCAAGTGAATAGGCTTTCATCGCTAGAGCTAAAATTTGGAGGTTATATTACCCTGGAATCGTACTTCATACAATCAGGAATTGCTATAATCCAGGCTAAACATAGCTGATTTATACGGATTTCATATTGCTTCTCATGAAAGGCAATCAGGCTTGCTATTGGCAAAGATACGATCAAGCATGGGAGCTTCATCCACCAGCAGTTCACCGCCACAGCCCATTGCGTCAGCCTTATTCTAGTGGGGCACGTTCCTTTCTTCGGCTCAAGCTGTTCTGTTGCGAGTGGTTTCTAGAAAGTTAGCTTCAGCTTGCCGATGCCAGTCGGTTAGGTGAGAGCGAACATCAATGGTGTAAAGGGTTGCGGATTGACCCGACCAGGTGCCTACCATAAAACCTTGCTTAGCACTGGCTGTAACAGTGAGTTTCTCGGTTGGAGCTGTAGGCAGTTGAAAATGGCTTAAAGGCTGTCCATCCAGCCCAAGCACTGAGACTTGGTTGGCCGCAATCAGGACGTATCCCCAGGTGGTTGCCAGGATATGGTCGGGCTGTAAGGCTAAAGATAGCCTGGTGAGTCGCCACGGCTTTAAGTCAACCAAAAAAGCAACTTTAGGGTCCTGTGAGGCCACAGCCAATAATCGATAGGGATTGGCAATGCTTTGAGTAATCTGCTGCAGAGGGATTGGGATTGAAAAGGGCTGGAAACTGCTTGCTCTGCGGGTAAACCCCTGAAAATAAGTCTGGCTTGCGTTCGTAGAAATGGAAACTCCATAGCGTGCATCCAATAAAAATAACCAGTCGGGTTTATGAATCAGGACTGGTTGATGGCGGGGCTGAATCTGTGGCCATCGATAAATTTGCAACAGGGCTTGATTGCCCAGTTCGGCTTCAGCACTAGACTCAAATGATTGTTGACCGCAGGCAATGGCTAACCAAGCCTGTTCTGAAAGCCAGCCAATTTTGTTATTCTGCCCCCAATCAATGCCTGAGAGCATCTCGACAGTGGGCAGATCGAATTGCTGGGGAGCTTCCTTGGTCTCCAGGGATAAGCGATGCAGCCGTGAAGGGTCTTTGAAGGTATTCCCCTGAATAGTTCGGACCCAGGTTTGATCGCCTCTCCCAAATAAGTCCATGACAGGTTGTGTAAACTGCCATTGGTATTCCTGGAATGGACCTGGTTCAAAGACATGGGTGGCATATGACCGACCAATAACTTGGTTATGACTTCCCAAGTAAACTTGATTGCCCTGCACCCTAAGACAATGGATAGGACCCGAAAATTGCTCTTGTTGAATGTTGGGTAAGTAAGGCTCCTCTGATATCTGTTGGCTAGGAGCCAGTGTATAGTTTGAATTCTCTGCCGCTAAAATATTCGCAGCGAGTTCGACTGCCTTCAGCATTTCTGTTGCACTTTTGAAGCGTTTCTGAGGGAGTTTTTGCAGAGCTGTTTTGAGAACCGAGCGGAGTAACAATGGGATTTCTTGGGGAATCTGAGCGACTTCATTCAAATGGGCTGTCATCAATTCCCCTGGAAGTCCGATAAAGGGGCGTCTCCCCACCAATAGCTCATATAGCATGACGCCGACGGCGTAGAGATCCGAGGCATAGAAATGTTGGCTATAGAATCGCTCTGGAGCCATATAGGCTGGAGAACCCGTGTCACCCTGACCCAAGATGCCATAGCCAGCTTCTTCTGCTAATCGGGCAATGCCAAAGTCAGTGATCCTTGCTATTGTGCCTTGATCGGTATAGGTGAGTAATATATTTTCGGGTTTGAGATCGCAATGAATAACGTCGCTCTGATGGGCATACTCTAATCCTTTGAGTACATCCATAATGATCTGCAACCGCTGCTCAAAGTTGAGATGTATGGAGCGCAACAGCAGCTCTCGTAGGGTGCCCCCCTCGCAATAGTCCATGACGAGGTAACGTTCTGTGGCGGTATAGGTGATTGTCTGAACAGAGACAATGTTAGGATGTTGCAAACTCGCTAACAACCGCAACTCCCGCAAAAAAAAGCGAGTCGGTAACTCTCGCTTGTTAAGCACTTTGAGCGCAACGAGTGATCCTGTGTTGCGATCGCTAGCACAAAGCACGCGACCAAATTGACCTTGACCAACCTGCCCTAAAATACGATATCGAGTGGGAGACATCCCAGCCAATGGCCTCAAAACTATTGTTTTCTTATTGAGCCCAGATAAATGGAAAGACCTGTCATGCCTCACCTTTGATAAGGCAGATTAAGCTAAAGCAGTTTCAGAGGATTATGACACAACTGATGAGAGCCTCTATTTACCCTAACACGTCTTCGTAGTGCTATAACGGGTAGGATAAGAGGGGCTATCCGTTCAGGTTACTGTTATAAGCTTTACTCATAGCTTACTCGGTGCTGGCTTGTGAGTCACGACAGCTTACGCTGAGGAAGATTTTCTGTTGAATATGGGGCTTTCAACCTCTCAAATCAGCCCATTGACTGGCTTATGATGTTATTTGAGTTGTAGCTTTGCATAATACGTCCTGCTCCATGGATCTGCGAATAATAGGCTTGCGTTACGGCATCTCCATTGGGAGACAGCAGATCAATACCAATACCGTTACGGCCTTGCTCGGTCCCTGAGCTATGAATATATCGACCATCCCCTAGGTATAGAGCAACATGATCAGCTTTCTCGACTGGACCAAAGAAAATTAAATCTCCGGTTTCCAGGGTAGCTGCAAGGTCTTGGGCTTCGGAGCCCGGATTGGTGAGGGGTTGGGTAAAGGCTTCCTGTTGATAGGCATCCCTAGGGAGCCAGATCCCTTGTTCCGCAAAGGCGCGTTGCATTAACCCTGAACAATCAAAATTGGGACCAATGGTGCCTCCCCATAAATACTGATTGGGTTGATGCAAGGCTGCTTGCATAAAGGCAATAACAAACGGAAGGCGAGCAGATATCTGCTCACGGGTCAAGAACGGCGGCTGATAAGGTTGCTTCACTGGTTCCAGAACCGCAAGAGCCTGACGGTCTATCCAACCGGGATAGTCATCTTCGCAAAGACGAACGGGGAGTGCCTGATCCAACTGGGCCAGATCTGACAAGCAGAATTTGAGATATCGACCGGGCCATGCCTGCGTCGCTAGGGTCTCAGAGGTTGGGGTGTCTAATAGATCAAGTGGTGCGCCAACACGATACTCAACAGTAGATAGAACGCCTTCTATGTGTTGGGCTTTCAGCGTATCAATGGACACCATGATAGTAGATAACGCTGCGATCGCAACTCAAGTTCATCTCAAGAAATTGGTCTGAAAGATTGGGAATTACTTCTTACGCAAACGGTAGGTAATTCGCCCCTTGGTCAAATCGTAGGGGGTCAGCTCTACCTTGACGCGATCACCCGGCAAAATTTTGATATAGTTCCGCCGAATCTTGCCAGAGATATGGGCTAGGACATTAAATCCATTATCTAGATCTACGCGAAACATGGCATTCGGCAACGATTCTGTTACCGTGCCTTCCATCTCAATCGCATCTTGCTTAGCCAAAAAGTTGATCCTCCTAGGGATGAGTATGAACCGGTTTACCGAAAGATTGGTGATCCAAGGCTTCTACACAGAGAGTATAAAGAATTATGTGAGATCTGCCAAAGCTGCTTTGATGCGATGGGTTACCGCTTCTACGGTGGTATCACCATCAATATCTGCTAGACAGTTGCGTTCACGATAAAAATCCAAAATGGGAGCCGTCTCTCGATGATAAACCTGAAGGCGATCTTGGATGACGGCTTCGGTATCATCCTTACGGCCTCGACTGAGCATGCGAGTTACTAAGACCTGCTCAGGTACTTGGAGATTGAGGACGCGATCGCAGCTTTGATTCATCTCTTGCAATAGCTTATCCAAAGTTTGAGCTTGGGGAATGGTGCGAGGAAAACCATCTAATAACCATCCTCCAGACGTATCCGGCTGGGCCAATCGTTCCTTCACCATGTCAATGACCACTTGATCCGGGACCAACTGGCCTTGATCCAAATAAGATTGGACTTTCAAACCCAAAGGCGTTTGACCCGAAATAGCGGCCCGGAACAGATCCCCTGTGGAGATATGAGGAATTTTAAAGTCTGCCGCTAAAGCAACGGCCTGTGTTCCTTTGCCTGCTCCAGGTGGCCCAAACAGGATTAGACGTGCCACTACTGTTTCACCATCCCTTCATAGCGTTGGGAAATCACATAGGTTTGAATTTGCTTAGCCGTATCAATCGCCACACCCACCAAAATTAGGAGCGACGTTGCCCCAAAACCAGAAAAGATACCCCCGCCTACAACTCTCTCGGCTGCTACCGGAACGAGCACAACAGCTCCCAGGAAAAAAGCACCCAGCAGCGTTAATCGATTCAAAACCCGCTCAACATATTCTGTTGTAGCCCGCCCTGGTCGAATACCAGGAATACTGGCACCCATCTTCTTCAGATTCTGGGACATATCAATGGGGTTAACCACCAAAGAAGCATAGAAATAGCTGAAGAAGACAATCATGGACAGATAGAAAATCACATATACCCAAGGCAAGGAGCTATTAGGACTTAAGTATCCAGCAAATTCAATCAGGGTGGAATTATTGGTGAGCCCTGCTAGGGTGCCAGGTAAAATCAACATAGCGGAGGCAAAAATAATCGGCATTACCCCACCGGAATTCAACCGCAGAGGCAGGTAACTCTTTTGCTCTTGATACGTTCTGCGGCCCACTTGCCGACGAGCGTAGACGATCGGAATTCTGCGCGTGCCTTCCTGAACAAACACAATGCCGACAATCATCAGGATGAATACAGAAATCAAAATGATGACCTTAGAGACCTCCCCCTGTTCAGCAATCTGTAAGGCATTTCCTAAGGTACTCGGTAAGCCAGAAACAATGCTCAAAAAGATCAACAAAGAAGCGCCGTTACCGACCCCTCTTTCCGTAATCAGCTCGCCTACCCACATCACAAACATGGAGCCAGCCGTTAAAGCTACCACCATTTGAACGATGAATATGGGGCCAGGATTAGGAACAACTGGAATATTAGTTTGTGGATCAACAGCGCCATTCACTAGAATGGCAAACCCTGTGCTTTGGATGATGGCCCATCCCAAGGCAACGTAGCGAGTGATTTGGGAGATTTTTCGGCGACCTGCCTCTCCTTCATCTTTCTGTAAACGCTCAAGGGAAGGCAGCGCAGCCGTCAACAACTGCAGAATAATGGAAGCATTAATGAAAGGAATAATCCCTAACGCAAAAATCCCTAAAGCAGAAAAACCACCCCCAGAGAAAAAGTCTAAAAAGCCAAAAACAGGGTTACCAGCAAAGGTCGATGTAAAGGCGGCCCGATTAATCCCTGGGACTGGTAAGCGAATACCGAGTCTAACCAAAATCAACAACCCAATCGTAATAAATATACGACCTCTAAGCCCAGCCGCTTGGGCCATTTGCATAAAGGTTTCTTGGGCGGATGGTGCTTTACCTCTGCTGACAACCATGTCAGGGATACCTCTCTAAAAGCCAATCAACAATGGAAGGAATTAAGACTTAGTAGCCTGAAAGCTCCCACCTGCGCCTTCGATTTTGGCAATCGCAGATTGAGTAGCAGCAGCTGCTTGCACATTAAGTGCAACCGTTAGTTCACCATCTCCTAAAACTTTCAAAGGGCCATCATGAGCTGTAATGATCCCTTCGGCCATTAGCGATTCAAGGGTGACATCGGATTTTGCTTTCAAGCTATTGAGTTTGCCTACATTAATCGTAGTGTATTGCTTCTGATTGATCAGCGTAAAATGCTTTAACTTGGGCACTCGCCGATACAAAGGATTTTGTCCACCCTCAAACCCAGGTCGGGTCGGATGGCCTGAGCGAGATTTTTGACCGCGCATCCCAAAGCCACAGCTAGCACCTTGGCCAGCGGCGATTCCTCGGCCTACACGGCGACGGCGATGTTGGGATCCGGTTTTGGGTTTAGCGTCGTTTAGTCTCATGATCTCTTTCAGGGGCTAGGGTTGAATCAAACTATCTCGCAAAGGCTGTTAAGAGCGCTAAGTGGCAGCATAGAGTTTTTCGACGGCAATCTCTCGCTCAGCTGCCACCTCCGAAAAGGTACGGAGGGAGGCCAGCGCATTGAGGGTAGCACGGGCATTATTCAAAGGATTATCGGAACCCAGCTGTTTCGCTAACACATTGCGAACGCCAGCCAGTTCAAGGACCGTACGGACAGCACCACCCGCAATCACACCCGTACCGGGGGCTGCAGGGCGCATCATTACTTTTGCTGCACCGCCACGACCAATCATGGGATGGGGAATGGAGTTGGACCGCGTCAAAGGAACATCCACCAGTTGTTTCTTACCATCGGCAACGCCCTTACGAACCGCACCAATCACATCGCTGGCTTTACCCACACCAACACCAACCTGGCCCCGCTCATTACCAACCACAACAATGGCTCTGAAACTGAGCTTTTTACCCCCCTTGACGACCTTTGAGACCCGTCGAATCTGGACAACCCGTTCTTGCCAGTTGGAGTCTTTTTCCTTGTTACGGTTGTTTTTGCGACGATTTTCCTTTGCCATGGATCATATCCTACTTAAAATTCTAAGCCAGCTTCACGAGCAGCATCAGCCAAAGCCTTGACCCGCCCATGATATAAATTACCGCCGCGATCAAAGACAACGGCCTTTACCCCTTTTTCAATTGCCCGTTCCGCAATCAACTTGCCTACTTCGGTGGAGGCATTACAGGTAGCACTGGATGAAAACTGGAGCGCAGATTCAACCGTGGACGCTGCAGCTAAGGTATGGTGCTGGGCATCATCAATCACCTGGGCATAAATATGCTGATTCGAGCGAAAGACCGCTAATCGGGGCCGTTCAGCAGTTCCCACCACTTTACGGCGAACGCGCTTATGTCGACTACGGGTTGCTTCTTTACGAGTAGTTTTCATTATTTCTTACCTGCCTTACCAACCTTGCGGCGGATATACTCATCGGCGTAGCGAATCCCTTTTCCCTTATAGGGTTCTGGTGGACGGACCGCTCGAATTCGAGCAGCGGTATTGCCGACCACTTCTTTATTAATGCCACTGACGGTGACATTGGTATTGCTTTCTACCGTAACTTGTACCCCTTCAGGTGGCTCAATGGTGACGGGATTGCTGTATCCCACATTCAAAATCAAATTACGACCTTGAACCTGAGCCCGATATCCAACCCCTTGGATTTGTAGTTTTTTCTCAAATCCTTTGGAGACCCCTTCAACCATGTTGGCCACCAGCGTTCGGGATAAACCGTGGCGCTGACGTGCAACTCGTGATTCATTCCGACGGGTTACTGAGATAACGTTATTAGCTTGCTCAACAGTAACTTCTGGGGTTAACTCTCTGAATAACTCTCCCTTAGGGCCTTTAACCGTAATGGCTTGTCCTTTAATCGTGACATTCACTTTGTCTGGAATGGGGATGGGTAGCTTACCGATGCGAGACATAGTCTAACTCCGTATCAATAACTGCAAGAGTGCTGGGTTTACCAAACATAGCAAAGAACTTCTCCACCAACCCCAGTTTGGCGGGCGTCTCGATCGGTCATGATGCCACTCGATGTGGAAATAATCGCGATGCCGATGCCGCCTAAGACTCTCGGTAAGTCACGTCGATTGGAGTAAACTCGAAGCCCTGGCTTGCTGATACGTTGCAATGTGTTGATGATCGGTTGCCGATTTTTGCCACGATACTTCAGCGTAATGACTAGGCGCCGTTTTATTCCTTCACCAGACTCTTCATAACTGGTAATAAAGCCTTCATCCTTTAGAACCGAAGCAATACTTCGGGTCATTCGGGTCGACATGACTTGTGTCGTTTGATGCCGCGCTAGATTCGCATTGCGGATCCGCGTGAGCATATCACCAATAGTGTCATTAGCTGCCATAATTACTCCTTATGAACCGCCCCCTTCGAAACAACTTAAT
>JANQPU010000306.1 GCA_028285315.1 Acaryochloris sp. IP29b_bin.176
TGAGATGGGGTTTCACTCTACTGACTCGACTCATAGGGGGGTGAAATAAACATAGGCTCAGCCTATCTAAATAACACCCCTAGGCACAAATTGGTATCATTCATCGAGAACGCTCTGATGGGGGCGTTTTTTTGGTTAGCCAGTAGTCTACGGAAACAGTATTAAAACTGCGACAAGCTAACAGGATAAATAAGATCAAACCATAGACTAACTGGCCTCCCGCTGCTTGCCAATTCTGGACTGCGGTCACCCCGAGCATTAGGATCACCATCAGGCTTGAGGTGACAATCAAAGCAATACGCGTTTGCCAGCCGAGGATCAGGAGTCCGCCCACAATCAGTTCAACGATGGGAACTAGAAAGGCGTTAATGCGCACTAAGGGTTCGGGAAAATACGAAGTTTCCATGGCTTTCACCATGCTTTCGACGAAGCCAGGGATATCGCCGATCCGCGTAAGGCCATGGTTGAGAAAGTTGACGCCGATCAGGAGGCGAAGGAGCACGTATGCGATCGCAACATCTTTTTGGTTTAAACGGAGATTTCTTTGATAGTCAGTCATTGCTCTATTCCAAGGAATGATCAGTTAAGTACCTATTTGCCCACCCTATAATAGGGGTCTTAGATCAAGAGTCTTCACAGTAGGCTTCCATCTGAGACGGGGATCAAATCATGAGAATTAGTACGTCTATTCTGAATCGCCCTATGTAGCAGCGAACAATTCTAGGCTCAACCGGGCGAGTTACTTTCTGATCTGAAGCCTGGATATGTCTATCGATCGCTGCGCTCTATGGCCGTCCTGCCCCCCTCTCCAGTCATTATGCAGAATCACATAGAAGCAGGGAATGATAAACAGTGTCAGCAGTGTTGCGAAGGCTAGTCCTGCAAACACCACGATGCCTAACGGTTGTAAAAACTCTGAACCTTGGCCAATGCCGAGCGCGAGCGGCAACATCCCCAAAACAGTGGTCATGGTGGTCATCAGAATGGGTTTAAGCCGTTGAGGGGCGGCCTGCAAAATGGCAGCTTGGCGATCTTGCCCTGACTGAGCATGGATTTGGTTGGCCAACTCCACCATGATGATGGCGTTATTCACGACAATGCCGACCAGAAGCACCACCCCCACAATCACAGTGGCGCCAATGGCCGTCTGACTCACATATAGGCCAAAGATGCCCCCTGACAGTGCAAGCGGCACCGTCAATAAAATGACGAGGGGGTCAATCAAAGAGTTGTACTGCACGGCCATAACCACGAACACGAGAAATGTGGCCAGTCCTCCCAACAGCTGGAGCGCCTTCTGTAATTCTCGATTGCTCTGAACTGCTGTGCTGGGGAGGAGGGTCACTCCTTCTGGGAGGTCTAGGATTGCCAAAACCGACTCGACCTCAGCCAGCGCGCTACTTAAACGCGCACCTTCATTTAAATTGCCCCCAATCAAGTAAACGGGCCGCTGATTAATCCGCTGAATTTCAATGGGCGCTGCTTCCGGCCCAATCCTGGCGATATCGGCTAACCGAATTTGCTGATTGTCCTCGGTAAATAGTGGGAGTTGGGCGAGCTGCTCTTCGGTTTGAATTGATTTTGGATCAAGCTGGACGCGAATATCGACTAGGCGATTATCCCGCTGAAGCTGTGTTGCCACTAAACCTTCCACAGCCGTCTGGATGGTCTCGCCAATCTGCTGGGCGGATAAACCGAGGGCGGTGGCCCGCTCCCAGTCTGGGTGAATTTGCAGTTCGAGCTGGTTGGGATCATTGTCGGGACGGAACCGTGCTCCGGTCACCTTCTCGCTCAAAATGCCTAAAGCCTGGTGGCCTGCCTGATTCAACTGCTGTGGGTTGTCTCCCTGGAGCAGCACATCAATATCGGCCCCTCGAATGGGAGAGTTACTGGTGATCAAACCTCGAACCTGGCCGGGATTAACGCGAATGCGGGTATCGACCAAATTAAGCGCATCAATCGCTTGGCTAACGCGCTCAGCGTAGGCTTCGACATCGGTGTTGGGTTTCAGGGTAACCGTGCCGGTGCCGCGCAGCGGATTTTCAGAGAGATTGGTCCCCCGTATGGCTCCCCCAGCCGTGGTGAAGGCGTAGGCGGTCTCAGGTTGCGCTGCTAAAATATCATCCACCAGCGCCATGACGGTGCGGTTCTGTTCTAGCGTCGTGCCAACGGGAAACTGAGCGACGACGTCTGCCTGGCCAGTATTGATGGGGGGCAGAATCTCTTGGGGAATTTGATCGAGCATCAGCAGACTGCTGCTACCGAGAATGAGAGTGGCGATCGCCACCACCCCCCATCGCCACCGCAGCACTCGGGCTAGACACCGACGATAGGTAAGGGTCGCCCGCTCAAATCGGTCCCGGAAGCCGATTAAAAACCAAGTTTGCCCGACTCGACTGGACCAGCGAATCGTCAGCAGGCGAGAGGCGAGCATCGGGACCACGGTGAGGGCAATCAAAATCGAAGCCGCAATGGCAAAGCTAATCGTGAGCAGCAGTTCATTAAATAGCAGCGCGATAAACCCGCCAATCATCAAGAATGGCAGGACGGCAACCAGATTAGTACTGGTGGACGCTACCAAAGCTGATTCCACCTGACGGCTGCTCTGCTCTGCTTGTCTGAGCAACAGCTCGGAGCTGGAGTATCCATTGTTAGACACTGGGGCACGATCAGTCCCTTGGACAATGGTTTCCAGCATGACAATGGCGTTGTCCACAACAATCCCTACGCCGAGGGCCAGGCCCCCTAAACTAAAGACATTCATCGAGAGACCAAATAGCCGCATCAAAATAATGGCGGTGAGGGTGGCCAGGGGAATCGCCAGCACAATAATGAGCGTTTGGCGGAGAGACCCCAAAAATAGCAGGACGGCCAACGTTGCCAAAACCATGCCGCTGAGACCTGCGATCGCAACATTCCGAATCGCATTGCGAATAAAGACCGACTCATCCAGTGTGGGGACGATTACCATTTCAGCGGGAATACGCCCCTGCTGAGCCAAATCAGCAAGCTTTACCTTGACACCTTCCACCACCTCCACCGTGTTGGCATCCGGCTGCTTTTGCAGGCTGACCTTGACGGCAGGCGTTTGATTGAGATTGACAAACACCCGCTGCTCAGCGGCCCCATCAATAACATTTGCAATATCTCGCAGGTAGATCCGTTGCCCGGCCTGGGTCGCAAGTTGAGCCGTCGAGGTATTTTCGTCTGAATCCTCATCATCGTTAACGGAATTATCAGACACATTTAAAATCAAAGACTCGATCTCACTCACCGACTGAAATTGGCCCACCGTTCGCGTGAGGGGTTCTGCCAGCGTTCCTAAGATACGGCCGCCAGAAATGTCTTGATTCCGTTCGTCCAGAGCATCCAGCACAGCGGTTAACCCCACGCCGACGGCCTGCATCCGGTCGAGGTCGAGGTTGATCCGCACTTCCTCCTCTGCGGCTCCAGACACCTCCACGGAAGAGACACCGGGGACGAGTCCCAATTCGCGCCCCAGCGTTTCCTCGGCAAAGACTCGCAATTGCGACTTATTGAGTCCGGGAGCGGTCAAGGCCATCTCGTAAACCGGCAACTGAGACGGGTCAAACTTAAAGAGACGCGGTTGCTCAATCGTGTCAGTATCAGGAAGGTCACTGAGGGCACGATTCAGAGCAGCAGTGGCATCGTTGAGCGCCTGATCAATATTGCCACCGGGCTGAAAGTATAGATCGATACTAATGGAGTCTTCCTGCGTACGGGAGTAGACCTGAACAACGCCTTCAGTTGCGGCCAGGGCTTCCTCCAGAGGCTCCGTTACTTCATCAACCGCGACGTCCGGTGAAATGCCAGAGGCTTCAACCCGCACCCCGATACGAGGATAAGTAATCGAAGGCAGCAAATCCACCTGCAGGGTCGAGAGGAAAAATACGCCCAGAACAATTACCGCCACTGTTAGCATCAGGACACCAATGTGCCGCCGGATCGAAAGGGTACTGAGACTAAAGATGGGACGCTCCATCACTGACGCTCCAATAAAGGGGATTCTGAAATGGCACTGCGGCTGACAAAGGCCCCATCCTTGAGCGGTTGGCTGCTGCGGCTGACAAACGATTCGCCTAGCTTCAACCCCTGAATCACTTCAACTTGACCATTCCGCCGCTCGCCTAAAATCACTGAGCGGGCAGCGACATAAGGCTTGGCGTCGGTGGTTTTGAGCACAAATAGCGTGGCTTTTTGACTCGCGGTGGTTTCACTCGATTGCTGCCCCCCAGAGCGAGATGAATTTGATTGTTGCGCCTGCTGAACTTTTCCTGTAGACGAGCTTCCCTTGTTGGTTTGCAGTGCTGTCTCAGGAACCCACACTTGGCGCTGTTGCGGTTGGACAAAATTCACTCGCGCCAGTAATCCAGAGCTAATTTTGCCAGGGTTCGTCATGACAATTTCGACGGGTAACAAACGGGAGGTTGCGTTCGCCAGCGGCGAAATGCGGACAATTTTGCCAGTGAACGTTTGGTTTGGGAACGCATCAAGGGTGATCGGGGTGGAACGCTCGACGCGCAACTGAGACAGCAGCCGTTCTGGGACTTGAACGATGACTTTGATCTGCTTGAAATTGCCAAGGCGCAGAATCTCATCCCCTGTCTCTAGCAAGTTACCTTCCTCGGCTAAGCGCTCCATCACGATGCCAGTCAATGGTGCTGTCAGCGCTGTGTAGGATCGCTGTTCTTGGGCTTGATTGAGAACAGACTGCTGGGCATCGACTCGCTTTTGGGCCGCGTCCACAGTTCCTTGCTCAATGGCGACCTGGGCTTCTGCTGCCTGCAGAGCTTGTTCAGCCGTTTTGACGGCTGTTTGTGCCTGTGTGATTTCCTGAACACTGCTGGCCTGAATATTCACCAAGTTCTGCTGCGATCGCTGGGCTAGGGTGCGGGCTTGCTCTGCCGCTTGCTCATTCGTGGCTCCCGCTTGAGCGAGCTGAGTCTGCCGTTCTGCGTCGATTTTGTTTTGTTGGGCTTCTAGGCGGGCTTGTTCGATACTGGCTTGTGATGCATTCTGGAGGTGCAGAACATTCCCTCTAGCCTGAACTAAAGCTAGACGGGCCTCTTCAACGTCAGTCCTGGCGGAGCCGACTTGGCTACGGGCGTTGGCAACCTCTGCTACTTGGGCTTCGCGTTCGGCAAGGGCTTGGTTGACGGTGGTGGTCAGTACGTCATCATCCTGTTTCCCGATCACCTGACCCTGCTGGACGAGATCCCCCACTTCCACAGCCAACTTCTGGAGCTGACCGTCAACTTGCGATCGCAACAAGACCTCTTTGATGGGTGCAGTGGTTCCGGTAAAGATGTCGGGGGGGTGGGTTGTGTTTGGTTTTGCGATCGCCACATCAACCGCGATTATCCCTGGCTTTTGAGCATTGAGTTTCTCTGTTTCACCTGCAGCATTGACGGTACAGGCCGACGTTAATACTACCAGCACCAAACCCAATAAGCGCGACTGCAAGTTCAGGAGCAGAATATTGAGAGATGTCATTACGTTTACCTTGCCAATCATTTAGGGGTTGCAAAACCTGAACCCTCCCTGATCAGAGAGGACGAGGGTCGATCATCACTTTATCCAAGGCCCAGTGAGTGGAGCACCTTCAATCACTGCAGGTTAGACGGGTCACCTGCACTTCAGAGCCGTTAACGATGGTCCCTTAATAGCAGCTCCGAGCCAACCTACTCTTCGAAAACTAACGCGGAAGGTTCACCGTCAGGTTTAGGTCTGCTACCAGGTCTAGGTCCACCAGGTCTGCCACCAGGAGGTCCAGGTCTGTCAGGTTCACCGGGTCCACCCCGTTTTGCAAAATCCTGAGAGGGGGTGCCCTTAAAGCATCTGGGCACGAACGGAAAATCTGTCGTCAGGAAATAAGCATAGGTGCCCTCTGGAAATTCCGGCGTAATCGTCATCCGACCATTACATTCATCCAGTGATCCGGCCCCTGCAACATACTCATAGTCCCTCACAAATGTGCCATCGTAAGTTCCACCTGGCTCCTCTCCCCCTGGGCGGTTGCCCGACTTGAGGCGATAACTAGGCGTCATCTCAACAACTCCAGCATTCACCGTCTTCCCGTCTTTATAGCCATACAACGCATAGATGGGAAAACCATCTGCAGCCCAACCGACCAGAGGGGAGTGCTTGTCAGCAGAGACGTTCAGATCCTTCATTAGCAGGGTGGGTAAACCATGATAGTGATACTTCCCAGTCGGCTGTACGTGGGCATGATTCTCATCAAATCCGAGATCTAAAGCCCCTGACAACGCATCGTATTGCCAGCCAAGTCTCGGATCACCGCGATAAAACTCCCCTGCCCCTGGATCGAAGGGAACACCATTGACGGCCAGCCCAAAGTCAAAGCCACGCTCTGTAATCTGAGAGGCGAGTTGAGGATGGGCGGGAACGCGGAAGGTTTGAGTGTGTTCGCGAATGGTGTTGGGGTTCCCATCATTAGGAAATGGACCTGTATTATGCTCAGAAATTCCGTTGGACTTGAGGACACGCCACTCCCCCTCATCTGCCGTAGAGACTTGATTTTCGGCAATGGGGGGGACCGTTGCCGGATACAATTTTGGCGGACCATCGGTTTGAGTGACTGTACGATTGCGCAGGTTCCGAGGGGGCCACTGCGTTGGGCAGGTTCGGGGACTTGGGATGGACGATTGCCCTGAGCGATCGCACTTGGAGATTTCTGGTCAGTCTCTGCAGAACAAGCGACGGAGAGTGCAGAAAATGACACGACTATGATGAGCAAACTTGTGTTGAACGTTGAGGAGATATGCATGCTGCACCTTCAAAGAGAATTTCTAATCCCTTGCCCGGCCTGTCAGAGGTAATTGACTATTCAAGGACGATCGTTAAAACTGCAGAAAGAAGTACTCTTGAACCTTATTCGATGTCCACAAACCATTGCTAGGGTCTATTGGCATAACTCCTATAGTCCTATTGGCATGTTTACATCTAGGCAATAGGTACCAGTAGGATTAGACTTCCCTGAAATCGGTTCGAGTAATGATTGGCCTCGGAGTGGAGCGTAACGTCGATCGCAGTAGACATCTTCTCTTATACCAAACTGTGCCTGCAAGCGTAATTTTCAAATCTGTGAAATCCTCTCCTAGCCTACTTTAGTCACTAATCAAAATTACACTCTTGGAGACTTA
>JANQPU010000392.1 GCA_028285315.1 Acaryochloris sp. IP29b_bin.176
TCAAATCTATATGTTCCAAATTTGACCTCTAGGGGCTTTGATATGCAAGGGGTGTAGCAAAGCACCTCCAAAATGGAAGGGGTTTTCCAGGGATGACTATTTAGATGTAAGTTTGTGTACTATTCTCTTTTGGCCTATATCTGCGGGGTCAAAAAATTAGCCTTCGCTGTTTGTGCCTCGGCTGGCAATCGAAAAAACAGATAAGATCTATGGAGCGAAATAATGTGCAGTTAACTAGCTGTTATCTGCACATTATTTCTAGGGTGGGCCAACTGATACATAGGTTTGGGCTAGACTAGCAAGAATTTGATCGGGTTGATCCAGTAAAAAGTCAGGTGCTTGCTCAGCTAACACGGCACGATCATTAAATCCCCAATTAACAGCAATACTCGTCATACCAACTTGTTTGGCAGCCTTCATGTCGTTAATTTCATCACCAATATAAATCAGCTCCTTAGGATCGTTTTTGCTGAGTCTCACTAATTTTCTCAACGTTCGCTTTTTGCCCGATAAAATTTGATTGCCATAGATAAATTCAAATAGGTGATCGATTTCGTACTTTTGCAAAACATGCTCAACATTTCGTCGAGAATTAGCAGTAACAATCCCTAAGCGATAGCCTTCAGCCTTCAAACTATGGAGAGCAGCCTCGATGCCCTCCACTAGCGCTAAATCATCAATACAACGAGTTAGCTCTTGCCGAAACCGCTGCAAATAACAGATGGATCTCCATTTAGGAATTCCTAACTCTTGGGCAACTTCCTGTATTCCCAACTTTCGTAACAGCTTAATTTGAGATGCAGTCAGGGGTTCATATCGAAAATCTTTCGCTAAGCGATTGGTGGCTTTGATAAATATGCCCAGAGAGTCGGCAAGAGTGCCGTCAAAATCAAAAATGATCAAGCGCATACTTCGTTAGGCTCGTATCCCATAACTTGAGTCAAAGTGAACCTCAACATTATTCCACTCGATCTAACACCGTGATGTTCGGGTCAATAATCTTTTTGCCAATCCCCGGAAATTTAACCGCTAAACAGATTTTATTTCCACCCCCAAAAATATGGGTGACTTCCCCAAGGCCAAATCCCCGATGCACCAACCGATCCCCCACCGACCAATCCATAGCATGGGTATTGGGCATCTTTTTCTTTTTGGTTCCCGGAGCGATAGAAGAATGGGGTGGCTCAGAAGGGATGGCCGATAAGGAGTTTGTCTGTAAAAGGTCACGGGGAAGTTCCGACAAAAATAGAGATGGCATCGCTGGTTCCCGCGAACCGTAGAGTCGCCGCTCCCGTGCATGGGATATAAACAGGCGTTCTTGCGCCCGCGTAATGCCGACATAGCAAAGACGACGTTCTTCTTCGATCGCAGCTGGATCCTCCAGAGATCGGAAATTGGGGAAGAGTCCCTGCTCTAAACCCACCAAAAAAACGATGGGGAATTCTAGCCCTTTGGCCGAGTGGAGGGTCATCAGAGAAACCGTGGTGCTTTCATCTAGATCATCTAAATCGGAGGCCAAAGCCGTATTCGCGAGAAAGGAGGTCAGGGACTCATCTGAATTCTCCTCTGCAAACTGTAGAGCTGCATTCTGTAATTCCTGCACATTGCCAATCCGATCATCAGCCTCATCCGTTCCCTGATTTTTCAAGTCTCGAACATAGCCAGAATCCTCTAAAATCCCTTGGATAATATTGGCTGCAGATTGCTTCTCGACTTGTTCTTGCCAACGCTGCATCATTCCCACAAACTGCAAAATCGGTTTTGCACTGCGAGCGGCTAAGGTCTTCACCGCCGTTTCTTCCGTCAACATCTCCCATAGGGGCACCCCTAGCTCCTGGGCTGCGTTCGTGACCCGATCCAAGGTGGTTTTGCCAATCCCCCGTCGAGGCGTGTTGATCACCCGCTTGAGGCTAACCGTATCGGCAGGATTAACGATCAGGCGCAGATAGGCCAGGACATCTTTAATTTCTCGGCGATCATAGAACTTCAGACCCCCGACCACGGTATAGGGAATGCTCCAGCGAACTAAGCCTTCTTCAAAGGCTCGGGATTGGGCATTCGTCCGATAGAGAATGGCAAAGTCCCCCCAGCTCAGTTCGGGGTGGGACTGCTCCAGGGTGCGAATTTGCTGGACGACGAAATCGGATTCATGCAGCTCATCATCGGCCCGGTAGCAGTAGATCGGTTCTCCTGCCCCCCGAGTGGGCTTTAGGATCTTGTCGATGCGCTCGGTATTGTTATCAATTAGCTCATTGGCAACTTGGAGAATATTTTCCGTAGACCGATAGTTCTCCTCTAGCTTTACCATCGTCCGCGTATCATCATCTGGCAGACCATCGCCAAAGTCCTGCTGAAAGCCCATCAGAATTTTGAAATCCGCTGCCCGAAAGGAGTAAATGGACTGGTCAGCATCACCCACTACAAACACAGAGCGATGCTCCCAATCCTTAAAACTGCGGGTATCCGTGCCGTTGGTTGCCAACAACCGCAGCAAATCATACTGGGTGCGATTCGTATCTTGATATTCATCCACGAGCATATGGCGGAACTGTTGGTGCCAGTAGCCGAGAACCTGGCCGTTCTGCTTTAGCAGTTGGACTAATACTCGAATTAAATCATCAAAGTCCAGACCGTTATTGGCTACCAAGGCATCTTGATAATGGCTATAGACCTGAGCAATCACCCGACCGCGAAAATCCTGCTGATTGGCTTCCAATTCTTGCGGATTCCAGCCTTGGTTTTTGGCATTGCTAATGGCAAAGCGAACGGAGCGGGGTTGAAATTTACGATCATCGAGATTGAGCTGATTAACGACAATATCTTTGATCAGGCTCTGCACATCTGACTCGTCAAAGATGGAGAAATTGCGCTGCCATTTGCGGCCCTTCTCGTCCTGGTATTTCTCAATTTCCATCCGCAAAATGCGGGCACAGAGGCTATGGAAGGTGCCAATCCAGAGGGGTTTGGTAATGGTTTTATAGACTTGCGATCGCAACTTCATCTGCTGCTGAGGCCCTAACAGCTCTAGGGCTTTGCCATGGTCCTGCTGGGCCAACTGCTCCGCAAAGAGTTTTTCAATCCGCTCCTTCATCTCCCGAGCCGCTTTATTGGTAAAGGTCACAGCCAAAATATTTTCTGGATTGACCCGATGCCGCATCACTAAATTTGAGATGCGGTAGGTTAAGGCGCGTGTTTTACCAGACCCAGCACCAGCCACGACCAGCAGGGGGCCACAAAAATGTTCCACCGCTTGCCGCTGCGAAGGATTGAGATGACTTAAAAAGTCGGGAATAGCAGACATAAAACTGACGGAGAAGGATTCAGGAATATCGTAATTATTGGAGATGCCATATCGATCTTACTGAGCAATGCCACCATCTCTGTGCTCACCATACGTGATTCCAATAGAAACGCAAGTTGGAAAAAATAATAAAGTTAGAAAATAAAGCCACAAACTTAGAGCTTTACTGAAACTTACGGGCTGTCAAAGGACTGTAGAAGGCACAAAAGAGAGAGACTTCCAACCCTTTGGCAGTTAAGAGCCTGTAGTCCTCCAAACCTTGCCAATATGTAGGGATATATCCGCAATAGTCATAGCACACTGGAATGTACCACCCATCGTTTTCAGCAATGTACCTACGGATTAAGGTGAGGCAACTATCGGCGATCAAAGGGAAAGAGCCACCCTCTAATGCAACAATGTCAGCCTAGAAGCGGCATTTTGAGCAGTAACTATTGCGCCCAGCTCTGGCAAAATAGCTAGAAGTTTAGAACTTGAATAATTGGACCTGAGTTAGGCAGATTACCTGAACTAACTGTAATCCCATTCCCGCCGGGTCGACGAATCGTAGTCCCTTGCATGAGTGACAGAAACGCATCGATAGGTTGGAGATCGCAGGCATTCTCATCAGCTGCGGCAGTTTTGTAATGGGTAGGAATGACGATTTTAGGATTGAGGGCTTGAATCGCGGCTTTTGCTTCTTCTGGGTTATATGCCTTAGCACTGCCGCCAACAGGGATCAATAGCACGTCAGGTCGACCCATCAAGATTTTTTGGTCTACATTAATGGGCGATGCAATTCCGCCTAAATGAACCACATTAACGCCGCCTTGAACCCATTTCCAGGCCACATTGGTCCCAAACCGAAAACCATTGACTCGATCATGAAGGGTACGAATACCTTGGAACTGCAAACCGTTAGTTTTGTATACTCCTGGCTCAAACAACAGCTTGGGTCGGCCAGGTAAGCCCTCAACAGCCCCTTCATCTAACAGGCGGCTACTGATCAAAACAATATTGGCTGACACGCGTGGAGCAGGATATTTCGCTGTGCAGCCAATGGGACGAAATGGATTCACCAATACTTGGACGCCACTGCCTGAAAACAAAAAACAAGTATGGCCGAGCCAACGAATACTCAGTGATCCTGCAGCTTGGGCTGGAGAAGAAGACCAGTGGCTAGCAAGACCAGCTCCCAAACTCGTGATCAATCCTGCTTGCACATAGTGCATAAAGCGGCGACGGTTCATAGTTTTTTGCAATCTATCCCTGAATATATGTCCTGTAAACCCGATCTATATTAGCCATCGGAGGGAAGGTGACTCAAAAAATTCTTGAGCAGTTGTTTCCCAGAGGTCGTCAAAATACTCTCTGGGTGAAACTGGACGCCTTCAATGTGAGGATAGTTCCGATGACGTACCCCCATGATCGTGCCATCTTCAGTCCAAGCCGTAATCTCCAGAACTTCTGGACAGGTTTCCTGATTAATGACCAGACTATGATACCGAGTTGCGGTAAAAGGATTATCTAAACCCGAAAAAACCCCCGTAGATTTATGACTGATGGGTGATGTTTTGCCATGCATCAGAACTGGAGCTGCCACAATATCGCCACCAAACACCTGGCCAATACTCTGATGCCCCAAGCAAACGCCTAATATAGGCACGTTTGCTCCCATTTTCTCAATAAGTTCTAGAGAAATGCCCGCATCTTGTGGCCGTCCCGGCCCAGGAGAAATCACAATCGCATCCGGTTGGAGCTTCTCAATCTCTGCTAACGTGATCTGATCATTGCGGAAAACCTGAATGTCTTGGGCCACCTCAAATTCGGCGGCGAGTTCTCCCAAATACTGAACCAGGTTGTAAGTAAAGCTATCGTAGTTATCAACAACCAGTAGCAAGGCTTGTGCTCCTGTCCCTAGAAAAGTTATCCCTCCAACTTAGCGTGTTTATCCAATTTTGCAGCTACACACCGTACCGTCAGCGAAGCTGCCATCCTGTGGGAGAGAGTTTAAAGCTTATAAGAGACTGATCAAGGGCGGAATAATCAGGAACCCCGCAATCACGACCGCTGCCATTGCCGACACCAAAACAGCTGCGGCTGCGCAGTCTTTAGCAATCTTGGCTAACTCGTGATACGTTTGCTCCACAGTTAAATCGACGACTGCTTCTAAGGCCGTGTTGAGCAGCTCCATCACCAGAACTAATCCACTGGTCAGGGCAATGACAGCCAACTCTACAGGTTCAAGATGGAGAGACAGTCCCAAACTTAAGGCCACACTACCAATGACCGTATGGATGCGGAAGTTACGCTGGGTGAGGAAAGTGTAGCTCAACCCGGCCCAGGCATACTTAAAGCTCACGAATAGATTATGGGCGACTTTAAACGAAAGCTCACGTTTAAGTCGTGCGGGTTCAGGCCCGGAAGTACCTTGTGAAGAGATTATGGATTTATTGGACATAAATGTAATCTTTTTAGTGATTCTACACTATGGCCGCAAGGGACACGGGTGCAATGGAACTGAAAGGGATTAGCCTGAATCAACGATTAAATTTTTACCCCTCGCCCATAGATAGATGGATTGTTACTGACTATGCAATAGCTTACCCACAGTTCTAACAGACTCTTCGAATACTAGCTAGTTACAGCCGACACATTAATAAGATTAATCAGTACTTGCTGTTGAGCCAGCATTTGTTGGAGGCGTTCGGAGGTTGGGTGATCCCACCCCAAAAGATGCAAAAGTCCATGGGTAGACAACCAAGCCAGTTCTTGGATTAAGGTATGCTGCTGCTCCCTGGCTTGCCGAGCAGCGGTCTCCACAGAAATGATGATATCGCCCAGCTCTACGGGTATCTCTGACCAAAGGAGGGAGGGGTGCTCAATTAAGTCAAGGGTTGCAAAAGCCAACACATCAGTTGGGGAGTCTAGCTGCCGATAAGTTGCATTCAAATTCTGGATCGCAGCATCATTGGTCAACAGCAGACTCAATTCATAGGCTTGAATATGTGAAATGGAGGGCTGTAGGTGCTCAAACCACTGCTGGAACCAATTCTGCCAAGTTACCTCCGAAATTTGATGCGCCTGTTTAAGCACATCTTTCTGAGTCGGAGTCAATGCTTGTGCTGCTCCGTCTTCCAAGTCCCATTGAACATGGACGTTGACTTGCATGTTGTCTTACAGGACCAGGCTCTATCGAGTCAGGTAGGAGAGTCCAATTAACAATGCTAATAATCCCACGGAGGTTAATCCAAATTCCAGCAGGGACCGTTTAGGCTTACGCACCATATTTCGCATCGCCATTTTGGTATAGCTACCGCTGGGCTCAGGCTTAGGGGCGACATTATTTGCAGAGGCGGGATCGGCGCTGGTTGCTTCAGCAGGGTTAGGGCTAGTTTCGCCAGTGATAGAAGGGTCAGAACTCATGATCAGAGGTGCAAATAACAATGCAGGAGAGGAATGCAGCTCAACCGAGTTGAGGATCAAGCTATCTCCATACCTTTAACTGTAAGTCATTCGCATCGAAGCAAGCAGACCTTAGCCTAATAGTTTTAAGAAACTGGGCATGACGGATCTTGGTCTGGAGGGATGTATCGAGAGGAGAGCACTGGGCAGGCAAGCATTGTCTCCTATTACCAAATATTTAGGCAGTTGCCCCTTGCAGAGTAAGACTACTCAATACCCCTTGGAAGAGTAAGAGGCCGTCGGTATAGCCCAACGTTGCATCAGAGGCTCGCTCTGGATGAGGCATCATCCCAACGACGTTTCCCTGACGATTACAAATACCTGCAATGTTCTCTACGGAGCCGTTGGGATTAGCATCTGCATCCACTGCGCCGCTGGGGGTGCAATAGCGAAACAGAATTTGCTGATTGGCTTGCAGTTGCTTTAGGGTATCAGGATCGGCGTAGTAACAGCCTTCGCCATGGGCAATGGGCAGGGTAATCACTTGCCCTGCTTGATAGGCTTGAGTCCACGGTAGGTCAGTTCTCTCCACGCGAACAGGAACGCGATCGCAAATAAAATGCAGATCTCGATTCCGCACTAAGGCCCCTGGCAATAACCCCGACTCAGTGAGGACCTGAAATCCATTGCAAATTCCTAACACCAGCTTGCCTTGCTCCGCATGGGCAATAGTGGCCTGCATTGCCGGAGAAAACCGAGAAATAGCCCCGCAGCGCAGATAGTCACCGTAACTAAACCCACCGGGGATGATCACCACATCTAGATCGCCAATATCTGTTTCCTGGTGCCAGACCATGCGGGTGGGCTGTTTGAGCAGATCGCGAGTGACCAGTACGACATCGCGATCGCAATTTGATCCGGGAAACACCAGCACACCAAACTTCATTTTGCGGCTCCTGATGTGGGGGCTAATTGCAGATCAAATCGGTAATTTTCAATCACTGGGTTAGCAAGGAGCTGATCACACATGCGATCAACCTGTTGACTCGCCGTGGCCTCATCATCTGCGGATACCGTCAGCTCAATATACTTACCAATCCGAATGGGACCCACATTGTCATATCCCAATTGCTCAAATCCCGTTTGAACCGCTGTACCCGCAGGGTCTAAGACCGACGGCCTCAGGGTCACATAGATTTTGGCCTGATAGGTTTGTGTCACGATTCCCAAATGCATAGCGTTCCTCTTGAATGTACCT
>JANQPU010000394.1 GCA_028285315.1 Acaryochloris sp. IP29b_bin.176
TCAAATCTATATGTTCCAAATTTGACCTCTAGGGGCTTTGATATGCAAGGGGTGTAGCAAAGCACCTCCAAAATGGAAGGGGTTTTCCAGGGATGACTAAGTATTGGCATTTTTGATCAAATTGTTCCACGAAGCGATCACCCGCCTCCACGCTTTGAGCTAGAAAAAAGTCTGATATGTCGGCCAGGTCTCGACTCGCAGCACGCGTGATCACAAGACGCTTCATGCAGCAGACTCTTTCGCCCGCTGTACCTTCGCCCGCAGCTCTGCCAAAACTTCATCAACGGACTGCACTTCTCCTACCTCTGTCTGAGCACGCGCTGCGTTAACCTTTGCACGAGTCTCCTCAACCCAAGCGCTGTAGCTTGGTTCATCAACACTCCCTGACACAACCCCTTCATCAATCAACCTTAGTAGTGCAGCGTCAAGAGCAACCTCTAGCGAAGGATACTGCCCATTCTCGACCAGCATTTCCAGAATTTCTACCTGTATAGAGTTGAGGGTTACTTGCATGGTCTAATTCGCCAATATGGAATGTATCTATTTTATCCAGTGGCTCTACTTTGGCAGGAATACACGATCAAACGGCTGCTTCCGATATCGTCGATATAAATCCAAATCGCTGTCTAGCGTTGCAATTGCCGAAATACCCATCCGCTCAGAAATCGCCACGAGTGTCAGATCGGCAAAATCACCCGGTAGGTCAGCATACTGAGCATTCAGCTCAGCAATCCGGCAGAAATCTTGCGGCAGTAACTCCGCACATTCATAGATTGTGCCTCAACAAAGTGTGGTATAGGTAGCTAGGCCTTGCCATTCCCAGGAATGCTCCGTCAGTCCAGCTCGTTGGGCAGCCGTGTTCCTAAATCGAGAGTGGCACCAAATCCAGTTAAAATAGGTCAACACCAGTCTTAAGGTCACTGCACTCTGTTGCCAAACTTTGCCAAATTTGTTCTGTCGTCGATGCCAGCGCCCGGTCTGCTGACGCAGTATTCCATTGGTGCGCTCTAAGCGTTGTGCCAAGGCTTTACTCACTTCGTGGCATACCTCATCGGGTAGTTGTCGTGAGTAGCCTTCCCAGCCATCCGTACCTCAATGGTGATAGGCGATTTTGCCTTCAGTATTCTCAATCAATGCTTGAGCTAGCTCGTCGGTATGTTTGCCAGTGCGACTACTGAGCACCAAACCACTGTCTTTGGCGAAGGTTTAGCAAACTCACGCTTTTTTGATGCAAAACCAAGAATTAACCACGGAAAGGATCTGTCAAGATTCAGAATATGTATAGATAGGCATCCTAGTTTCTTTTTTTAACGGGTAATGATGCTAACCATAGTGTTGCGAAGATAGCAAATAGCATTAACGTTAGATCAATCGTTTTGCACATTTCAGGGGGCCAAAATCCTTTCATCATGGCAATTAGTAAAGCCAGCTTAAATCCTATATACTCTAGAACTACAATAGTAAATCCAACAACAGGGAGATGGGCTTTCATTTAAGTACTTCCAATAAAGGTTCTGAATACGGTTATCCTGGATCACATAAGACAGTGACCTAAGCGGTCGATTGATTTGTATAAGAATGTCACCAGAACTGAGAAGCTGATGTATCAATTGCTGCAATTCAGAGGTATTGAAGAGTCTATATGAGCCAAAAAATCTTCTCTGAATATCAATTGTTGAACATCAATTATGCTGTTTTAAAATTTAAAGCAGTGTAATTGTGCCATTTGATACTGTAAACGTTAGTAGGAATAGACCTTCTGCCATTGATACTGTTATTGAAACTCAGTTGCCAGTATTGTTCCCCTAATCTCTAAAATTATCACCTTAATTAATAAAATTTTGGGGATAGAAACAGCAAAAAAATACTCAAAAAACTAAAATACTCTACGATCTCAACAATAAAAGGGATTCGGGCATATGAACTTATGTCTACAACAGGCTGGCTTATTTTCCTGAAACCTTGCTAGAGAAGAGTAGAATTGTCAACTAATCTTCCCTAGACTTATTAAGTCTAAAACAGAGTGGTTATGTATATTTTTATAACGCAATATGACTTATGAGTGCTTCCATATTCTATACAAACTATAGCAATGTGACACCATGTAAAAAACAAACTAAATACTAGTGCTTAGTGAGTATAGATTCTAGCTGAAATTATTTTTCTGGCTTAACCGTGGGAAGCGTTGCTACTAGGAAAACTATTCAACGAATGATTCGCTTGTCTAGCCAGATCACCACAAAATTACTCTGGTTGAGCAGCAAACAGGGTTGTATCAAGTTAGCAGCAAGAAAATAACATTCAGCCTGGTTGACTAGCTTCTGAATAGCGATTTTGAACCATCGATAGCTCTGTAAGCGCAAAATATTAATCACGACGGCTCTAAATCACTAATGCCTGGATCAGTTGTGAAATTTATTCAGTCAATAAAATAAACGAAGACAAAACAATTTAACGTTTTACAAAAAAGTATTGGATGATACAAAGAACTTTCCTAGCCTAGAAATAGTCACTATGTGATCAAGGTAGCCATGAATACTGAAGTACCGAAGGTTGGTTTTTCTCCAATACTTGTCCAGCGTCACTCTAATATGATGGCGAACCTACAGCATCGGATGGATGTTGCGGCTGCCAACCATGACCATCACCTGCTCAAATTACTCACCCATGAGCGAACTCAACTCGAATCCCACTGGCATGACGCCCCGTTGACGATCAATCGACGGCCAAGGGTGCCCCAACTATTACAACATATGGCAAGAGGGATAACCTATCGCTCCCAACTCAGCGTAGAACGTCGGATAACTGCTGCAGGTGAGGTATGGTGGCATGTGGAAGATCCCCGTTCTGGTAAGACCTTCAATGCTGAATCATTAAACGTTGCCATGCACTGGATTGAAGAGAATCGGCTGGGGCACTGATGGCAACAGCGCCAAGATAATTTCCGGAAGTTCGGGTCTAGCCTTCTGTATGATCAGAAGGAACATGCAGCTGACATCACTATGAAAGTAGTCGTAACAGGTGCAACCGGATTTGTAGGTCAACGCCTCATTGAACGGTTGCAAGAAGAAGGCCATCAAATCTTGGCATTGGTTCGGAGTCCCGATAAAGCTGCGAAACTATTCCCAGCGCCACAGTTTTCTAATGTGGAAATCATGGGCTATGAACCCCAGACTTCTGGAGAGTGGCAAACAGCCCTTTCGGGTTGGGACAGTGTGGTTAATCTAGCTGGAGAACCCCTAGTGGGCGATCGCTGGACGGCCAGCCGCAAACAGGAAATTATCAATAGTCGAGCGGTGGGGACCCAGAAGATTGTTGAGGCCATTGCTGCTGCTGATTCCAAACCGTCAGTCCTCGTCAATGCCTCTGCTATTGGCTTTTATGGCACGAGTGAAACCGCTACGTTTGATGAATCCAGCAGCTCCGGCGATGACTTCTTAGCGAAAGTTTGCAAAGCCTGGGAACAGGCCGCCCAAACAGCTACAGATGCAGGAACACGACTTGTCATTTTCCGGATCGGCATTGTCTTGGGGATGGGTGGTGCGTTAGCAAAAATGCTGCCCCCATTTCAGATGTTTGCGGGTGGTCCCATTGGTAGTGGTAAGCAGTGGTTCTCTTGGGTGCATCGAGATGACTTGGTGAACTTTATCCTGATGGCCCTCACGGATACCAGCAAATCTGGGGTCTACAATGCCACGGCTCCCAATCCTGTGCGGATGGCTGAGCTTTGTCAGTCCCTGGGGAAAGTGCTCAATCGCCCTTCCTGGCTACCTGTCCCGGAGCTTGCTTTAGAGCTGCTATTAGGAGAAGCGGCTCAGTTGGTTTTGGAAGGACAAAATGTCCAACCGCAAAAGACGCAGGCTGCTGGGTTTCAATATAAATATGAGACGATTAATTCGGCCCTTCAACAGATTTTGACCTGATGGCGCTGCAGCGAATCCTGTTTCTCCATCCCAACTTCCCAGCCCAGTTTCGGCATTTGGCTATGGCTTTAGCTAAGAGTCCGAAACATCAAGTGGTATATGGGACTGCTCGGGCGGAGGGACAGATTCCAGGTGTCCATAAAATTCTCTATAAGACGTCCCGTGAGGTTCGGCCTGAAACCCACCACTATGTGCGGCCGCTTGAAAGCGCAGTGTTAGAAGGGCAGGCAGTCTATCGTGTGGCCCAACAGCTTCACTCTCAAGGGTTTGTACCGGATGTCGTCTATGCCCACTCCGGTTGGGGACCAGGATTATTTGTGAAGGATATTTTCCCGAAGGCTAAGTTCTGCTGCTTTTTTGAGTGGTATTACCATGCCCACGGTACCGATGCCGATTTTGACCCTGCCGATCCGCTAGATACAGATGCAGAAGCCCGAATTCGGATTAAGAATGCCCCGATTTTATTGGATTTGGCCAGTTGCGATTATGGCCTGTCTCCCACCCAATGGCAACGTCACCAATTCCCGCCTGAATTCCACAGCAAGATCAAGGTGTTGCATGATGGCATTGATACTGAGTTTTTTAAGCCTCAAGCCCATGCCAGGCTCGTTTTACCTGACATCAATCTCGATTTATCTGAGGTAGACGAGTTAGTCACCTATGTGGCTCGGGGGATGGAACCCTATCGGGGGTTTCCACAATTTATGGAGGCCATTGCCCTGCTGCAGGAAAAACGTCCCCACTGTCATGCTGTTGTGGTTGGGGCTGACCGGGTCGCCTACGGTAAAAAACTACCCAATGGCAAAACCTATAAGCAGCACATGCTAGAGACGTTATCTCTAGACTTATCCCGTCTCCATTTCACAGGTCGGCTGCCCTATAGCCAGTATTTGCAAGTGTTACAAGCCTCTTCGGTTCATGTCTATTTAACCCGTCCCTTTGTGCTGTCTTGGTCAATGCTGGAAGCAATGTCTGCAGGTTGCTTACTGGTGGCCTCTGATACGGCCCCGGTGACGGAGGTGATAAAAGAGGGCCGTAACGGCTTGCTTGTGGACTTTTTCTCGCCGCAGCAGGTGTGCGATCGCATCCTCGAAGCCCTCGATCACCCAGATGGCATGGCGGAACTTCGGGCCAATGCCCGCAAGACTATTCAGACCACCTACGATTTGGCTAAGCTATTGCCCCAGCATCTAGACTGGTTAACCCACTAGGCCACCTTTTTACTTGCTAAAACCTTAATTTTGGTGACAAGAGTGCTTCTGAGGACCTCGTAATCGGTCGCTGACCCCGACGTAGGCTTGGGGAAAAAATCGAGGGCACCTGCTTGCATAAGGTTAAAAATATTGTCAATATCTGAGGGATGAACATTGTTGCTAATCACAAGAATGGGACGTGGAAAATCCTTCATCACCTTGCTCGTAAATTCTAGACCATCCATATTGGGCATCTGCAAATCCGTGCAGATCACATCTGGTAGGGTCTGAGCGATCATCTGCAATCCCTCTGCTCCATCTTGAGCGGTTCCCACAACATTTACATCGGGAGAAGAGTCGAGAAGTCGCTTGAGAATTTGCAAGGCAACTGCAGAATCTTCTACGAGCGCCACTTTAATTGGATCTGCCATGATTAAATAAATCTCCTTAGGGTATCTATAAGCAACGTTTGATCAAAATCACCTTTGGTGAGGTAGGCATTGGCCCCTGCTTCAGCGCCTCGGCGCTGATCTTCCTCCTTGGCTAAAGTCGTAACCAACACAATGGGAAGCGCTTGATATTCTGGATACTGTCGAATTTGAGCCGTCATTTCTAGGCCACTCAAATTGGGCATTTCTACGTCAGATACCACCGCATCAAAACGGCCGTTCTGAAGCTGATTAAAGCCATCTTGGCCATCTACGGCTGCTGTAACGTCATATCCTGCCCCTTCTAAGATCCGCTTCACCTGGGTGCGAATAGGAATGGAGTCCTCCACCAGCAAGACCTTCGGCGCGGCTGGTACTTCACTCAAATGCACTGAGGGTCTATTCTTTTCCCTTTGCAAGAAATCCTGAGGATTCAAAACCATACAAATATCGCCATTGCCCAAAATTGTGGCACCCGAGACGTTCTGAATTCGCTGTAGTAGCTTGCTTTGGGGCTTGAGGACAATATCCTGCTGGTCTAATAAGCGATCCACAAAGAGTCCCAATCGTTCGGAACCAATTTGGAGAATCACACAAGGGATAGTGGCGGCTACTGCTGCAGCGGTGGATGAAGAATGAGGAGATGCGACGGGCAAGGCCAACAGATCACTCAACCACATAACAGATAGGGGTTGATCTTGATCCGTGATGGTTGGATGCCCCTCCATGGCAAAAATCTGTTGACGATCGACGCTAATCATCTTGTCCACAAACTCTAGGGGGATGGCGTAGGGATGCCCGTTGACCTCAACAATCAGCACTGCTGTAGTCGTTAAACTCGAACTTAAGGTGAGCTGAAAGGTGCAGCCTTGGCTAGGAATTGATCGGACCTGAATGGTTCCTTGCAAACGCTCCATATTGGCCCGCACCACATCCAGACCAACCCCACGTCCTGAGATTTCCGTCACCTGGGTGCGAGTAGAAAATCCGGGAGCAAAAATCAGGGATTGGATTTGACTGGTGGTCATCCGGGCTAGTTCCGCTTCTGTATGGAGCCCCCGCCGTAGAGCTGTTTCTTGGATTTTGGCTAGTTCTAAACCCCGACCATCATCTGAGAGTTCAATGGCAATACTACTGCCCAGTTGATAAGCCCTTAGTCGGAGCGTTGCGGTATCGAGTTTGCCCATTGCCCGTCGCTCTGCTGGTGACTCAATACCGTGGTCAATGGCATTCCGCACCAAATGGGTGAGCGGGGCCTGCATCTGTTCCAAAATATGTTTATCAGCCAGGGTATCGGTCCCTTCTAAGATCAGCTCAATCTGCTTTTGCTGCTGCTTGGCTAAATCTCGCACCATCCGAGGAAATAGCTGAAACAATCCAGCAATGGGTAACATGCGTAAATTGCGAATGCCTGTTTCGAGCTGGTTGGCGGTAATATCCAGCCGAGCTGAATCTTCACCCACCTGAGTTTGCAAATGCTCAATCTGCAAACTGAGTTCCGTCAGACGCCGTTGATTCAGCTGAAAAAACTGGTCAACCAGAGCGGTATGGGCTGAAGAGAGTTGCTTTTTAAGCGTGTCTAGACTGAGTTGATGAGCCAGCAGGTCTGCGGCCCACTGTTCCCTGAGGTTTAATAACTGTCCAACGTCTCCAATCCGTTGGGAAATTCGGAGTTTGGTGACGGCCAATTCACTAGCTTGAGTGATCAGCTGATCGAGCTTTGTGGCTTCGACCCGAACCGTATCAATTTGATAAGTGGAAGCAACAGGAGTTTCCGAGACGGTCGACTGCGCAGTCACCATCCGCTCTGGAGGCGATTGTTCCAGAAGTTGGTGGAGTTCTGCGGCTAACGCTTCGTCCGTGTCTTCCGCTACCTGGAGTACAGCCAGATCCCCCTGGGGAAGTGTTTCCTCTGATTCTAAAGCCAGTTGTACAGGTGTCCCTTCGTCAGCCGAGGCCATGAGTTGAGCCAGGACGTGAAAAACGCTCACATCCGTCTCTTCGCCCGTGACGGCCGTATGGGCGATTTTGCGAACGGCATCTAAGCCCACGTAGATGCGATCGCACAATTCCGCCGTCAGTGCTTGCTCCCCTTGCTCAACAGCAGATAAGAGATCTTCCATCTGGTGGACTAGGGTTTCAGCCTCTTCAACCCCTAACATCCGGGAATCTCCCTTGAGGGAATGGGCTGCCCGCAGCAAAGCCTGGAGTTGTTGACGATCATCAGGATGCTTTTCTAGGTGGAGCAGTCCTGCTTCTAGAGTCTCGATATGTTCAGCACTTGCAGCTCGATAGAGTCCGCGCAGTTCTTCATCTTCAATGAACATGATGGTTTGATTAGTGTAGAAAGCGGATAATCAGCAGGCAAAAGGCTACCCCCAATCGAGGGTAACCCTGAACCCTAGACTGTGACGGCTAGTTGCTGGGCCACATCGGTCAACTGCCCAGTGGAGTCCTGGACCTTACTGACCACCGAAGCTGTTTCTTTGGCGCCTATGTTAATCGCGTTAATCGCAGAGACTGCCTGCTGCACACCAACGGCCTGTTGTTTCGCGCTGGTGGCAATACTTTGGCTATTTTCAAACACTTGGTTAATCGCCTCAGCCATTTTGGAAATAACCTCATTTGTGGATTCAGCCAGTTCAATGCCCTTACTGGCCGTCTTTGTGCCCTCATCCGTTACCATAACAGTGCTATTAATGGATGCTTGAATGTCCGTAACCAGAGTGTTGATCTTATCGGCAGAGTTACGACTTTGGTCGGCAAGTTTACGAATTTCACCTGCAACGACTGCGAAACCTTTACCTTGTTCTCCGGCCCGAGCCGCTTCTACCGCAGCGTTCAGAGCCAGCATGTTAGTTTGGTCGGCAACCCCCGCCACGAGCTTCGAGACCGTTGAAATTTGGTCCGTTTGCTCACTCAACTGCATGATTTGTTCAGCAATAGCTCCTACTTTGGCTCGTAACTCAGCAATTCCTTCTACGGTTTCTGCTACGGCTTGAGTTCCACTTTCAGATAATTCAAGCGCTTGTTGTGCCCCTTGGGCGGAGGCGTTGGCCTGCATTGCAGCCTGCATAGAGGTTGAGCCGAGCCCCTCAATGGTGACGGTGGTATCCTTCACTGAAGTGGTTTGCTCCGTGATGATTTGCCCTTGCTTTTCCACGGTTTCAGCAATCTCGGAGGAACTCTTGGCAACAGAGCCCACTGAATCTTGTAGCACCTTGGTTGCCCGCTGAATCGTCCAGAGAATAAAGGCTAAAACGCCTAAGTTCAGCGCTAAGATACTGACTTGAGTTAATCTCAAGTTCTGAACGTTGGTGGCGGAAAAGGCTTCTGCCGCAAATACCGCCTCGTTAGTTAATTCGAAATAGTCTTCACTATCAGTAATGAGCTTGGCTTCCAAACTTGGATCTTGGCGATACTGAATGATAGTCGCCTTCAAGGCTTGCCATGACGTGTTCACCTGATTGATCTTTTCCAGGTAGGTGGGGTCGGTTGCTTTGGGAAGTTTCAGCTCTGGGTTGCCGTTAATCAGGCCATCAATGAGCCCATCCAGTGTTTTGATTAGGTCATCACTCGGTTTACCGTTGGTCTCCAGTTTGACCAGTCGCTGTGTGGCCCCCCGGACAATACCGGACTTGTTCACCACACTTCCATCTAAGGTATTACCGCTAATATTGAAGTCTGCATAGGCAGTTGTGCCCAGTGCAAAAACGGTTAAGCCAGCAACCGTCCATCGTAATTGGTTTGTAATCTTCATAATCGTTTTTGGGTTCTTTGGTAATTAGGATGAGTAATAGCGCATTAAGGATTAGACATATCGAGGTGTCAAATAAACGGGTTAGGATTGATTCACACTCAACACTCCTTGGGAAATCATTTTGGGTAAATCGAGGATATTAATGTATTGGTTGTTGTAGGCCGTCGTTCCCAGTAGATACTCTCGATAATTAGCAGGTAACGCTGACGGAATTGGAGAAATATGAGTCGCAGATAACGAGGTGACATCAATCACCTCATCGACGGTGATGCCTGCTACCACATCTTCGACTTCAAACACAACGGCCTTGCGAGGGGGAAGGAAGGGCATATCTGTCAAATTTAAGGCGGCTTGGATATCCACTAAAGTCATGACCTCGCCTCGAAGATTGATATTGCCGACGATATGGTGGGGACAGCAGGGAATAGGCGTGACGTTGCGGATGTTGATGAACTCCCGTACGAGACCCAAATCGAGGCCAAAATATTGATTCCCTAGCCCTACAACGGCTAGGGAATGTTGGTCAGTGGTTTCGGCTTCCTCTAAGGAGAACTGAAGGGAAACAGCCCGCTGATGCAAGATTGCTTTGTCTTCCTCTGAAGCGGTGGGGCAATATTGCTCAAAGAAGCTTCCCTGATTACGTGAAGCAACTTCCGGAGCTGCTGCTAGGCTCCATTCAGTGTTCTCAGGCTTGTCCTCAAGATTTGTGGATGTTGGTTCTTCCTCTGCTAGGAGTGCTTCCCAGTGTTGATGGATGGCCGCAAGGTCGGCTTCATCCTCTAGATCGTCTTCCTCTGTTAATTCGGCTTCCCAGGCTAGGCTCACTACTTGTTCTGGCTCACGAATTAAGGTATCGGGATTGAGCAAAACAATGGGGACTTCGGAGTGATTCGTCACCCCTTTCATGAAGGGAATGGCCTGAGATCTTCCATACTCCAGATTTGTATCAATGTGGGTGGCAGTGAGTGTTAAGACATCCTGCACCTGATCCACAACCATCCCCACCTGCAGTCCTTGCCATTCCAGCAGAATGATTGCATTGCTGAGATGGCAAACGGGATGGGATTGTCCCAATCGACATCCTAAATGCATGATCGGAACGATTTTTCCTCGCAAATTGAGAAGGCCAATGATGTCAGGGGGCACTTCTGGAATTGAGGTCAGCTCCGGTAATGGAAAGATTTCCCGGACGAGTGCGGCTTCGATGCCGTATTGTGAGTCGCTCAGTCGAAAGATAAGATAAGCTTGGCTGTCCATAGCAATGAGTTAGGGTTGATTAATGCCTTCACTAGTCAAGATTGGGAAGGGGAGATACTGTTGGGGGTATCGTTGTCCTAATAAGTTCGGATGACATGGAAATTTGTAACTTTCCTCAAGGCCATCTGAAGGGCAGCATTCATCATCTGCAGTTGTAGTTGCCCTACCCACTGAAAAAATTCAATGGGGTTGGAGAGTATACTGCCCGCATCAGTGATGGCCCCATGTTGAGAGGCAATTACTTGCGATCGCACCTTTTGGGGGGCAATTGTAACTTCCACAGAAACGACACCCGTGAAGTAGTCTTGGTGGAATTGATTTAGAACTGCTGATAAGTGTCTCACCTGAAAAGAACGCATTTTTCTTTACCTTGATGTTGCCCAAAGCGTCTTTAAGACGCCACCTTGGCAGTCGGGATATATTTCTCGATCGCTTGCAACAATTTTTCTTTTTTGACTGGTTTGGTTAGATAATGGGTTGACCCTGCCATTTGTCCTTTGACTTTATTGACCAAGCCGTCTTTGGCCGTCAGCATAATCACGGGTAGATCTCTGAACTTGGCAATACCTCGAACGGTTCGACAAAACTCAAACCCGTCAATATCCGGCATGGTCACATCCAGCAACATCAACTCCACAGGGTGGTTGTTAAGGAGGCTAAGCGCATCAACAGCGTTGCTGGCAGTGAGAACCTGATAACTGTCACATAAGGTGCGTTTAAGCATGGTTTGTACGACCAAGCTGTCATCCACACTGAGAATCAGGGGTAAGCGTTGCTGTCCAGTAGCAAAGGGCGTACCGCCGGGCAATTGAGATTGCTCACCCGTAAAGGTTACCCAACTCATTTTTTGCCAATGCAGATATAAATGTCCCAATTCCAGGGGATCTCTTTGCAACGCCTCGGCGATATCCAATAGAGACCGCTTGCTATCAATCCACACTTTCAAATGCTGTTGGGCATACGCATCATCTACGGAATGAGTGTGCCCAGACATCATGGGATGAGGGATAGCATCCATAGACGGAATGGCTGGCGTCAGCGAAGCCCATGCCTGTTGCCGCTGCACTAGAGATAAACAGAGCTGTTGCCAATCAAACCCATGCTTATCCTTACCATAGGCCAAATCAAATTGAACGTCCTCTTCTGTTTTGAGGGTGCCTGCGTAGGGCCAAAGCTGATCGAGATAAAACACCACTTGAGAGCGCATCGCCTGTTCGAGGGCATCCCAATCAAATAGATCAAGACGTTGGTAAATCGCTAAATAGGCCTGGATAGAAGTGGGATCTTTGACTTTCTTATTTGCCAACTGCATGGCTGCCTTCATCACCTTGAGTTTCAGTTTCTCGCCAATCATTTCTGAAAACTCAAGGGGGGTGGGCAAGGTTTTGCCGACATAGGTGATTGCTCCGTCCTGAAAAAAGACGATGTGCGATCTTATTGTCTGCTTATCATCGAGAAATACATCGATATAGGCTGCTCCCGTAAAGGAATCTCGATGCAATTTCTCTAAAGTTTGTTGTAATTGTCCAGCTTCAAAACGAAGCATTTGATTTCCCCCAAAAGTATTAAAAATACTCACGCTGCAATACAAGTATTTGTTGATCTATAAGCCCAACTTTTTGTACAGCTCGCTATAACCGCATAAATACAATAAGTCACTTGAATAGAGAAAATTAAATATTTGCTATAGGATTTTTAGACATGCCTGGATTCGATATCTACTTTGATATCTACAGGTATGAATTAGCTTCTTATTTATTAGCTTGCCCATTCTAAAGAGTGATTGTGCAAGACAATAAAAAAACAAAATTTTGATTGAGTAAGTACTCTAAAAACATCAGAAAAGTATCGCTTAGGAGATAACCTTGAAAGGGAAAATATATTTTGTATCAATTAATACTTTATTAAGTAATTCTGTATCAATTGATACTATTTATTGAATTCTCTGCCTGATTAGTAGTCATACCCTTGATATGAAGATCTCGACTTTTATCTAGAAATAGGGAAACTCTCAGGAAAAACTCATTCCTCTCCGTTTTAATGAGTCTGTGAACAAGAGTCCTAGGGGCTCGAAACGCCCTGAAACAGGTGGTTGATGCATAATACACCTCTTATATGCAAGTTAAAATCCTCTCGATTGATGACTTGAAGCTGCAAAAAACAGATAAACATGGCATAGTGCCCATGAATGACCATTCATTACAAATCCATCGTTGACCGCTATGACGTATTTAGAAT
>JANQPU010000326.1 GCA_028285315.1 Acaryochloris sp. IP29b_bin.176
AATGCCTGTAACCGTTGATTCCTCGTTTCCTCTGGCTAAATGTTGTGATCAGTAGCAACGTAGTATCAGTACTTTCAGGAAAGTTGCACATCGCCTTAAATGGGTATCAAAGAGAAGGACATTTGTTTATAGTCCGGTTGTTTGACGAGGTATTTAAGCAGGTTTCACAGTGAGGAGCGATGCTGTGAATGAATGCAGCTTAAAAATCACGTGGCAACGGGCAGTATTTCACTTAATTAGTACAGGAGAGCGAATGCAACAGGGCAAACGAGGGCAAAATTGCGGCAATCAATTCAATCATGAGTAGTGTCACTAGCATAGGGGAGCCAGTTCCTACGCTCTATAGCAAATTGAGCCTAGCCAATGCATTCAGAATAGAAGCTGACTTTCCCCTCACGGAAACCTCAAATTGATGGCATAACGTTGAAATATAGACTTTTAGGTTGTTGGCAACTATGAAGTTTGACGTTGTCTGTTGCTCAATAAAATCATGGAATATCTTTATTTCTTTGATAATGCCAGTCTCTCGATCTGGGTGATCGAGTATCTGAAGCAGCGCAATAATTTCCCCTTAGAGTACGTGACCGTTATTTATTCGTCAGGGGGATGGCTGATTCGGATCAAGTTTGGTGGCTATGTCGAACCCAAATTAGAAGCGAATTTTCGGGCCGTAATGGATGAGTTTGGGTATGCTTGTGTACCCTCCATGATCATGATGGCTGCCTTAGCGAGTCTTGCTGAAGGGCAAACTCCGACGGCAGTGATGCAACGCTATCGGATTGCCATTGTTGCCCATGGGAAACCGAGCCGAGATGAGATTGAAGCGTTTCAACGACAATTTATCCAAGGGGCAGGGTCTTGTCCTCAAAGTCTGCGGTAGTCATCACAAGGGAGAAAATAATGTCATGGTGCACTTAAATCTTAATCAACACCCAGAACAATCCCAACGTGAGACGGATCCTTGGGGTGCTGAGCTATCGGCATCACTACCAAAACACAAATCTGTGACCCCAGGCTTTTCGTTAGACCTGCAGCCTATTCTTAGTCCCGCTGGTATCCCTGGTGCCCCAGCTTTATCGGCTGGCTTCCGTGGAAAGAGCCCTACGGTTCAATCTTTGCTCCGATGGGGTTTGAAACTCTCTCCCACCAGCCATACGATCACTGGACTTAGGGATGCTCTGGCCCTCCTAATGTGGCGGGCATCTATCCTCCAACTTTCTCAAACGCTCATTGAAGAGGAGCTGAGACTCAAAGCCTGTCACCAGGGTAAGTTGGGAATGCAAATCCAAAAGGCATTGGCACTCCTCTTTTGGCTGGGACAGGATGATGCCATGATGCCTGCTTAGTTCACCATTCAGAAAGGGTTAATGCCAATCGATTCTTTAGCTTGTCCTATCCCCATAGGGCAATATCCCCAAGTCTTGTTGGCCCATGGGGGAGGGGGCAAGCTCATGCATCAGCTCATTGAGCAAATGTTTGCGAGTCTGTTTCAGTCGGACCATCATCACCAGCATGATGCTGCCGTATTTGATGGGCCATCGGGACGACTCGCATTTACGACTGACTCCTATGTAGTTCATCCCCTTTTTTTCCCAGGGGGGGATATTGGTTCGTTAGCCGTCTACGGCACAGTTAATGATCTGGCGATGGCAGGAGCCCGCCCTCTCTATCTCAGTGCCAGCTTTATTCTGGAGGAGGGACTACCCATGACCACCCTTTGGCAAGTCGTGCAATCCATGCAAAAGGCTGCCAAGCAAGCTAATGTACAGGTCGTCACAGGCGATACGAAAGTGGTGGAACGGGGAAAAGGGGATGGCTTGTTCATTAATACTGCAGGCGTAGGTGTGATTGAACATCACCAGACCATCCATCCCCAATCTATCCAGCCAGGTGATCTCGTCATACTTAATGGTGACTTGGGACGTCATGGTATTGCTGTCTTGGCTATGCGAGAGGGCTTGGAATTTGAGAGTGAGATTAGAAGTGACTCTGCTCCTCTGAATCATCTGGTGTTAGACCTACTGGCAGCTGGCGTTGAGCTGCACTGTATGCGGGATTTAACTCGAGGAGGATTAGCGAGTGCATTAAATGAGATCGCCTTGGCGGCTGAGAGGGCGATGACCTCCGGTCGGTCTTTAACCATCGCCCTCAACGAAACGTCCATCCCCATCCGAGAAGATGTCCAGGGAGCCTGCGAAATTCTGGGATTCGATCCCCTCTATGTCGCTAATGAAGGCCGATTTGTCGCCTTTGTCCCTCCCCAATCGGTTGATTTAGCCCTCTCTATTTTGCATCGCCAGCAACCCTCAACCCATCCCGAAAAAGGAGATATCCATCTTCAGTCACAAAGTCCGATTAGGGCACAGGTGATTGGTCAAGTCACAACAACCACATCCCCTCGGGTTACCTTAAAGAATCGTATTGGTATAGAGAGGATCGTCGATTTCCTGAGTGGAGAGCAGCTCCCACGGATTTGCTAAGTGATTTAGTTTCACCGATTTCCCCATTTGATTAAGGAGATGTCTAAGGGATTCTATGCATGAATCTCTTCTCCATTAACGGGGCTCGACCCTCACAAGTTCCTCAAGTTACGGCTTTAAAAACCTAAACAGTTGCGTCTTATACTCGATCGACTCCCTGGTATTTAACTCATCCATGTCCCAGTCCTCAGAAGCATCTTTGGTTACGCCCAATCCCTCTTACCAAGGAGAGGTTGTGGCAGTTCGAGGTAGTGTAGTTGATGTTTGTTTTCCCAACGAAGTGCCACCGCTCCGCCATTTGCTGAAAGCTGGCCCTGATGCTCAGATTGAGATCGAAGGAGTGGCTTACGTAAGTGCCAATGTTATTAGAGGAATTGCACTGACCCCTACCCAGGGATTGGCAAGGGGCACGCGGGTTATCGATACCAGACGACCGCTCCAGGTGCCTGTGGGAGAGCATTTACTAGGCCGAGTTTTTAATGTATTCGGTGACCCGATTGATGATCAAGGCCCCTTAGATGGCATACGGCGATCGCTTCATGCTCGTCCAGTACCGCTCCATCAACGCACCACTAGTACTGACATTTTAGTGACCGGAATTAAAGCGATTGATCTCCTTGCCCCCCTAGAACGGGGCAGCAAAGCAGGTCTGTTTGGTGGAGCTGGTGTGGGTAAAACAGTCCTCATTACAGAAATGATTCATAACATTGTGAGTCGCTATGACGGTGTCAGTATTTTTTGCGGCATTGGTGAGCGCTCCCGAGAAGGGGAAGAGCTCTATCGAGAGATGAAGGCTGCCGGGGTTTTAGACAACACAGTGATGGTCTTCGGCCAAATGAATGAACCCCCTGGTTCGCGCTTTCGCGTGGGCCATGCAGCGCTAACGATGGCCGAATACTTCCGGGACCAAGCCCACCGGGATGTTCTCCTGATGATTGATAATGTCTTCCGCTTTATCCAAGCTGGCTCAGAGGTGTCTGGACTGATGGGGCAGTTACCCTCCCGAGTGGGGTATCAGCCCACTCTGGCCTCAGAACTGGCAGAACTGGAAGAACGAATTTGTAGCACCCCCCAAGGGGCGATTACTTCTGTGCAGGCCATTTATGTTCCTGCTGATGACCTCACTGATCCTGCTGCCGTCCATACGTTTTCCCATTTATCGGCTTCAATTGTCCTCTCTCGTAAGCGCACCAGCGAGGGATTATATCCGGCGGTCGATCCGTTGCAGTCAGGGTCCAAAATATTGACGCCTAGTGTTGTCGGTCAACGTCATTATCAAGTGGCTCAGGCCGTGCGCAAAACCCTGGCTGATTATGAAGACCTTAAAGATATTATTGCCATGCTGGGTTTGGAGGAATTGGCTCAAAGTGAGCGTCAAATCGTCTATCGGGCTCGCAGGTTAGAGCGATTTCTCACTCAGCCTTTTTTCACAACGGAACAATTTTCTGGCCTCCCAGGCAAGATGGTTAATCTTGACCAGACGCTAGTCGGTTGTGAAGCCATCTTGAACGATGAATTTTCTAATCTATCTGAACAAGCACTGTACATGATAGGCGCAGTTGATGAGGTGCAGCGTAGAGATGGTGAGGGTGAGGGGATAGGGAGATAGAGAGATAAGTAAAATCATGCAGGTCAAGATCTTTTTGCCGAATGAAATATTGATGGATCAGCGGGTCACAAAGATTACGGCTGAGGCCGAGCATGGGTCATTTTGTCTATTGCCCCATCACGTTGATTGTTTGGCGATTTTAGTTCCCGGTATTGTCTCCTTAATGACTGAGCAGGGAGATGAATATTTTGTGGCCGTGGATGAAGGGATTGCAGTGAAGTGCGGCTCAGAGGTCAGGATCTCCACTCGCAATGCCGTCCAGGGTACAGATTTAAACAGTCTGAAACAACAAGTCGAGCAACAGTTCCGCCAGATAGATGAACAAGAACGATTAACCCGATCTGCACTTGCTCAGCTAGAAGCAAGTTTGGCGCGTTACTTTACAAGGCTGTAAGCACGGAGTTGCGTAATGGAGAAGTCACACTCGCCAAAAGAATTAAACCCATCGGAGAAAGATGGCTTTCAAAAGCAGGTTGAGGAGAAAGTTAAGCGCAAAATCAAGGCTCGACAACAGAAAAAGAGCGTTTGGTTTGGCCTAGGACTATTTGGGTTAGTGGGATGGTCCGTGACGATTCCAACGCTGTTGGGGATTGCCCTAGGGGTATGGCTAGATAACCATATTCCCAATCGTTATTCCTGGACGCTGACGATGTTGGTAGTGGGTGTGAGTCTGGGTTGTCTCAATGCCTGGTACTGGATCAAAAAGGAAAGTCGGCATGAGTGAGACGGTTCTTCTGTACCTGGTTTTACTCGTGGGCACAACAATAGTGCTGGTAATTGTACTCAAAGCAGGGTCGGAACGGATTGGCATACCTCCCTTGGTGGGGTATTTATTACTGGGCTTTGTCCTACAGCTTTTAGAGATTCGTGGGTTTCTAACCTCAAGGGCAGTGCTGGAAGTCTATAGTTTTCTGGCAGAGTTGGGAATCATCTCTCTCCTGTTTCGAGTCGGACTAGAGTGCAACCTAGCTGGATTGTTACGCCAGTTACCTCGCGCCTGCTTGTTGCTGATGGGTGATGTGCTATGCAGTGGCTCTTTAGGGTTTGCCACTGCCTATTTCCTATTGCGCTTATCATTGGTTTCCAGCTTATTTATTAGCATTGCATTGGTGGCAACTAGCGTAGGCATTTCCATTAGTGTCTGGCAAGATTCTCAGGCACTGAATTCTATAAATGGAGAGTTATTGCTAGATATTGCGGAGATGGATGATATCGCGGCAATTATTCTCATGTCTTTGTTGTTTGCGATCGCTTCGTCTTGGCAGGATGGCAAGGAAATTAATTTTCTGCCACTTCTAGAAACAATAATCGGGCCTTTTAGCTTAAAAGTTATGATTTTTAGTACCTTCTGCTTGATCTTTTTTCGCTATATCGAGCATCCATTAACCCAATTTTTTGAACGGATTGAGCCTGCCCCTGATCTGATGTTGATGGTTGCAGGAACCGGTTTTGTGATCGCTTCTCTAGCAGGGCTCCTAGGTTTCTCAGTCGCTGTAGGGGCCTTCTTTGCGGGACTGGCCTTTAGTCGTGACCCACATGGTGTAAAAATCGACGCTTCTTTTGGCACACTGTACGAATTTTTTGTTCCTTTCTTCTTCATTAATATTGGCCTACAGATTCAATTCCAAGCGCTAACCGCTGCATTGGGATTGAGTCTATTGCTCCTCAGCGCTGCACTGCTCGGCAAACTCATGGGAATTGGGGGATTGATGCTCCTCACTCAAAGCAATGCATCCAGTGCAACATTACTGGGAATTAGTATGATTCCTCGGGCCGAAATTACCATGGTGATCATGCAGCGAGGACGTGATTTGGGGGATTGGGCTATCTTTCCACAGCTATTTGCAGGCATGACTCTGGTTGCGATCGCAACCTGCATGATCTCTCCCATACTGTTGTACCCATTACTCAAACAGTGGCATCAAGTACAGGAGATGGAAGCATGAGCGGACATCCACCCGCATTGATCACCGCACTCCTGTTGGGGGGTGGCTTAGGAATACTGTACTTCGGGGGGTTGTGGTTTACGATCCAACGGTTAATCCATTCAAAACAGCCTGTGACATTGATGTGGACCAGTTTCTTGCTGCGGCTGGGAGCTGTTCTCGGCTTCTTTCATCTCATTCTGCAACGGGGGGCAACTGGTCAATTGTTGGCACCGCTACTGATTACTTTTCTGGGGTTTCTCTTAGCTCGGAATGTTTTGATTAGCAACCTTATGCCCAGGCAGAGGGCTAGGGGAATGGGGAAAGAGGAAGGTCGAGGAGAACGTTATAACTTATGAATTTTGAGTGGTGAGTTTCGAGTGATGAGTTTTGGATTGAGGGGGGTAATTTCCCTGTTGGTTGTCGCACAGAGAGGAGGACGTAATTTGCCCAGCAACTGGGCAAGCAAAATATCTTGAATCCTCTGCCTGTTTGCAATAGAGGCGTCAATTAACTCTTTAACTTAAAACTTAAAATTCAAAATTCATAACTCAAACAAGTTTCAAAGAAAACGCTTAACAAAGGAGATCAATGACCGTGAATCTTACGCCTGATCAGATCATTGTCTGGCAATGGGGGATGTTCTCCCTCAATGCGACACTGATTTTCACTTGGTTGGTGATGGGATTGCTAGTGATGGGCTCATGGCTTGTGACCCGGCGACTCTCAGACTCGACTCAGCTCTCTCGGGGGCAGAACCTTCTGGAGGTAGTTGTTCTGGGCATTAGTAACCAGATTGAGGAGATCAGTGAACGACCACCGGGGCCTTACCTGCCTTTTGTGGGGACGCTTTTTATCTTTATTGCGGTGTCAAATCTGCTGAGTGTGATACCGGGGTATCAGCCCCCGACAGGGTCTTTGTCTACGACGACGGCTCTGGCGCTCTGCGTCTTTTGTGCCGTTCCCCTCTATGGAGTCCAGAAGAAAGGGGTGCGGGGCTATTTGCAACAGTACCTACAGCCCAGTCCAGTGATGCTGCCCTTCAATATCATCGGTGAGCTTTCTCGCATCCTGGCGCTGGCTGTTCGTCTGTTCGGCAATGTCATGAGTGGCACCATGATTGTCGGAATTCTGTTATCGGTCGCTCCTCTGATCTTTCCAGTGGTGATGCAGCTTCTCGGTTTGCTAACGGGATTGATTCAAGCCTATATTTTCGCCATTTTGGCAATGGTGTTTATCGCGGCTGCGAGTCGAGTAGACACACAAAAACAGGCATCCGTAAGTGAGGTATCCCATGGATAATATTGCCCTGATTGGGATGGCTTCAGTGGTGATTGCAGGACTGACAACTGCGATCGGCTCCATTGGCCCAGCGTTGGGCGAAGGGCGGGCGTTGTCCCAGGCCCTCAGCGCTCTGGCGCAGCAACCCGATGAAGCCAACACCATCACGCGAGTGCTATTTGTGGGCATGGCTTTAGTGGAATCGACCGCGATTTACTGCTTTGTGATTACGCTAATTTTGATTTTTGCCAACCCCTTTTGGGTCTATGTGGTGGAACAGGCCAGCACGGGCGGAGGATAAGCCATGCTCATCGATCCTTTGACGACCTTTGCCCAAATTATCAATTTTCTAATTTTGGTGGCGTTGTTGAAACGGTTCCTCTATGCCCCGATCACCCGAGTCATGCAGCAGCGAGAGCGGCGAATTGCCAAGCAGCTACAAGAGGCCGCGTCTCAGCAGGAAACAGCTCTGCAAGAAGCGGAACGATATCGCCAGATACAACAGGACTTTGAGGCCCAGAAGGCCAAACTTTTAACCCAAGCTCGGCAGGATGCAGATCACCATCGGCAGGCATTGTTGCGACAAACTCGGGAAGAAGTGGATAGGAGCCGTGATCTCTGGACTACTGCAGTTCATCGCGAAAAGCAGGTGTTTTTGAGTACTTTACGGCAAGGGGTAGGGCAGCAGGTCGCATCAACAGTGCGTGATGTACTTCGGGATTTAGCGAACACGACTTTAGAGCAGCAAATGATTGAGACTTTTATCACTCATTTGAGCCACCTCACAGGGCATGAGCAAGAGACTTTGGAGGCAGCATTATCAAACGCAAGGGGGCAAGACCTGGTCATTCAGAGTACATTCGCGATCGCAGATGCAGACAAAGCTAGGATTCTCGGTGCACTGGATGTTCAAGCCCCTGCGACGAGGGTCGATCTGGGCATGAGCCAGTTTGTGATTGTCCCCGACCTAATCTGCGGAATTGAACTCAAGATTCCGGGGTATAAGCTGGCTTGGAACTTAGCGCATTATCTGGAGCGGCTAGAGGAGAACTTGGCATGGGTGTTAGATGGCACAGAGGTCGCATGGGCGGAGGACGGATAAACGATGGCGACACCCGAGCTTGATATTTTAAAGCCCGTTCTGGACGATGTTTTTGCGGCATTTGAGCAGGTTGAAGGAAAGTATCCCTTGGAATTACGGAGCCAGGAAGTGGGGACCGTGACCCGTTTAGGCCACGGTATTGCGCGAGCGACGGGGCTGACCCATGTTCAGTCAGAGGAGCTCGTGAGATTTCCTGGCGATCGCATGGGCATTGCCTTCAATCTCGATCCAGAGGAAGTAGGCTTAATTTTGCTGGACGATGGCCAGTCCTTAAACGCAGGATGTGAAGTGCAGCGTACGGGACGGGTTTTAGATGTGCCCGTGGGCGAAGCATTTTTGGGACGCGTGGTGGATGCCACGGGACGTCCCCTCGATCACAGAGGTTTGGTGAGGACGTTAGAGCGACGCCCCGTTGAACGAGAGGCACCAGCCATTATGGATCGTGCTCCCGTCACAGTACCACTCCAGACGGGAATCAAGGTGATTGATGCACTCATTCCCATCGGTCGGGGGCAACGAGAACTGATTTTGGGCGATCGCCAAACGGGGAAAACTGCGATCGCAACGGACACCATCCTCAATCAAAAGGGCAAGGAGATCATCTGTGTCTACTGCGCCATTGGTCAGCGCAGTTCAGCGGTGGCCAAGCTGATAGCAGAGCTGCGCGATCGCGGAGCCATGGACTACTGCATTGTCGTCGTGGCTGGGGGTGAAGCCTCCCCCGGCCTGCAATATATTACCCCCTATGCTGCGACAACGATGGCAGAGTACTTCATGGAACAGGGGCGGGATGTGCTGATTATCTACGACGATCTCATTCAACATGCCCGTGCCTACCGCGAACTCTCGCTGTTACTGCGTCGCCCGCCGGGCCGCGAAGCCTTCCCCGGTGATATTTTCTATATTCATGCTCGATTATTGGAGCGATCAACGCATCTGCGGCCTGAGTTGGGAGGTGGTTCCTTAACTGCCCTGCCCATCATTGAAACGGAGGCTCAAAACCTATCAGCTTATATCCCCACAAACCTGGTTTCAATCACCGATGGGCAAATCTACCTGACGCCCGATTTGTTTCAAAAGGGGATCTTCCCTGCCGTTGATGTGGGAAAGTCTGTGTCCCGTGTCGGTGGTAAAGCTCAACTCCCAGCCTATCGAAGCGTTGCGGGTGATTTACGCCTCTCCTACTCACAGTTCGAGGAGTTAGAAACCTTCGCCCGATTTGGCACTCGCTTAGATGCATCCACCCGTCAATCCTTAAATCGTGGTCGCCGGGTCCGAGAAGTTTTACAACAGCATCAGTACCAACCACTTTCTGTTGATGAGCAAATCGCGGTGCTGTTGGCAGTGACTCAAGGGCTATTTGATTCAATCCCCCTCGATCAAGTGTCTCAGGCAGAAAAGAGCGTGGGGCAAGCTGTGCGGCGAGATTTACCCGAAGTCTGCCACCGAATCCAAAGTGGCATGAGCTTGAGTGAGAGCGATCGCACGTCTTTACTACGGTGTATCACTTCAACATTGTCGTGTGGAAAGTATGTGGAGGACCTTCCGTCTTCGGTTTGAGTTAGAGCATTCTTCAGAACTCAACTTTTTCCAATTTTTATTCACTTTTCACCATGAAAACCGCTGAAGCTCTCAAGCGTCAAATTGCTAGCACTCAAGAATTACAGACCGTCGCTAAAACAATGAAAGCCCTAGCAGCAGTCAATATTCATCAGTACGAGCAGGCTGCTATGGCACTACAGCAGTACAGCCACACTCTCAATCAGGGAATGCAGATTTTATTGATGAATTATCCTGATATTTTGGCTGAATTTCGGGCATCCGTTCACCGTCGCCTCGGGGCCGTGATGTTTGGATCAGACCAGGGGATGTGTGGTCGCTTTAACGAGCAGTTGACAGAGTTAGTCATTCAGCACCTAGAGCAACGCCCTTCCCAGAGGCAGAAGCCACTACTGTTGGGGATGGGATCACGGATTTGCGATCGCATTGAGGACCAGGGCTACACCATGGAACATTACCTGTCAGTTCCGGCTTCAGTTGAAGGAATTACTGCCAAAGTTCAAACTATCGTTGTCCAGCTTGAGCAATGGCGGACTCTGCATCAGGTAGACCAGATTTGGATATTCCATAATCGTGCTGCTGGAGGAACCACTTGTACCCCGCAACGACAACAGCTATTCCCTCTGGATTTCAACGGACGTCTGCCATCATCCTGGCCGTCTCGTTGTCTTCCGATGGCATTCTTAAGTCGAGAGCGTCTCTTCTCAGCCTTATTCCGGCAGCATTTTTTTGTGGCCCTCTATCAAGCTTGCGCAGAATCCTTAGCCAGTGAAAATGCGAGTCGCTTAACGTCCATGCAGTTGGCCCAGACCAATATTGCCGAGCACTTAACGGAACTGCAAGCCTTGTTTCAACAACAGCGCCAGACCAAAATCACGGAAGAGTTGCTCGACATTGTGTCTGGTTTTGAGGCCCTAAACCAGTCCCATTAGTGAGTCTGGTTGCAGACGAGCCATCCCCTTTCCCCATATTGAAGATAAGCAGCAGAATTAAGGTACTCCCTACTAGCAATGAGGAAATACCTGTCCGCATCCAGTTTCCCATTTCCCTACTCTATAAATTTCAGTTTTGACTTGTAGTTCTACAAAATCTCACAAGATCTTCTCCAGCATCGTTCCAAATACATCCGCTGCTGTTCGGTTTCACATTCTTTGGCAAAGCAATATTCTAGAAACTGTATGTCATAGGTTCGGGAAAATTCAAACGGGTTCAAAACCGTTGTGGTTTTAAAGAGAGGCTGACTCAGGTAAATCCAAATGCCTAGCATCAGCCTCATGATGTTATCTTTCAGTTTCATTCAATCAAACCTCCATCTGACTCCTATGGGTCAGGATGACTTCAGCGGATTCCCTATCAGCTAACTCATGGCAGCATGACTGCGTTCATAAGTTTCTCGGAAACCAGGATGCACTTTCCCTTGAATATGATTCCAATAGTGCGATGGATCAACTTCTAGGTGAATCTCAGATGTCAAGCGACCTAGCATGCTTTGCTGACGGTGCTTGATGGCACGATGGTGACTCATCATCAACCAGCGGGCTTCATCAGCCACAGAGGCCCATGCAGTCCCAACCGTTTTTGGAATCCCACTGGCCCCTTTCGATTGTTCTGCTGGCAAATCACCTGTGTGATACTCAACCCCTCGATAGGTGAGATCGGCGCTAGGCTGGGGAACAGAAACCTCCTTCAAGTCTCGACGCTGAGAAGCTACTCCTCGGTAGTTGCCTATTCCACTGACCTTGCCATAGTTGACGATTGGGGGCGTGTAGTCGTAGCAGATGCCTCTATATTTAAGTTTCATTGTCCCATCTCCTTCAGTGGCGTCCTTTAAGCCTCTATTTAGACTTTAAAGAGAGGGTCTGAGGAGCTTGTGAAGCCTGAGTTGTACCCTCTTCCTCACAAGCTCTTCAACTTTTGGGAAGGGGTAGAAGTGGATTGCTGAACAGATTATCGGTCAGCAAAGTTTAAGAAGTGTTGGCCCCTAGGCGGTTGGTGGTCCATTTTATAGATACTTTGGATATAAGGATCCAATTCGCTCCCCCATCTGTCCAGGAGAATCACTGTGCGAATCCTAATCGTTGAGGATGATGACTTAACGGCTGCAGCGCTTCAGACCCTGCTAGTCGATCAAAATTATGCTGTTGAACTCGCAACCAATGGCCGAGCTGCGGCAGCATTAGTGGATGCGTTCGAATATGATCTGATCCTCTCAGATGTGATGTTGCCTGAGTTAGATGGAGTTAGTCTGTGTCGGCAGTTGCGATCGCAAGGTTATCAAATCCCGATCTTGCTGCTAACGGGAAAAGACAACGGCCATAATAAAGCGATTGGTCTCGACGCTGGGGCAGATGACTATGTCGTCAAGCCTTTTGATCCAGAAGAGTTGGCCGCTCGGGTCAGGGCCTTGTTGCGACGAGGAGAAACCATAAACTTGCCCATCCTAGAGTGGGAACATCTACAGCTTGACCCCAGGGCGTGCGAAGTCAAGTATCAGGATATCCCCCTACCACTCACGCCTAAGGAATATGCCCTGCTTGAGTTGCTGATGCGGAATAACCGTCGTGTATTTAGCTGTGGCATGGTTCTCGAACATCTATGGACCTACGATGATACGCCAGGAGAAGAAGCCGTTAGAACCCATATCAAAGGATTGCGCCAAAAATTAAAAGCGGCGGGTGCTCCAACGGATTTGATTGAAACCGTCTATGGCATTGGGTATCGCCTTAAACCCTTGTCCGAGCTGAAAAAATCCCAGGTTGTCTCCACACTGACCGCAGAAACCCAGATTCGGCAGCAAACCATGAGTGCCATTGCTGATATTTGGGTTAAGTTTCAGCCTCGCATCAGTGAGCAGATGGACCTGTTAGAGAAAGCTGCCACAGCGCTTGAACAAGGCGGATGTCTGGAGGACGAATTGAAGCAACAGGCCCAACAAGAAGCCCATACCCTGGCGGGTGGCTTGGGGACCTTTGGCCTTTCTAAAGGGTCCCAGTTGGCCCGCGGACTTGAACATCTTTTGCAATCTGATCCCCCTCTCAATGCCAGTCAAGTCTTGCAGTTTCAGCAGGATGTCAATACCCTGCGGCGGGAAATTAATTATGCTGGTCAACCCGCTACCCAGATAGCCGCTGAGCTTCAGGATGAGATGGGGCAACGGGTTGTGCTGATCGTAAATTCCGATGGGACCTCCCTTGATGCCCTGGCAACCGAGGCACGCCAACGGCAGATTCACTGTCAAACTGCAACGAGCATCGCTTTTGCTCAAGACCTAATGCAAGAAGAGACGCCTCATCTCGTCCTCTTCGATCCAACGGGAGAGAGCGAAAACCAAAGCTTAGCCTTCCTCCAATGGCTGCAACAGCATACTCCTCCCATTCCAGTACTCCTATGGACGGCTGAGGATCGTCCCTCTCAACAAATGGAGACAGTCGATGCAGATGGATACATCCTGATCTCGAAAACCCTCCCTATTCAGCAAGTGTGGGATAGAGTCGAACAAACCTTGCAATCAAAAGGGTTAGTGGAGGCTAAGGTAATGATCGTCGATGATGATCCTCAAACCCTAGAGACGGTTACCGCATTGTTCAAACCTTGGGGGGTAGAAGTGACGGCTCTGGACGATCCCACCCAATTCTGGCAGACCTTGACCCATAGTCCTCCTGACATACTCGTGCTTGATATAGAGATGCCGCAAATTGGGGGTATTGACCTCTGCAAAGTTGTCCGCAACGATGTCCAGTGGGAGCAATTGCCCGTGATTTTTTTAACCGCTCACACCGAACCTGACGTTGTTAACCGGGTTTATGCCGTAGGGGCAGATGATTTTGTCAGTAAGCCTATTGTAGGGCCAGAACTGGTGGTACGTATCCTCAATCGTCTGGAACGGACTCGATTGCAACGACGACTCTCCACTGTGGATCCCTTGACTAAGGTGCTCAGCCGCTATGAACCTGTCCATGACCTAGAATTCTTGCTGAATGAAGGGGAACATCAGCCTAAAAACATGTGCCTCGTCATTTTAGAGATTGAGCGGCTACAGCAGATCAACGATTGCTTTGGCTATGTAATGGGAGACAGTATCCTTCGGCAGTTTGCTCAAACGTTGCTCCGGTTTGTGTCTCAGGAGGATGTTATAGCACGCAGGTGTGGTGATCAATTCTTGGTAGGGTTAATTGGGGTTTCCAAAGCTAAAGGAGAAAAACGGGTGCGGGACTTTGCGGATGCTGTCCATAGTAACCCCCATACCATGCCCGATGGAACAACAATCCAGATCACCTGTAGCGCTGGGGTGGCTCATTGTCCTGAGGATAGTAACGATTTCCAAGACCTGTGCATTCTGGCAGAAGCAGCCCTCACAGAAGCGAGGGCAATGGGGTGGGGACAAGTGCGAATCGCCAATCAATCCATGCCGATCGCAACAAGACGCTCAGCCGAAATGGGCTCGCTATAATGAAGGTGAGGTCGTTCCCTGCATGGTACGGATAGACAAGTTAGCCGATAGCCTCCTGACCATTAACGTTGGGTCATCTTGAACCCTAAGACCCATCGACCGTGATCAGTCTGATGTCTCATAATCTTAGTTTGGCTGCATTTGCAAGATCGCAATTGAGCTAGAAATGTTTGGACAAAATTTAAGCATTAATGTTGCCAACCGATGGCTGGCTTGGCTAATGGGGGTGGGCATCCTCATGGCCATTCGATCCCTTGTGATCCAGACCAACTTGACCCCAAATTTGGTTGCAGATTGGCCTGTGGAGGTGATGGCAACGACCATTAATCTATCGCTGGAAGGGCCTCATCCAAGAGTTCCCGATTCTCTGAGACTCGAACAGGAGCCAAATATGCAACAGTCTTGTGATCAACTTCCTGCCCAGTTTCAAGGTCAAACCATCTACGGGGTAAAGCTCCCACCGCATCGGAAAGCGATCGCATTTACGTTTGATGACGGTCCCTGGCCCAACACCACTCCTAAAGTGTTGGATATTCTTCAACAACATCAAGTGCAAGCTACTTTTTTTGTACTAGGTAGCAATGTGGCTCAATATCCTGACTTACTCCAACGGGTTGCAGCAGCAGGTCATGCCGTTGGCAACCATTCCTGGAGTCATCGCTACCAAAATTACAGCTCTGACTTAGCCCAGGGCGAAATTCAACAGACCACTGACATCATTGAAAAGTATACGGGGTTCAAAACCGCCTTATTTCGACCCCCTGGGGGCTACCTGAACAATGGTCTAGTAGCCCAAGCAGAGGCACAACAGATGGTTACCGTCCTGTGGACCGTAGATGATACCTATCATGGATCAGTTGAAACGGCTGTGCAAAATGTGCTTGAGAATGCGACGTCAGGCGGCATCATGCTCATGCATGATGGCGGCGGCGATCGCGAATTGACGATCAAGGCCCTTCCGCAAATCATCCCAGCATTGCAACAACAAGGCTATCAATTTGTCACGATTCCCCAACTATTGGATATGGCAGCAACCGAAGATAGACCTGTAACCCCTATGGATTGCCAATATTCCCTGGGAGGGAGACATGGAGACTATACCCCAGCACAGGCAAGCTCCATCGCTCTCATCCCCCGTTGATATTCAGGTAGCTTATTGGTAGAGAGTTTCATTAGCTCATCCACCAATCGCGCTAGAACTCCATCCCCT
>JANQPU010000372.1 GCA_028285315.1 Acaryochloris sp. IP29b_bin.176
TAAATTGGAGCCAATTGGCCAAGAAACATTAGTTCTGACCAACGATAATCTACTTTCTGGTTTGCTGAAAAACGAACTTAAAGTTATGCAGGAATGTGGCGGACGCGGCATGTGTGCCACCTGTCATATCTACGTTAAAGAAGGGATGGAACATCTATCCCCTATGAACCGAAGAGAGCAACGTACTCTAGGTGTGATTACGACTTGCCGATCTAATTCGCGCTTAGCTTGCCAGTGCAAGGTTATGGGAAACGGCGTTGTTGTCGAATTACCCACTGGGATGTATCTCAATGATATGAGCGATGTTGAGTGTTTCATCGGGCAGCGGGCTGAAGAGAATATCCTACACCCTATTAATGGTCATATCTTGGTAGAAGCTGGAAAATTAATTACTCGTTCGATGATCCGACAATTAGAAGAAACTCGGACTGATGCTCTATCTTACTTGACTAATATTCCGATAGAATAATCAGATTAATTTTTTCTGCTATTGAGGAAGGCATCCTCCAGCCGGAACATGAACTAGCTCAGCTTCAGCAGAATATCTTTTCGCCAGGCACGTTGGGCCTCACCTTTGCATAAGTAAAGCAACTGCCGAGCACCCTGAAAGATGTGATTGTAGAGCATCAAGGTTTACCCTACATCGGCAAGTGGAAACAACGCTTGAAACACATGCTGTAAAAGAGGTCCAATCTTAGCGTTTTTTCTGTCCCGATGTATCCTAAACCCCAAGTACATGGCACAATAGCTATGAAATCAAAACATCGGTCATTTGTTCTATCTCGATCAGATTACCGTCTGGATCGCGAAAACAAGTGGAAAGAAAACCTCGATCTGGATAGTTCGTAGGTGGGGCCAGTAGCTCTACTTTTTTGGATTGGAGATGTGCGATCGCATCCTCTAAACTCTTTACCTGAAATGAAAGCACAACCTGAGCATTGTGAGGATCGTAGCTTAGGGACTCGCTCTGGGGAATAAAGTCTGTTAGTTTTTTACGGTTAAAGAGCGTAATCCGAATGGAGTCCGTGTCAAACTCCACATATTCATCCATATCATCTTCAAATTTGATGCTTAGCCCCATCACATCCCGATAAAACGCTTTGCAGGCTTCGAAATTCTCGACATTGAGACGGGTATAGATGTATCGAAAATGCATAGCATTGTCCTCTCTACTTCAATACAAGTGACTTTAGCCACTTATCTATAGCATTATCATTGCTGCTAGAGGCTATGAGCAGCTATTGTGCAACCAACGCTTCAATCCCTGTCTATGGTTTGAGGGGAATCACCTCGCAAGCTAGAATTCCAGCTTCGACCAGAGGAAACTTCTGTAGTTCTGCCTCGACTTCCTCCACACTAGACACATCCCAAATCATAACGGCACCGTTTTTGCCTGCAATGTGGTAAATGGTGCGGGGCTTTCCCGTAGCATAAAACTCCCAGACCTGAGCTGCTTCTGGTTTGATCAGTGGCAAGATCTGCTCTATCGAGGTGCCGTCTCTAATGCGGGCGATCGCTAAAACTTGCATGGCAGACTCTCCTTGCTGGATTTGGTTCAACGGTTACGACTACTCCGTTAAAGACCACCGTCAACGCAAATTTGCTGTCCAGTTACCCACCGGCTTAAATCAGAGGCGAGGAAGAGGACTGCTCGTGAAATGTCTTCAGCGGACCCCAGTTCTCCGAAAGCAGCTTGGCTTGCCATCCATTGCATCTGTTCTGCTGGCGTGTCAGCTACCCAATCCGTTGCGGTGTAGCCCGGTAGCAGGCTGTTGACCGTAATTTTCCTGGCGCTGAGTTCTCTGGCCCAAGTTCTTGTAAATTGCTCTAGAGCCCCTTTGGAAGCTGCATAGATACTCGACATGGGAACATAATGCTGGGTAGAGCCAGACGAGAGGTTAATGATTCTGCCCCCTTCAGGCATAAGCTTCACCATCTTTTGCACTAGGAAAAAGGGGCCTTTGACATTGGTTGAAAAGAGTTGCTCAAACTCATCCTCTGTCACGTCATCAAAGGGCTTGCTCACAAACCTGCCAGCATTGTTAATGAGAATATCGACCTTGCCAAAATCTATTTCAATGGCTTGGGTGAGCTGGTTGATATCGTCTAGGTTGGAGACATTGGATTGATAGCCTTTAATCTTGCCCAGACTTGATAATTCATTTTCCAGGGCTTTTGCTTTTGCAGCGCTACTCACGTAAGTGAAGGCCACTGCTGCCCCTTGGTCTATCAGGTCTGTGACAATAGCTTTGCCAATTCCCCTAGATCCCCCTGTGACCAACGCAACTTTGTCTTTTAGTTTCAATATGTCCGTATTCATTGTTGCTCCTTGTGAAATAACGAACGTTTCTAACTCAAAGGTGGAAAGGTGGGTGGGTCAACTTATCTGAGGGCGACGTTCGGTACCTTTCGCCAAAATTTCAGGATGGACATTGTGGGGAATGGGCCATCCCCGCTCCCAGAAGTAAATGTTGATTTCAACGGTGTTGTCGGTAACATCCCAGCGCGTAACTTTGCCGTCTTCGATGGTCAGCAGCATCGTTTCAATAGACGTGCCCTCCCGACCCGTTGGCGCAAGTCCCATAAATTCTTGAGCGTGCTTCCAATGCAGACAGACGGTAAAAAAGCCCCGACCATTGCCTGTTTCATCAATGGCCTCAAACTCATCCACCAGGTCAACGCGAGACTGCAATGCGTCGATAAATTGCTTGGCCCAGCGCTTGAGCGCGTCACGACCGTGAATATCACGGCCCATTGTCGAGTTGACCAGCACTTCCTCTGCCACCAGCGCATCCCAACGATCAACCTCTCCGGTTTGAAAGGCGTCGTATAGTTCACGCACAAATGGATACTGGAGGGTCATCATCGTTCCTCGTGAGTTGGGTTTGTGATATCGGGGACTTTATATTTCTTGATCAGAAGGACGCACAACAATTTCATTAACTGAAACGTCATTAGGCTGTTCGATGGCATAGAGAACGGCACGGCTAATCGCAGTTGGTGAGATAAAGCTGAATCGCTCTTCAATCTGCTGACCCATCTGCTGATCATTGCTGGCCGTAATCAACTCACTCTCGACCGCTCCTGGATAAATAGTGGTGACGCGGACTTTACCCAACGTTTCTTTCCGCAGAGCTTCACTGATCGCCTTGACTGCAAACTTAGTTCCGCAGTAAACCCCAAAGTTGGGAAAGACATGCAGAGAGGCCACCGAACCGATATTGATCACGTGACCACTGCCGCGCTCCATTAAATGGGGCAAGACAGCTGCAATTCCGTGGAGTACCCCGCGAATATTGACGTCGATCGCTTTGTTCCAGTCATCTACTTTGAGGTCAAGCAGGGGACTGACGGGCATCACGCCTGCATTGTTGATCAAGACATCCACCTGACCGAATTTTTCAATGGTTGCTGCTACCAGGGCACGAGTTTGCTCGACGTTTGTCACATCTGTAACGTGATAGGCAACGCCGTCCCCTAGCTCGGTAGCCAGTTCCTGAAGACGATCTTCGCGGCGGGCAGCGAGCATGACTTTACCCCCTGCATGGGCGAGTTCTCTTGCGATCGCTTCTCCAATGCCGCTACTGGAACCCGTCACAATGGTGACGGTCTGGTCAATCTTGGACATTGTAATACTCCTCTAGATTTATGAACCCGATTGTCGTCCACCCAGCCGCTGCTGCGATGCTTCCGGCAATACATTGACCGAAATCGTTGCGTAGGGACCCAGCTCCATTCCCATGATCATGAAGCGAATAAAATCCCCTAGCGTTTCCAACATGCGAGCACTGCGGAGCGGGCCACAGTCAATGGGGTTAAACCCAATGCCGCTAGCTAACGTCATCGCCGTTTGTCGCGCGCCTGGATCATCACCACAAATATAGACCGAAACCTGATGTTCCTTGAGTGGCTGAGGCGATAGCTCCAATACTTCTTGGGCCATCGTATTGAAGGCTTTGACCACATGAGCATTAGGAATATCCGCCGCCAACTGTTCTGCTAAAGATTCCGCCATCAAAGGACCGTAGGCAAACCCTTCAGGAATCTCGCGATTGTTGCAGTCCAGGATGACCTTGTTAGTCAAGCTGTTGGTAGACGATAAAACGGTAGATGGCATCACGCCTCGCACTGAATAAAAGATCACCTCTCCAAACTCAGCCGCTTCATCGTTGGTGCCGCCCTGGGTGTTGTGGCCCGCAAATTCTGCCACGGATTTTGCTTTATTGGGATCGCGTGATCCCCAAAAAACTTCATGTCCTTGCTCTGCCCAAAGGATGCCGAGCGATCTAGACATATTCCCAGTACCAATTAATCCGAGTTTCATAATGGATCTGCCGATATACGTCGTTAAGGTTAACTCACCTGCAAAACGATTTTTCCAGTTTGCTGGTTTGACTCTAACGACTGATGGGCAGCCACTACGTCCTCTAGCGGGAAGGTTTCGCTTACCACTGGCTTCAGCTGACCATCAGCCAAACGCGGCAACAGAAACTCACGCGCCTCAGCAACTGCTTCCGTTTGCTGGGGCATTCCCATCTGAGGATAGCCTGTGTAGGCAAAGACGGTATAGCCATGCAAGCTGATATTTTTAGCCAGCACCGACATCGCCGGCAGTACTGGATCAGCCTGATCAAGGATGCCGTAAAGCACATAGCGACCGCTAATCGCCAAGCAGTCCAGTAGTGTCGGAATACTTTGCCCTGCAATCGGATCGAAGACCATTTTGACGCCCTTCCCGTCGGTAATCTCCTGAACGCGGGTGGCTAGATCCTCCTCGTCGGTTATGATAACGTGATCTGCCCCAGCTTCTAAGAGCGCGGCAGCTTTTGCTTGCTTCCGAGTCGTGGCAATCACTGAAGCGCCGAGCTGTTTGGCCACTTCAATGCCAGCAAAACCAACGCCGCCCGTTGCTGCTGTTAACAGGACGGTGTCGCCTGCTCCCACTTGCCCCATCGTCTTGAGCGCAAAATAGACCGTTGTATATTGAACACCAACGCAAGCCGCTTCTGCTGCAGATAATTTCTCCGGCCAGGGCCAGATTGCATTAGCGGGAACGATTGCCGCTTCACCATATACGCCATAGTCCCCCTGCGAAAATGCAGGGAAGGTGAGGATGCGATCGCCCACTGCAACATTCTCAACACCAGGGCCAATCGCCTCAACCGTTCCCGCAGCATCATAGCCAAGCTTGCTGGGAAGTTTGGGCACGTCAATATATTGATTGAGTCGCCAGAGGGCATCTGCACGGTTGAGTCCGACGGCCTTCACTGAAATACGAACTTCACCTTGCTTAGGGTCCGGCAACTCTAGACCCTCAATCTTGAGAACATCAGGACCACCAAACTCATGGAATCGGACAATGCGTGCCATTGCTGTTTCTCCTGTTAATGATTACTCTGATCGCTGATTGGCTGAGTGCCATGGCTACAGCAGACACGAACGGATTGATGCTCTATCGGTAGACTAAGGATTCTGAATAAATTAGTCAAACATATGAAGTCGATACCTCACATCGATTTCATTCATGTGTTATTCAACCCCAGCAGGTTTTGCCTCAATTTTTACTGGGGAATAGTAGCTCCCAGGCTTATCTCCAACTATTGCACTTCCCGTCAACATGGCCTGCATTCCAGGTGTAAAAAAGGAGTAAGGAAAGCTCGGATCGTTTTGACTGGTCTGAGTGAGGCGATCGCGTAATTCCTGCGGCAGATCGAAATCAAGGGCCTTGAGGTTATCTTCAAGTTGATGCAGTTTTGTGGCTCCAATAATCACGGACGCAATACCGGGTTGATGAGCGGCCCAATTAACGGCGACCTGGGCCATACTGCGGCCCACTGCTTTGGCGACTGTTTCCAGCTCAGCCACAATTTTCCAGTTGCGATCGGTGAATTTATTAAAGACTGGGTTATCTGCCCCCGCCAAAGCAGCTAAGCGTCCTTCACCTTCACCGCCCTGTTCGCTTGGTCGGTACTTTCCACTGAGTAAGCCACTTGCTAAAGGACTCCAAACCACAATGCCCATGCCATGCTGGGTGCCGAGGGGAACAAATTCGTTTTCAATGTTGCGTTCGACCAGCGAGTATTCTAGTTGCAAGGAAGAAAGGGTTTCATAACCTCGCAATTCTGCAATGGTTTGAGCGCGGGATGCATACCAAGCCGGAACGTCCGATAGGCCCACGTAGCGAACTTTCCCGGCTCTGACGAGATCATCTAGGGTGCGCATCACTTCTTCAGCGGGGGTAATGCTGTCCCAGGTGTGGAGGATATACAGATCGATGTAGTCTGTGCCTAGGCGCTGCAGTGATCCCTCGACAGCTCTGAGGATATTTTTGCGGCCATTGCCGCCTGCATTGGGGTTACCAGGGTCGGCGTTGTAGGAAAATTTGGTTGCGATCGCAACTTTATCTCGCAAACCGCGTTCTTGGATGAACTCACCGATCCAGGTTTCGCTGGTGCCGTTGGTGTACATGTCGGCTGTATCAACAAAATTACCGCCTGCATCTACGTAGGCATTGAACAACTGGCTGGCAGTGTCTCGATCTGCACCCCAACCCCACTCTGTTCCAAAGGTCATGGTGCCGAGGGCAAGGCGGCTGACGCGGAGGCCACTGCGTCCCAAGGTGTAATACTGATTAACTGACATATTCAATTCCTGATTTTTGTACGTTCTATAGCTGGAACCGGGATTAGCCTAAACCACCCCCATCAATATCAAATCGCATCCCTGATACATAGGATGCTGAATCAGAGGCTAACCACATCACTGCTTTGGCGATCTCTTCGGGTTGTCCTACTCGCTGCATCGGATAAGCTGAGACCAATTGCTCTTCCGTCGCACCCCAATCTCGCTGTACCCGATCCCACATTGGCGTATCTACACCGCCTGGTGCAATCACGTTCACACGAATAGTCTTGCCGTATTCCTGAGCCGCCATTTTGGTCATATGGATAACCGCTGCTTTGCTTGCCCCGTACCCCACAATGTTAGGGAAGGCTCGATGTCCGCCAATGCTAGCGTTGTTAATGATTGCTCCTTTGGTTTTAATCAGATGGGGAATTGCATATTTCATTCCTAGAAAAACGCCTCTGGCATTGGTATTCATCAGATCATCAAATTCAGCAATATCCGCGTCTGCAATGGGTGTGGGTGGATAGTCAGTGCCAGCATTGTTAAAGGCCACATCTAATCGGCCATATTTGGTGATGCAGCCTTCAACAAACCCCTTCATTTGCTTAGCGTTTCGGACATCTGCCTGCATGTAGGTGGCCTCACCACCCCTGTCGCGAATCTCAGATTCCACCTGCTGACCTAAATTCGCTCGTCGTCCGCAGAAGAAGACTTTGCCGCCTTCTTGGGCAAAAGTTTGAGCGGTGACCTTGCCGATACCAGAAGTCGCTCCTGTAATCAGGATGACTTTATCCGTAAATCGACGGTTTGAGGGAGGAGCTTCTTTGTCTGATGGGTTGGCAGCAGCTTTGCCTACAATTGTAGTGGTGAGTCCTGTGGCTGCAATGGCTCCAGCCGTCACAATTTGTCGTCGTGTGAATTCAGTCATGGTGAGGCTTTCAATTCCAATAAATAATCTTTGTTTTTCTTAGAGGCTGTCATTAGCAGGTAGATCTGCTCACACTTAATTGCCAGCCACTCTGCTTGTTCTGAATTGAGCTTCAGACACTACTACGGTCCAAAAATATAAAAACGCTGGATTGAACTTTACCGAGGCCGATGAATCGCCATTGATTCAGCACTATGCCAGTTGTCCACCTGTGACATCTAAATCCATGCCATTGATGGAGGTTGTGTCATTTAGAGCTAGAAACATGACAGCTCGTGCTATTTCCTCTGTGTTCATAATTCGGGGGGTGATAAAATTAGGTGCCATTTGCTCATAGGTCAATCCTTGATATTGAAAGGAACGCTGTAGCATTGGGGTATCAACTGCTAACGGAGAAATAGAATTGATCCGAATGTTGCGTTTTGCATTGGCGTTAGCAGCGGCTTTAGTGAGACCAATGACTCCATGCTTACTGGCGTTGTAGTGCGGTGTATTAGCAAACCCCCGATGCCCAGCTACTGAGGCCATATTGATGATAATGCCGCTTTTCTGCTGAATCATGATGGGCAGTTCGTATTGCATGGAATAGAACACACCATCAAGATTGGTGGCGATCATATTGCGATAGTTATCCAGATCCATTTCTTGAATTTCTACGGGAGTCATAAAGACTCCAGCATTATTAAAGGCGATGTCTAATCGACCATATTTTTCAACAGTGGTGTTGACAAACTGCTCTACCTGTTTGGGTTCCCGCACATCAGATTGAATATAGGTCGCTTCTCCTCCAAAAGCGCGGATATCTTTTTCCACTTGTTCTCCGAGGTTCGCACGACGTCCATTAAACACGACCTTCGCGCCTTCTCGTGCGAATGCTTTAGCGGTTGTAGCGCCAATACCGGAGGTCGCTCCTGTAATCAGAACAACTTTTTTAGAAAATTGACCGCTAGGTTTAGCTGGAGTACTTTGTGAGTCCGATGGATTGAGTGTATTGGCGACAACTTTTCTAGTGGCAACCGCACTTGTAAATCCACTGGCTGCGATCGCACCTGTTGTTATGACTTGGCGGCGAGTAAAGTCTGGCATAGAAGTTCTTAACACGTAGCATTCAGCAGGGTACTCAGCTATGCTACGGAGTGCTTTTCACCTCGTCTAGGACGATATTGCGTTAATTGGTATATTCTCCTGGTGTGACACCGGTTAAACGTTTAAAGTGCCGACCGAGATGACTTTGATCATAGAAACCCACTGCCGCTGCTGCTTCGGAAATAGACAGGCCACGGACCAGTAGCTTTTTAGCTTGGTTGACTCGCAACTGCTGTTGATAAGCACTTAAAGACAGTCCTGTTTCCTTACGAAAGGCCCGACTTAGATGGAAACGGCTGATTCCGCTCAGGGTTGCTAGCTCCGTCAGCGACGTATTTTTGCTGTAGTACGTCTGCAAAAAATCTCGAACCCTAGCCACGGCTGGGTGATGGGCTTGAGCTTTCACAGGAGATAGATGACCTTCCGCATGGCGAGTCATCAGAGGCGCCAGAAAGTAGATGAGAGCAGCATCTTGTTCTAGCCGGGATGCATCAAATGCAACGGTACTGCAAAAAGCCTGGAACCGTTTTACAAGGTCACGATCAGCTAAAAATAACTCAGAGATAAAAGGCATTGTTGGCTTTCCGGCTATTTCTGCTGTGGCCTTGTCCATGACTGAGGGCTCGACTTGCATCATCCAGAAAGTAGCGGGTGCTGGTAAGTAAGTTCGTTGACTTGGTGCGTGGGATTCTCCTGAGTGAATGAGGCTCAGTGTGCCGATGGGGATAGGGTGAACAGCTCCCTGGCAAGTATATTCACCCTGGCAGTTAAAGCTCAGGCCAAACTGATATTCAGGATGAGCGTGAGATGGCAGTGGAGTAACGGTTCCTGCTGAGTAGGCGTAGTACTCTAGGACAATACCTGGAAGTTCCCAAGCTTTAACGGTGATCTTAGAGGCTAAGGACATTAACTGAAACAATAAAACTAAACAGATTAGTAAGAAAGATAATCGATACAGACAACTACCACGCTAGGGTTTGAGCCACGATGAGTGAAAGTAGCACAAGATAATTCCAGGATCTTTGTATAGGATAGTTTTCAGGACTTTCTTTTCATAGTCTAACTAGGCTGATAAGCTTTCCCGCAGTAAGAATAATATCGGTGCTTCAGAGAGGATTGGCTCATAGCTAATATAGTGACCGGGGACTACGCCACAGGTTCCTTCTGGGTCATACCAATGCCCGACAAGTCACTCGTCTAGAACAACAAGAGTATGATGGCCCCTTTCCATCAAGATCATTTTGGCTGGCGACGGCAGATGATACACCCAGCCATTGGGCCTGGGAGAGTGTGGATGAAACCATCCTTTTTGCAGTTAATCTACTTTATTTTCGGGTATTTGCGGCTGAAAACGACTGTGCTGCTCCTGAAAAATTAGAAGTAAAATCTATTCCTTACACTTTCGAAAATCAGTGGGGATGACACTGCGAGCCTATCGAGAGCATTGAATTGAGCGAAGATAGTTGTTACCAATGTCGTGACTTCCAGAAAAAACTTTGACCCTTGATTATGCTAGTCTGCGCCAGCTCGATTTGAATCTGCTGCTTGCCTTTGACCTTCTTGTTGAGGAAGCCAGTGTGACTCAGGCTGCCGAGAAACTAAATATGAGTCAGTCAGCCATGAGCCATGCCCTCAAACGCTTGCGAACGGTTCTGAACGACCCAATTCTGATCCGTACCTCTCAGCGCCAGATGGAGGTCACACCCTATGCCCGTGAAATTAGTCCGCAAGTCCGGCAAGTCTTAACTGATATTCAAGAGACTTTATTGGCGACAGAAAGCTTTAACCCTGCTACAGCTCAAGAGGTCTTTCGGATTGCCACTAGTGACTATGTTGAAGCCACCCTTGGTGCGACTCTACTCCAGCAATTGATGCATGAAGCCCCCAACATTCAAGTTCGGATTAGCGGCCTGGAGAAAGAGGCTGCTTTAGCGGCCTTGGATAATGACAAAATTGATCTGCTGATAGGAAGTGGCCTAGATCTGAAGCATTGGCATGTGCAAGAATCGCTATACCAGGAGGAGTTTGTCTGTGTTGTACAGAGCGACAGTTCGTTGGCGGAGCTATCGTTGGCAGACTATGTGTTGCGATCGCACATTCTCGTCTCACTTCAGGATGACTTTCGCGGTATTGGCGATCTAATCTTAGAGCAACAGCAACAGTCTCGTCGGGTCGTTTGGTCCACCCCTCACTTCATGGCCGTTCCCTTTATGTTGGCAAACTCCGATTGTGTGGCCCTTTTACCCAAGCGCATGGCAGAACAATGTGCCAAAGCAATGGGGCTCAAGCTCGTACCGCCCCCCATTAATGTGACCGGATTTATAGTTACTATGGTTTGGCATCAACGTTATAACAATCGTCCTCAACATCAGTGGTTGAGGAGGCAGCTTCTAGCAGCAGCACAAAACCTATAGAGGGTCGCTTTGTGTTCGAGGTCAACAATCCCTTTCCAGATCGCTTGCCAGCATTATGGCTGGAAAATGGTTACAGCCACTCTAGTTGCAGGTCTATAAGGCAAACGCGGATCAGAATCACCATGCAACTCGGCTAGAGCTATTGTCTGATTGGGGCTGGATCTTTGTTGTTTCTCAACTTGCTTATAGGCTCAGGGATACCGTATCTTTGCCAGGTCCCGACGCTAGTTAGTTTGTGGGGCAGTTGTGATGTGCTATTTATCTTTAGCGGAGTGGCATCGCTCTGGGATAGGCTTTTTTAAAGCAAGAACTCGACATCGATTATGGCCTATGAGGGTTATGTTGGGAGTTGAGTTCTGCCCACGTTCTCAACTCTCCGTTACGTTCATTGCAATCATCACAGCTGTTGGTATTGTACAGGCGGGATTGGATTTGTATCAGGGAAAACCTGCACCTTCTCGCATCGAAGGTAGCGTTTAGGGGTGGAATGAATATTCCCCTGAGTTTGTAAACATCAGGATAGGTTTGAAGATGCTCGACAAGACGACCTCAAGACCCGCAATCATCGTTGTGGATGATGATCCCGCTGTACTGCAGGCCATCGCGCGAGATCTGCGGAAGCAGTATGGCGATCGCTTTCGCATTACTCGGGCTGACTCTGGTGCCACAGCTTTAGACGTGGTGCGGCAGCTCAAGTTGCGCGGCGATGCAGTGGCACTATTTCTGGTGGATCAGCGAATGCCTGAAATGAGTGGCGTTGAATTTTTAGAGCAAGCCAGCGAAATTTTCCCGACGGCGAAGCGGGCATTACTCACCGCCTATGCTGACACGAACGCTGCGATTGACTCAATTAATAAAGCCCAGCTAGATTACTATTTGCTCAAACCCTGGGATCCGCCAGAGGAAAAGCTTTACCCAGTTCTAGATGATCTGATCCATGACTGGCAAGCTACCTTTAAGCCTGAGTTTAAAGGGGTGAAAGTCATTAGCGATCGCTGGTCTCCAGACTCCCATACCCTAAGGGATTTCTTAGCCCGTAATCAGATACCCTATCGCTGGCTCGATATTGAAAATCATCAAGAAGCCCAGCAACTTGTGACCTATGCCGGGGAGAAAGAGAACCCCTGTCTACCACTGGTATTGCTTCCTGACGGTGAAAAATTAGTGAAACCAACTACCACTCAGCTTGCTCAACAGGTGGGGATGCAAACCGAAGCCGCTAAACCCTTTTACGATTTGGTGATTGTGGGTGGTGGTCCTGCCGGTTTAGCTGCGGCAGTGTATGGCGCTTCAGAGGGCTTACGAACCGTGATGATTGAGCGGGAAGCACCAGGTGGACAGGCGGGGACTAGCTCTCGGATCGAAAACTATTTGGGTTTTCCAGTGGGGCTGAGTGGGGCTGATTTGGCGCGGCGGGCTGTGACCCAAGCCAAGCGCTTTGGCGTGGAAATTCTTAATCCTCAAGAGGCGAAAGCGATTCGTCTGGAAGAAAACTACCGGATTATCATCCTATCAGATGGCAGCGAGATTAGCTGTCATGCCCTAATTTTATCGATGGGCGTAGCTTGGCGGAGGCTGAATGTGCCAGGAATTGAGCAATTTACAGGAGCGGGCGTTTACTACGGCGCAGCTCAAACGGAGGCGGCGGCCTGCAAGGATGAAGAGGTCTATGTCGTAGGTGGTGCAAACTCAGCAGGTCAGGCGGCAATGTATTTCTCGAAATATGCACGCAAGGTTCACATTTTAGTAAGGGGTGCATCCTTGACGAAGAGTATGTCCCAATACCTGATTGACCAGATTGAGGATACCGATAATATTGTGGTCTGGCCCTTTCATAGTGTGGTTGAGGCACGAGGGGGCGATAAGCTAGAAACTCTACTAGTTAAGGACTCTAAGTCTGGAGAGGTGAAAATACTAGCGACCAATTCCCTGTTTATTTTCATTGGTGCGACGCCTAGTACAGAGTGGCTAGCGGACTTAGTCGAAAGAGATGAGCGGGGCTTTATTTGCACGGGGCCTGATGTGGCGGAGGAAAAGGCTTGGCCTTTGGAGCGAGATCGCTTCTTACTCGAAACCAACATAGCGGGTATCTTTGCAGTGGGAGATGTCCGCCATGGCTCAGTGAAGCGGGTTGCTTCTGGTGTAGGCGAAGGATCGATCTGTGTACAGTTTGTACATCGACATTTAGCGAATGTCTAGCGGTGCTACAGCCTCAGTACAAAGCAAAATCCCAGCGTCGCAGAAAATCACAGGTCGAATCCTTGGTGTCGATATTTACTCAGCAAGCGTTGCTGATATTCGTTAGTTGAGGTTGTTGGGGTGATTTCTAAGTTGTCAGCGAACTCAAGCCATTACTCCCAGCTTCTAGAGCGATCGACCTCAAGCCAATCAACGACCAAGCTCACCGGGCACAGACAACCTCTGCAACCCAATCGGTCAAATTGCAGCTCCGGTGCAGCGATTTGTTATGCGGCTTACAACTATCGAGATAGGCTCGGTTCAACGACTGCTGGGAAGCTTTCAAAGTTGCGTCGCACCCAATCCATGCCTACTTCATTGTTTAATTTAATCTGTTGTGGCGTATTGGTATAAATCTTACTTAAAATCTTTGCGTCTTGATCCACGACGACATCGATTAATCTCAGCAAATTGCCTTTGAGCAAGTGCGCGATCGCAGAATGAGCCTTCACATACATCAACACAAATACACGAGATTGATGCTCGGCTTCTGGTAGGTAGAAGTGACATTCCTTAGGGCTCAAGAGCTTATCTTCACCATGCAGCAATCCCATGAAGGGAAAGAAATTCTCCAAGTGTGTTTCCAACACCTTTGGCATCGCAAGTTGAGCAGGGTTTCTCAGAATATCGCGAAAAGTTGGTTGCTTTCGAGGCTGTGACAAGTAAGCGTGAGAATGAAACCCTTCATCAATAAACTGTTTCACCTGAACTTGTTCAATCTCAAATAATTCTCGATGAGTGCCATTTTGGTGATTATAGTCATGCATATTCAGCAACAAGCTCAGAATATCGGTCGGAATGCTGCGTTCTCCCGTCACACCAATGAACTCGTAATCTGCTGCAATCTCACTCATAATTGAAGGAATTGGAATTTTGGGTTCATGCCCGCCATAGGACCAGACAAAATCTCCTTGGATAATTAACTTTAGGGGTTCCAGGAGCGATTTAGTCTGCCTGTTAGAGCTGGGTAAGACCGTGCAGCCTGAACGGTCAAACTCTAATGCATGCAAGGGACAAGCGATCGTGCTACTACCATCAGCTTGAGCCACACACCACCCTTCAGACAGCATTGCTCCCATATGAGGGCATGCATTCGGCAAAGCATTAATCTTGCCCTGCAGATCTCGCCAAAGCACGTAATCGTGACCGAATAGCGAAACTTTCACTGGCTGATTAGGCTTCAGCATAGAACGATGAGCTAAGAGCCACGGCGCACCTTGCAACTGTTTCATACGGAATATCAACTTACTAATTAATCAGTAAGTTAGCCGATTGCCTGCTGTCTAGTCAATTCAGAGATTAGATGCCTTGGGCTTAGTTAACCGTTTGGTACGATGAGATGATGAGTGATCGCAAAAGGAAAGTGGTTCGCCCCCGTAAACGAGTTACAAAATCAGCCCGTCTTATTCGAGATGCTGAGATGACCCAGCAGCAAATTTTGGATGCGGCAGAGCAAGAGTTTTCGCGGCATGGCTTAAAGGGAGCGCGGATAAGTGCGATTGCCAAAGCTGCTCAGATAACCACCGCGACCGTTCACTACTACTTCGAGAATAAGGAAAGCCTCTACAGAGCAGTTTTACAGCGTCCGGTTGATGAGGTTCAGTCTACACTTAGGCAATTCAGCTTTGAGAATTTACCGCCAGAGCAAGCTCTAAAACAGATCATTCAGATTGCGATCTCCAATGAAGCGAAGAATCCTCAACGGCAAATGCTGTGGTTTCAAGAGGCAAGCCAAAATCGAGGGATTTACTTCAAAGAGTGTAATGTTTTGAACCTACATGAGCACTTGCTCAAGATTCTAGAGCAAGGAATGGCAGAAGGATGTTTTCGTCCACTTAAACCATCTCTGGCTCTAACTCACATCTTGAGTGTTTGCCTGTTTTATTTTACAGTTCATGAGAATTGGAAACACCTAACACCAGATGTTGACCGCCTGAGCCCAGAAATGATTGAGGAGCATATGGAAGAGGCGATCGCTTTTATCCTGGCAGGGGTAAGGCAATCTCAGGCATAATCCAACCAAATTCTAAAACCAATGCACCAGCTTTGGACTACTGCTCTAACCGAGGAGCAGAGCTGCATAACTATGGTTATACGACTGCGAGGATAAAGGTGCATGGTTTCTGACAGCCTGCTTTTATAACTTGAGAAATCAAGACTGTCTACAGGTAGAACGTAGTCAGTTTTTCCCAGATTTAGATTTAAAAGTGCTGGCTCAATATGTGCGTCCTCAAGACCAACCTCAAGCGATCAAAGCCTTTCTGCAGGCTATACGCACTCAGAAAAGTTGACGGCTCCAGCATTAAGAGCCAAATATCCCGATTTTAGGGCTGACCTAAGTAGTCCATTTTGCCGATCTCAACCCCAGAGTGCCGGAGAATATCATATGCCGTTGTGACATGAAAATAGACATTGGGCATCACAAAGGAAAGCAGATAGGGCATGCCAGGAAATTTGTAAACTTCATCTCGGACTGGAAGAGAGATAATCGTTTCCTCAGACCCATCAATTTGATCCGGCGTGAACGTTTCTAGATACTCCACCGTCTTTTTCGACCGAGCGATCAGTTCAGGAAAAGTGGATTCATTGTCTTCCATTGCGGGGGCATCCATACCGGCAAGCCTGGCAACTCCTCTCCTCGACACGTCTGATGCAATCTGAACTTGTTTGGCAAGGGGAAACATATCAGGAAAGAGGCGAGCGTTGATCAGGACACTGGGATCAATCCCCTTGCTTTCAGCATGGGCAGCCCCTTTTTCAAGAATCCCGGCTAAGTTATTGAGGGCACGAATCAGAGGAGGGACTGAAGCTTGATACATCGAAATTGTCATGGTCTCGTTATCTCCGTCACTGACGTTGTGCCATGATTTTAGACCTTAAGCGTCGCGCTGGTGAGGAACCATAAAGTCAATCTCTGGGCCAACTGGAACAACTCGGGTAGGATTAATCGTTCCGTGGCTTTGGTAATAGTGCCGCTTAATATGGATAAAGTTGACCGTCTCGGCAACCCCTGGCGTTTGATAGAGATCACGAACATAGGGCCATAGATGGGGATAGTCTACAATGCGGTGGAGATTGCATTTAAAGTGGCCCACATAGACCGGATCAAAGCGTACTAAGGTTGTGAAGAGCCGCCAGTCGGCTTCCGTGACCCGATTGCCTGTGAGATAGCGCTGATTTGCGAGTCGCTGATCTAGCCAGTCGAGGGTTTCAAAGAGGGGGACTAAGGCTTCTTCGTAGGCATCTTGAGTGGTGGCAAATCCACATTTATATACGCCATTATTGACGGTGTTATAGATGCGATCGTTGAGGCCATCGATCTCCGCCCGTAACTCTGCAGGATAGTAGTCTCCCGGTTTTGCTCCGACCTGATCAAAGGCACTATTGAACATGCGGATGATCTCAGAGGATTCATTGTTGACAATGGTTTGGGTTTGTTTGTCCCATAGAATTGGCACCGTGACCCGCCCAGTGTAGTTGGGATTTGCATGGGTGTAGATTTCATGGGCGAACTTAGCATTGAAGATGGGGTCGGCAATGACGCCCTCTCCCTCGTCAAAGGTCCAGCCATGCTCACCCATGAACCAGTGGACAACAGAGACTGGAATGCTCTCTTCTAGGCCCTTGAGTCGCCGAAAGATAAGGGTGCGGTGTGCCCAAGGACAGGCATAGGAGACGTAAAGGTGGTAGCGTCCCGGTTCAGCCTTAAAGCCACCTTTGCCAGTGGGACCGGGTGCACCATCAGGGGTAACCCAGTTCCGCAACTGGGCATCTTTACGCACAAAGCGGCCTCCAGTCTTGGAGGTATCGTACCACTCATCTTTCCAAACACCGTCAACTAAAAGGCCCATGATTGCTCTCCTAAAAATGACAAAATGACAGGTTTAATCGTTGCTGTAAGCGACCAGCTCTAGGGCATTAGAGACCGCTATGGGTTCCATCACAAAAGGGAGCATTGTTCGTCTGTTTACACAGACACAACGCAATAGGTTTTGATTCAGTGACTTCAAATTCGACGGGTGCTAGTCCAGTCCCTTTATGGGCACCGTTGCAGAAAGGTTGGTCGTTTGACAATCCGCAGGAGCACCAATAGTAAGCTCCTGCTTCTAACGTGGTGACCATAGGCTTAGTATCGACAATCTTTGGTTCAGTCATTGAGAATCTCCTAAGCGAATCAATTGCAATACTATGACTATGATTGGAATCCATAAAAAAGACAATATGCTTTTAAGTCGACATATTGTCCTTAAAAAGGAGACAATAATTGTTCTTAGTTGTTAATGTCGTAAATAAATTGATAGGGTGCACGTCGACTCTAGGCTCATTTCAGCAACGTTTAGCGGTATCCTCTCGTACACGATGGTATGTATGGCTTCTGGCAAAGAAATATCTTTCGTGAATCTGTCATGATTTAGAAAAATCAGCACTCAACCCAATCAAGGTACAGCGATATGCTTTGTTCAGCATCTCTATTGCAGATGGAAGCCTTTCAGGCTTTGCCTCCTGAGCGATTAGATTGGATTTGCGATCGCACCCAACATATCCACCTCGCCCCTGGCGAAGTTCTGGTCCGAGAAGGTGAACCCGCCAAAGGCTTTTTTATACAACTGAGCGGCCAGATCACCGTTAGCCGTCGCAGTAATGGCACTGATATACCCGTAGGTCGCCACCAAAGCCCGTCGTTTTTTGGTGAAATTCAGGTTTTGACGGAAGATGTTGTGCCTGTCACGCTGACAGCAGATTACGAAACGGACCTGTACCGTCTTAGCTGCACCGATTTCTTGGAGGTTCTGCATAGCTGTCGTGAGTTTGAAAAAGATATATTTCGAGTTGTCGGTAAACGCCTACGTGGGTTAGAGTCGTTCATTCAAAATCGGGAAAAGATGGCCGCCCTGGGAACACTCTCTGCAGGATTGGCACATGAACTCAATAATCCTGCTGCAGCCTTGGTCAGGGTTTTGAAAGATATGAAACCTGCCATCCTCGAACTTCAACGCATGAATCTGGTCTATGGTCAGCAGCAAGTAGATGAGGCCCATACTGAACAGTGGGTGGCATTGCGCGATCGCGGATTTGAAGCCATTATCAACCCTAAAAATGATCCGCTAGCTCAGGGAGATCGCGAAGATGCCCTTACAGATTGGCTTGAAGACTATGGTATTGAAGAGACATGGAAGCTGGCCGAACCCTTAGCTGCAGGTGAGGTGGAACCAGTTGTGTTAGAGCAGCTGATGGACCGCTGGCGGGACGACTCCACAGAACTCCGGGATATGGGCCTCCGTTGGCTGGCTTTATCCTTTGATGTAATGAGCATGATTGCCAATGGCCTAGAGGGAGCAGAACGGATCTCTACCCTTGTGCAGTCTATGAAATCTTATTCATACATGGACCGTGCTGCTCAACAACAGATCAACATCCATGATGGCATTGAAGATACATTGCGTTTGTTTGCCTTTAAGCTCAAGCACGGTATTAAGGTTGACCGTCGCTATGACCCAGAACTGCCGGACGTGATGGCCTTTGGGAGCGAGTTAAATCAGGTGTGGACGAACTTGATTGATAATGCAATTGATGCTCTAAATGAAGGCACTCCCCATGATGCCCCACCGCAAATTGTGATTCGCACCTGCCAGAAGAGTGGTTTCCTGCGGGTGGAAATTGAAGATAATGGTCCCGGCATCCCAACAGAATTAAAAAATCGTATTTTGGAACCCTTCTTTACGACGAAGCCGATGGGGAAAGGGTCGGGGCTGGGATTAGATGTGGTGCGGCGGATTATCGAAAATCGTCATAGTGGTAGCCTAATGGTGGAATCAAGGCCGGGCCGGACTTGCTTTTCTGTTGCATTACCGATAGGTGTGCTTAAGAGAAATTCATGACTCAATGCGTGTGGCCATTCACCACTCCCTGTACCAAACCTAGGTAATAAGCATCTCCTGAAAATATTTCTATTCTTCAAGGTGCTCATATCTTTTTTCTACATAATTCACCTGAGTTCGAGTTAAGCCCATTTTTATGATGCTTCTACGGAACAATGCAGGTTTCAGCCTACGCAAGGATCAGGGTTTTAGCTTATCCCGAACTCAGGTGAATTAGGAAAAATAGACTACTCTAAGCCTGATAATCTTTCAAAAAAGTCCTATTTTTTTCGTTATGAAATATATAGATCGCAAATTATGGGCATTCTAAATATTATCAATCTTTAATGTAGTGGAATGCCCTACGATATTTCAAACCTTCTCGTTATAGCAATCTCGTCAAGTGTATTGTTCGATACACGCAAAGAGCATGAGATTTATTCAACTCAGGGACTTGAAAAGTACGTAGATTATCAGATTGACAATGAAGAAAACCCATTACACAAAGGAACAGCATTCCACCTTATCGAAGCTATGCTTAGATTGAATACACTCCAGAGCGGTAAGAGAATTGTTGAAGCTGTAATCTTATCTCAGAATGAGCCTGAGGCTGGTTTGCGTATTATGAACTCTGTTGAACATCATCAATTGGATATTACGCGAGCTGCGTTTACTGGTGGAGAGCCAGTCCCAAGATATCTTCGTCCTTATAATGTGCCTTTATTTCTATCCCGTAATGAGGATGATGTTAGGGAAGCTATTTCATTAGGTTTTGCTGCTGGATTACTCTATAACCCGCCTGAAAATTTTGAAAGTGAGATGAACCAACTTCGTATTGCTTTTGATGGAGATGCAGTTATATTTTCGGATGAATCAGAGAAAATATATCAAGAACAAGGCATGGATAAGTTTTTTGAGCATGAAAAGCAAAATGCCACAAAGCCCCTTCCCGAAGGACCATTTGCCCCATTTTTGAGACTAATAGCTAAAATTCAACAAGATCAAAAAACTTCGACTGAGCTCGATAGTATACCTCCGATAAGAACAGCTCTTGTAACAGCTCGGAATAGTCCTGCCCATAAACGAGTAATTTATACGCTAAGAGCTTGGGGGATTAAAATTGACCAGATGTTTTTTCTGGGGGGCATTAGTAAAGACCAGGTTTTGAAAGAATTTCGCCCTCATATCTTTTTCGATGATCAGGAAGTGCATGCCAAACCAGCGTCTTACCATGTTCCATCGGCTAGAGTTCCAGCAGCAAGGAAAAGAAAAACTAAAGATGATCCCGATCAACTCAAGCTTCTTGATATTGAAGAAATAGAACATGCGAGTTAGTTGTTAACTTGAACGGTGTAGAGTATGCCAAGGCTGTGATCAGATTTCTAGTTTTAGAAAGCACAAGCCTTTAGGCTAAGACGATCCAAGAAATGCTTGTATGACCATCCTTTAAGTTAGAAGGCATATAAACTTTAATCACCTTGTACAATAAGTGCTTGTGCGATTGGTATAGAGTACATGGCAAGCCCTGGTTCTGCTCCCTTTTCCTCTGAAGAAATTGCTGCTGAAGGGCTGAAGCCCGAAGAATACGAAGACATTGTTCAACGCCTGGGTCGCCATCCCAATCGAGCCGAACTAGGGATGTTTGGCGTCATGTGGTCTGAGCATTGCTGTTATAAGAATTCCCGCCCTTTACTCTCGCAATTTCCTACAGAAGGGAAGCATGTCTTAATCGGTCCTGGTGAGAATGCTGGGGTGGTGGATTTAGGGAATGGTCTGCAACTCGCCTTTAAAGTAGAGTCCCATAACCATCCGTCTGCTGTTGAGCCGTTTCAGGGTGCTGCGACAGGTGTGGGAGGCATCTTGCGCGATATTTTCACAATGGGGGCACGACCCATTGCTGTACTTAATTCTCTACGGTTTGGCGATCTGGAGGATGCTCGTACTCGCCGCTTATTTAGTGGAGTGGTTGCCGGGATTGCTCATTATGGCAACTGTGTGGGAGTGCCTACAGTCGGAGGCGAAGTTTATTTTGACCCTGCCTATACCGGCAATCCTTTGGTGAATGCCATGGCTATGGGCCTGATGGAAACCTCAGAAATTGTCAAGGCGGGAGCATCCGGTGTGGGTAATCCGGTGCTTTACGTCGGATCTACCACTGGGCGAGACGGTATGGGTGGGGCCAGCTTTGCCAGTGCTGAACTGGATGCCACCTCTGAAGTAGAAGATCGGCCCGCAGTCCAGGTGGGTGATCCGTTTCTGGAAAAGTCTTTGATTGAAGCCTGCTTAGAGGCTTTCCAAACGGGGGCTGTGGTTGCAGCCCAAGATATGGGGGCTGCTGGACTCACCTGCTCCACTGCCGAAATGGCAGAAAAAGGCGGCGTGGGCATTGATCTAGATTTAGATTTAATTCCAGTCCGAGAAACGGGAATGGTGCCCTACGAGTATTTGCTCTCTGAATCTCAGGAGCGGATGTTGTTTGTGGCCGAAAAAGGTCGTGAACAGGAGCTGATCGATATCTTTCATCGCTGGGGCCTGCATGCTGTCGTCGCGGGTTCGGTGATTGCTGACCCTATTGTGCGAATTCGGTTTCAGGGCAAAGTGGCTGCGGAAATTCCAGCTACGGCCTTATCGGACAATACGCCGATTTATAAGCGAGACGTCTTGTCAGACCCCCCTGAGTATGTGCAGAAAGCACGGGAATGGCGTTGCGATCGCATCCCCTCCTGTACCGTCGAAGGTATTGAACTCCAAGGCCAGCATCATTCCTGGTCAGATATTCTCCTACAGCTCTTGCAAGTCCCCACCATCGCCAGCAAACGCTGGGTCTATCGCCAATACGATCATCAGGTGCAAAATAACACCGTTGTATTACCCGGTGATGCGGATGCCACCATCGTTCGCCTTCGTCCCGTCACCAATCAAGAAACACCCGATCAAGGCGTGAAGTCTAAAACCGCCGTTGCCGCCACCATTGACTGCAACGCTCGCTATGTCTATTTAGATCCCTATGAAGGGGCCAAGATGACGGTGGCTGAAGCCGCTCGCAATCTGAGTTGTGTTGGAGCTGAACCGATTGCCGTCACCGATAACCTTAACTTTGGCAGTCCTGAAAAACCCGTGGGCTATTGGCAATTGGCAGAAGCCTGCCGAGGACTGTCGGAAGCCTGCCGTCATCTGCAAACGCCTGTGACAGGAGGTAATGTCTCCCTGTACAACGAAACCTTTGATGCAGATGGTCAGCCCCAGCCCGTTTATCCCACCCCCGTCATTGGCATGGTGGGACTGGTCCCAGATCTCAATAGGATTTGTCAGCAAGGATGGCAAGCGGAAGGCGATCTGATTTATTTACTCGGTATTCCTATCGAGGCCCCAAGTGATCTCGTCACCTTAGGTGGTACTGAATACTTAGCAAGTATTCATCATCAGGTGGCTGGTGAACCACCCCATGCCAATTTAGATCTAGAAGCTCAAGTCCAAGCCACTTGCCGCTATGGCATTCAACAAGGCTGGCTGCACTCCGCCCATGATTGTGCAGAGGGAGGGATCGCCGTGGCTCTAGCAGAGTCCTGTATCAGCGGTCAACGGGGCGCTAACATTCAGGTCCCTGCAGGGCAAAACCGTTGGGATCAGGTTTTGTTTGGAGAAGGGGGAGCCAGGATTATCGTTTCTGTGGGTGTGACTCACCAAGCAGCGTGGGAATCCTATTTACAAGCGCATTTGCCCCAATATTGGCAATATCTGGGAACAGTGATGACTCAAGAAGAGGGGCTTACGCTCATAACAAATTTTCACCAAACCTTAATCAAGGTTAGGATTGAAGAGGTCACTCAACGATGGTCTCAAGCCATTGAGTCCAAGCTAGCGTAAACCCAGACTTGATCGCTTGCGGTTATGGGGGGCAAACGTTGGTAATGTGTCAGTTCTTTTGGTTTATTCAGTTTACTTAACGACTTAATATGTTTCCTGCTGATTCTGTTCCAACGATCCCATCTGGCAATGATCCCACCTTCTCTCTGCTTCCCACCGAATCGTGGTCAGTAGATAAACCCGAAGAAGCCTGCGGGGTTTTTGGCGTATTTGCGCCGGGAATCGCAGCCGCTAAGCTCGCTTACTTTGGTCTCTATGCCTTGCAACACCGTGGCCAAGAGTCGGCTGGCATTGCCACCTATACAACGGAGGGTCAGATTCATGCCTATAAAAATATGGGTTTGGTGTCCCAGGTCTTTTCAGAGCCGATTTTAAATGGCTTACCGGGCTACATTGCTGTCGGCCATACTCGCTACTCCACAACTGGATCGAGTCGGGTCGTCAATGCCCAACCCGTCGTCGTCGAGACTCCCAAGGGATCACTCTCTTTGGCCCATAATGGCAATTTGGTCAACACCGTTGATTTGCGGGAAAAGTTGCTGGCTCAAAACTGTCCTCTGGAAACCACAACGGATTCTGAGGTGATTGCCTATGCCATCGGCGAAGCGGTCAAAGCAGGTCAAGATTGGTTTGATAGTGCGATCGCAGCTTGCCAGCAATGTGAAGGCGCGTTCAGTCTGGTAATTGGTACCCCCACAGGCATCATCGGTATTCGCGATCCTCACGGTATCCGTCCTTTGGTCCTTGGCACCCTAGACAATGACGATAACCCAAACAAACCCCATTACGTTCTTGCCTCCGAAACCTGTGCGCTAGATATCATCGGGGCAACCCACGTCCGTGAAATTGAGCCTGGTGAAATTGTCCATATTACGGCTGACGGCATTACCTCTAATACCTGGGCTGCCAGACCAGAGCGGAAACTGTGCATTTTTGAGATGATTTACTTTGCTCGCCCCGACAGCCATATGAAAGGCGAAAGTCTCTATAGCTACCGTTTGCGTCTGGGGCAACATTTAGCGCAAGAGTCTCCCGTGGAAGCTGATATGGTGATTGCTGTCCCAGATTCTGGTGTCCCTGCAGCAATTGGTTATTCCCAAGCCAGCGATATTCCCTACGCTGAAGGGTTAATTAAAAATCGATATGTGGGTCGGACCTTCATCCAGCCCACCCAGGCCATGCGCGAAATTGGGATCCGTATGAAGCTCAATCCCCTCCGGGATGTTCTAGAAGGGAAACGCATTGTGATTGTTGATGATTCGATTGTCCGGGGCACCACCAGCTACAAAATTGTCCGTGCCCTCCGAGAAGCAGGTGCGCAAGAAGTCCATATGCGCGTCTCTTCTCCTCCCGTCACCCATCCCTGCTTTTATGGGATTGACACGGATGATCAAGATCAGCTGATTGCTGCTACAACTTCTACTTCAGACATTGCCCAAAAAATTGGGGTTGACTCCCTGCACTATCTCAGTTGGGAAGGCATGTTAGCAGCGACAGAGCGTAACCCTGAGAACTATTGTTCAGCTTGCTTTACAGGGGACTATCCGATTTCTATCCCTGAACCCCTCAAACGAACCAAGCTCATGCTGGAAAAAGCGTGAGCCTTTTTTAATTCCACAGATGAAGATCCTGAAAACGACTGAAATCTCGGTAATCCAATGTCCAAATGTTTACGTCCAAGAGCCTGGCAATCACAACGATAGATGCATCCTGAAGTGTCCCTTGCCATTGAGCTGTTGTAACGACGAGGGCCATTGCATCTTGAATCCCTCCTTCGTCTAATTGAAAAATATCTAAGGCTTCTCCCAGTTCAAAAAGTGCTTTTTGCGCAAGTATTGAGTTAGTGTACCGTTGAATTAGCTTATGTACCTCACATAGCACTGTAAAGGTCGTAATTAAACTGTATTGCTCATTAATGAGAACCTTGAGGCGATCTATACAGTCATGATGCTGAGCATCTTGTCGATGAAAAATAGCTATGAGGGGACCCGCATCAACAACTCATCGTGGTAGCTAGTGTTAGTCGTCTTCGTTCGTCGATCAAGAGGGTGAAGGCTACTGACCATGTCCCCATACCAATAAGTCTCCAAGAGTGTAATTTTGATTAGTGACTAAAGTAGGCTAGGAGAGGATTTCACAGATTTGAGAATTACGCTTGCAGGCACAGTTT